>NZ_JBAGKC010000020.1:0-130949 GCF_037034245.1 Streptomyces sp. CA2R106
AACCACCGCAAGCAACGCCACCACCAACTCCACCGACCGCGGCAACACCACCACCACCAACCGCTCCGGCCCCACACCCCGCCCCGCCAACACCCCGGCCAACCGGCCCACCCGCGCATCCAACTCCGCATACGTCAGCGCCACACCACCACACACCACCGCCACCGCACCCGGAGCCACCCGCACCCGCTCGGCGAACAGACCCGCCAGACCCCCCACCGGAGCCTCCACCACAGGCCCCGCACCCCAACCCGCCACCACCCCGCGCTCCCCCGCCGACAGCAGCTCCACCCGGCCGACCGGCTCGTCCGGGGCGCAGTCCGCGACGGCCTCCAGCAGGGCGAGCAGCCGCTGCTGATGGGCGGCGAGGTCGTCGTCCCCGTACGCCTGCGGCGCGCCGTGCAGCCGGAGCAGCGGGGGGTTGCCGTCGCGGTAGTCGAAGAGCCACACGGCCAGGTCGGTGGTCGAGCCCGACACGAAGTGGTGCACGGAGGCGGGGTGCCCGGCGAAGCTCGGCCGGGCGTTGAACGCCATGATGTTGACGATCAGCGGGAACGCCGTGCCGATGCCGCCGGGCGCGCCGAGGTCGCGCAGCAGGTCCTCGCTGCGGTAGCGCTCGTGCGCGACGGCCGACTCGACCTCGCGTGCCGCCTGGGCGACGAGTTCGCCCCAGGGCATGTCCGGGCGGACCGTCAGCCGCAGGGGCACCACGTTGGACATCGTGCCGGGTACGGACATCAGGTCGCGGCCGGTGCCCCGGCGGGCGGTGACGGGCAGGGCGAGCACCACGTCCTGGGCGCCGCTGAGCCGGTGGGCGTAGAGCGCGGTCGCGGCGACCACCAGCCGGGACCAGCGGACGCCGGCCCGTTCCGCGGCCGCCCGCAGCGCCTCGGGGCGGCGCAGTTCCCGCTCGCCGGCCACCCGCAGGGCCAGGTGCGGGTCGGTGGCGCGGCGGTCGGTGAGGCGGGTGGGGGCGGGCAGGTCGGCGAAGCGGCCGGTCCAGTAGGCGCGGTCGGCGGTGAAGTCCGCGGACGAGCGGTAGGCGGTGTCGCTGTCGACGAGGTCCCGCAGCGGGCCGAACGGGCAGGGCGGCACGGCGCCGCCCTCGGCGAGCGCCGAGTACACCTCGCCGACCCGCGCCCGGACCATGGAGCTGCTGATCGCGTCCAGCACCAGGTGGTGGTAGTTGAGGTACCAGAGGAACTCCGTGGGCGACAGCCGGATCAGCGCGTGGCCGAAGAGCGGGTCGCGGGCGGGGTCCAGCGGGCGGGCCAGGTCCTGTTCCATCCACGCCGTGGCCGCGGCCCGGGGAACCGGTTCAGCGGCGAGGTCGAGGTGCACCGGTGCCCAGTCCCAGCTGTCGCGGAGGACCTGGCGCGGGCCGTCGCCGTCGTCGGTGAAGGTCACGTGCAGGGCGTCGACCTCGTCGACCACCCGGCGCAGCGCGGTGTCGAACAGCTCCGGGTCGACCGGACCGTGGATCTCCAGGCACTCCCCGACGCGGTAGCCCGGGATCGGGGTGCGGGAGCTCTGCTCGGCGAGCCAGATCTCCCGCTGCGCCGCGGTCAGGGGAAGGGTTTCTCGTTCGCGACGGGACATGGGGGTACCTCCGAAAAAGTGGGCGGGGCGGGCGCGCGGGACGTGCCGGGCCGCGCCGGTCGCGGTGGCGTCACGCGACGGGCGGCGGGGCGGGGCGTCCGCGGTCAGGCGGCGAGTTCGCCGGCCTGGATCTGCCAGAGGGATGCGTAGTGCCCGTGCCGGGCGAGGAGTTCGTCGTGGGTGCCCTGTTCGGCGACGACGCCGCCCTTGTCCATGACGTAGATCCGGTCGGCGTGCCGGACCGTGGACAGGCGGTGGGCGATGACGATCATCGTGCGGCCGGCCGCGAAGCTGCGCAGCGCGCGCTGGATGGCGGCCTCGGTCTCGTTGTCGACGGCGGAGGTGGCCTCGTCGAGGATGACGACCGGGGAGTCCTTCAGGATGGTGCGGGCCAGCGCGATGCGCTGCCGCTGGCCGCCGGAGAGCGCGGCGCCGCGTTCGCCGATCAGCGTGTCGTATCCGTCCGGCAGGGCCGCGATGAAGGGGTCTGCCTCGGCCATGGCGGCGGCCTTGCGCACGGCCTCGTCGGGGGCGTCGAAGCTGCCGTAGCGGATGTTGTCGGCGATGGTGCCGTCGAAGAGGAAGGGGTCCTGGGAGACGAAGCCGATGGCGTGGCGCAGGCTGTGGCGTCCGAGGTCGCGGATGTCCTGGCCGTCCAGCAGGACCCGGCCGGAGTGCGCGTCCTGGAAGCGCATCAGCAGTTTGGCGATCGTGGTCTTGCCGGAGCCGGTGGCGCCGACCAGGGCGGTCACCCGGCCGGCCGGGACGGTCAGCGAGAGCTGGTCCAGGGCCGCCGGCCGGCCGGGGTAGGCGAAGGTGACCGCCTCGAGGGCGATCTCGCCGCGCACCTCGGCGGGGCCGGCCGCCGCCTCGCCGCTGTCGGTCTCGACGGGCAGGGCGCGCAGCCGCTGGACCCGGTCGTAGGAGGCGAGGGTGCGCTGGTACTGGTCGGCGATGCCGCCGAGCCGGCTCATCCGCATCAGCAGCATCTGGGGCAGTCCGATGAGCGGGCTGAACACCTCGAAGCGCAGCGTGCCGTTGAGCACCGAGCGGCCACCGACCAGCAGGGTGCCGGCCATCGACGCGGTGGTGCAGGCGCGGACGGTCTCGGCGTGGCGGATCGTGCCGCGGTCGCTGAGCCGGCTGCTGTCCAGGGCCGCCTCGCTCAACTCGTCGACGTGTGCGGCCTCGTGGTCCTCGGTGCAGAAGCTCTTGACGGTCGCGCCGGCCTCCAGCGAGTTGATCACCTGGCTGCCGAGCCGGGCCCGGCGCTCGCCGGTGACGGCGTATCCGGCGGCGGCCTTCTCCTGGTGGCGCAGCGACAGCCAGGCGACGACCGGGATCGGCAGGAAGGCGATCCAGGCGATCTGCGGGGCCAGCAGGAGGAACGCGGGCACCAAAAGGGCGAGGCTGGTGCCGAGTTGCAGGACGTCGTTCGCGGGGCCGGCGAAGAACGCCCCGAGCTGGCCGACGTCATTGGTGAGGGTGCCGGCGACCCGGCTGGTCCGCTCGCCCTCCAGGTGGCTGAGTTCGAGGTGCTGGACGTGCCGGTAGGTGCGGCTGCGCCAGTCGTGCTCGATGTCCTGGCCGAGCCGGCGCCACTGGAGGTTCGAGGCGTAGGAGAGGGTCGCGACCGCGGCGCAGGCGGCTGCCACCAGCCCGGCCAGGCCCCAGAGTTGGGCGGAGGCCGTGGTCAGGCCGAGGCGGGCCAGCGGGGCCGCCTCGCCCTTGATGAGGACCAGGCCGGTCCAGCCGAGGAAGGTGCCGAGCGCGGTCTCGGCGGCCTGGCAGGCGACCGACAGGGCGGCGGCGCGGTAGAGGCGGCGCCGGTGCGGTCCGACGATCTCCAGCAGCGGGTGGCGCTCGCCGTCCGGCCCGGCCGCCTGCCGGGCGGCGTCGAGCGTCCGGCGCCAGTCGTTGCGCAGCACCACGGCGGTCGCGGCGACCACGCCGCCCGCCGCGACCAGGTGCCGGCTCAGGGCCGATCCCCTGACCAGCGCGATCCCGGCGGCGACGGTGGCGCCGACGGCGAGCGCGGGGCCCGCGGCCGGGCCGCGGTGCGCGGGCGGGGCCGCGTCGGCGGCGGGGCCGGCCGGTGCCGGGCCGCCCGCCGGGTCGCCGGCCGGTGTTCCAGCCGGTCCGCCGGCCGGTCCGCCGGCGTCGATCGGCTGCTCCGCGATCAGGGCGACGGCTTCGCGCACGGTCCGCCCGATGTCCGCGGCGCGCATCCGCGGGTCGTGCCGGATGAGCACCCCGCCGGTGACCGGGTTGGCCTGCGCCTCGGTGATCCCGGGCACGCGGCGCAGCGCGGCGGCGAGAATCCGGGCCGTGCGGGGCCGGCCGAGCACCGGCCCGACGTCCCAGCGCTGGCGGCCCGGGGTGACCGAGCGCGGGCGCGCGGCCCGGTCCGCGGATCGGGTTCCGGCTGCGGCGCCCAGTAACGATGGCATTTCTACGATCACCTGTTTGCGGGGGTCGCGGCGGACCGTCGCGCACGCGACGGAATACGGCGACGAAGTGGAAAGTGCTGGACGGCGGGTCTCAGCAGCCGAGGGCCTTGCGAACGGCCGCCGCCCGGGGGCGTTCCGCCGAATGCGATCGGCAGGTGCGCGCCCGGCGGCGGCCGCGGGCCCTGACGGTTCGTCAGTGCGCCTTTCCGGCGGTGGCGCGGGGCTTCGGGGTCTTCGCGGCGCTTTCGGCGTGGCCGACGGCCTCGTCCATGGGGGCGCGCGCGGCGACGGTCCGGGCGTCGCCGGAGCGCGCTCCGGCGTCGGCGCCGGTGATCTGGGCGGCCACCACGTCGGCGGTCACCTCGGCCGCGAGGTCGTTGAGGTTCTCCCCGACCTCGTAGGCCGCCTTCTTCACCTCCATCGCGATGCCGACGGACGTCCGGACGACTCCGCTGACCACGGGCCTGAGCAGGCGCTTGGCGAGCGGTGCGACGATGAGACCTACCAGGAAGGGCGGTACGACGGGCGGCATGATGCTCCATCCTCTCCACGTATACGTATGACAGGGAACCCGGGCACGGCGAACACCGATAAGCGGCGCACGGCCGGGCGGAAGGAAGCATTCCAGCTCGGTATCCGGGATTCACCGAAAACGTCGGACTCCCGGGCACCGGAACGCGCTGTCCGATTCCGTGATCACCGTAGTGGAGCTGTGCGCGCTTGGGCCAAACGGCTACCTCCGAGTTCACTCATGCGAGTGTTCATTCCCTTCCCGCGTGACCTGAACCTCGGCGCACCGAAACGCCAAAGAAAGCGATGAACGGTTCATATGATCTCCATATGAACTGTTGGCGAGGGTGAAATCGATCGCGCCCCGCTCAGGAATGGCACAGTACCGCCCGCCGCCCCTCGTAAAGGTGAATCGCCGCCACCCGCCCGGGCCGCCCTGAACGCCCCCCGGCCTGCTGCCACATGGCCTGCCGGACATTCGAACGCCGTTGCCGCGCCCGCCGGTTGCCCCGCCGCAACCGAGCCCCGATGGCACGATGACGCCATGCCCCGACGCACCCCCGCGGTCGTCCTGGCGGCCGCCCTCACCGCCGCGTCCATATCGCTGGGCGGCTGCGGCCGCGGCCCCGCCTCCTCGACGACCACCCCCCTGGTGGAGCACGGCACCGTCCGGATCGCGGAGTCCAGCGAGACACCGAGCTTCGACCCGTACTCCGCCTTCGGCGCCTCCCAGGCCCGCTACGCCTACGACTCGCTCGTCGACACCGCCCCCGACGGCAGCCTGGTGACCGGGCTGGCCGCCTCCTGGCACGCCACGTCCACGACGGCCGCCTTCACCCTGCGCCCGGGCATCACCTGCTCCGACGGCACCGCGCTGACCGCCTCCGCGGTGGCCCGGGCGCTGACCTACGCCGACGACCCGGCGCACCAACTCGCCGGCGCCCGGACCGTACTGCCGAACGTGCCGTTCACCGCGCGCGCCGACGACCGCACCGGCACCGTGTCGGCCACCAGCGCGGCCCCCTACCCGTTCCTCGTCCGGACCATCGGCCTGCTGCCGATCGTCTGCCCCGCCGGACTCGACCGGCCCGGGGCGCTCGCCCGCACCACCGAGGGCACCGGCCCCTACGTACTGACCCGCTACACCCCCGGCGGGCCCTACGAGTTCACCGTCCGCGACGGCTACACCTGGGGGCCGGCCGGGGCGCGCACCGACGCCCCCGGCCTGCCCGCGCACCTCGTCCTGTCGGTGGTGCCCCAGGCGTCCACCGCGGCGAACCTGCTGCTGACCGGCGGCATCGAGATCGCGGCCGTGAGCGGGCCGGACCGCGCCCGGCTCACCGGCCGCGGCCTGGCGACCACCGACGTGGCGACCGTGGTCGGGCTGACCTTCTTCAACCAGCGGCCCGGCCGGGCCCTCGCCGACCCCGCCGTGCGCCGCGCCCTGGTCGCCGCCCTCGACCGCCAGGGGCTCGCCAACGTGGCCGTCGGCGGCACCGGCCGGCCCGCGACCGACTTCGGTGCCGAGGGCGCCGTCTGCCACGCCGACCTCGCCGACGCCAACCTCCCCTCGGGGAACGCCGCCGCGGCGCTGCGGGCAGCCGGCTGGACCCGCACCGGCGGCGGCCCGCTGGCCAAGGACGGCCGCCCGCTGCGGCTGCGCCTGATCACCAGCCCCGACCTCGGCCCCACCCTGCCGTCGGTCGCCGAGCTGATGGCGCGGGAGTGGACGGCCCTGGGCGCGCGGGTCGAGCAGGTCACCGAGAGCCTGCCCGCGCTGGTCAACGCGATGTACGGCACCGCCGACTTCGACGTGGTCGTCGGCAGCACCCCGGGCCTCGCCCTGCCGGTCGGCTACGTCCCCTTCTTCTCCGGCCCCGCCCCCGCGCGGGGCCTCGACTTCGCGGGGGTGGCCGATCCGGCGTACGACGCCCTGGTCGCGCAGGCCCTGAAGGAGGCCGACACGAGCGGCTGCGCGACCTGGCACCGGGCCGCGGCGGCGCTCTTCCGCGCCGCCGACGCGCTGCCGATCGCCGACGGCCGCAGCGGCGTGTACGGCTACCGCACCACCTTCGCCACCTCGTTCGGCGGCCAGCTCGTCCCCACCAGCATCCGCCTCCACCGGTGACCGCCGCCCGTGACCGCCACCCATGACCGGGGACCCGCCATGTCCGTACCCCAGCTGACGCGGCACCCGTGGGCGGTGTTCCTCGGCCGCCGCACGCTGCGGCTGCTGCTGTCCCTGGGGGTCGTGCTCACCGCGTCGTTCGCGATGGTCCGCCTCGTCCCCGGCGATCCGGTCCGCGCCTCGCTCGGCGTCGACGCCGCCCCGGACCTGGTGGCCGCCCGCCGGCACGCCCTCGGGCTCGACGCGCCTTTCTGGTCCCAGTACGGGACTTACGTCCGGGGCCTGCTGCACGGCGACCTCGGCACCTCGCTGGTCACCGGCACCCCGGTCGCGGAACTGGTGGAGACCCGGCTGCCGGCCACCCTGGAGATCGCCGGCCTCGCCTTCGCGGCCACCCTCGCCGTCGCGCTGCCCGGCGGGCTGCTGGCCGCCGTCCGCACCCGCGACGGGCGTCGGCCGCGGACCGAGCTGGCGTTCACCGCGGTCACCGCCGCCCTGGCCGGCGTGCCGGACTTCGTCCTGGCCGCCGGGCTGACCGCGCTGCTGGCCGTCGGGCTGCGGCTGCTGCCCGTGGCCGGGGCGGCGGGCGCGGAGTCCTTCGTGCTGCCCGTCCTCGCGCTCTCGCTCGCCCCCACCGCCGTGCTGCTGCGCATCGTCCGGGTGGAGGCACTGAAGGTCCTCGACGAGGACTACCTGCGCACCGCCCGCAGCAAACGCCTCTCCCCCGCCCGCTGCTACCTGCGGCACGCGGCGCCGAACACGGCCACCGCCGCCCTCACCGTCGCCGGGAGCCTGCTGCCCGCGCTGATCGCGGGCACCGTGCTGGTCGAGAAGGTCTTCGACTGGCCCGGCATCGGCTCCGCACTGGCCCAGTCGGTGCTGGCGCAGGACTACCCGGTGATCCAGGCGATGGTGCTGGTGCTCGGCTCCACCCTGCTGCTCACCGGCCTGCTGGTCGATGTGCTGCTCGCCGCCGTCGACCCCCGCTCGGCGATCCGGGAGATGTGACCATGCGCCCTCCCGCCGTCCTGCGGCGCTCGCCCCTGGCCTGGACCGCCGCGGCCATGACCGCCTCGCTCGCGGTGCTCGCCCTGATCGGCCCGCCGGTGTGGGGCGCGGCAGCGGACCGGGTGGACCCCTCGGCCGTACTCCAAGGGCCGTCCGCGCACCACCCGTTCGGCACCGACGGCCTCGGCCGGGACCTGCTCGCCCGCGTCCTGACCGCCGCCCGGCCCTCCCTGCTGCTCGCGCTGGCGGCGGTCCTGCTCGGCGCGGGCGCGGGGGTCCTCCTCGGGGCGGGCAGCGCCGTGCTCGGGCGGCGCGGCCGCCGGCTGACCGCCGGGCTGGTCACCCTGCTGCTCGCCTTCCCGGCGCTGCTCGTCGCGATGTTCCTCGCGGTGGTCCTCGGCGCGGGCAGCACCGGGGCGGTGCTGGCCCTCGCGGCCGCGGGCGCCCCCGGGTTCGCCCGGCTCGCCCAGACCCTCGCCGCCGCCGTCGCGGGCACCGACCACCTGGCCGCGGCCCGGGTGCTCGGGCTGCGCCGCGGGCGGCTGCTGT
The DNA here is from genome assembly GCF_037034245.1 of Streptomyces sp. CA2R106. Classification (NCBI taxonomy): domain Bacteria; kingdom Bacillati; phylum Actinomycetota; class Actinomycetes; order Kitasatosporales; family Streptomycetaceae; genus Streptomyces; species Streptomyces sp. CA2R106. Next base: position 8,245 of record NZ_JBAGKC010000020.1, read on the forward strand.
GCCGGCACGTCCTGCCGCACATCGCCGAGCCGCTGCTGCTGAGCGCCACCACGGCCGCGGGCACCAGCCTGGTGGCGCTGTCCGGGCTGAGCTTCCTGGGCCTGGGCGTCCAACCGCCCGGCTACGACTGGGGACTCCTGCTCAGCCAGGGCCTCGACCGGATCTACGCCGACCCGCTGCCCGCGCTGGCCCCGGGCCTGGCCGTGCTCTACGCGGCCCTGGCCTTCCAACTGCTCGGCGAGGTCCTGGCCGGCAGCGCCGCCCGGCGCGGCCCGGCCCCGCGCGTCCCCGCGCCGCCGCCCGCCCCGAGCGGCCCCGCGCAGGACGGGCTGGTCCTCCAGGTCGAGGACCTCAGCGTCGAACTGCCCACCCCGCACGGCCCGATCCGGCCGGTGCGCGGGGTGAGCCTCACGGTGCGGCCGGGCGAGGCCGTCGGGCTCGTCGGCGAGTCGGGCGCGGGCAAGTCGCTCACCGCCCTCGCCGTCGCCGACCTGCTCCCGTACGGCGCCCGGGTGTCGCGGCGCACCCTGCGCCTGCGCGGCGCGGACCTGGCCGCCATGGCCCCCAAGGAGCGGGACCGGCACCTCGCGACGGGCCTGGCGATGGTCTTCCAGAACCCGGCCTCGGCGCTCAACCCGGCCCTGCGGATCGGCACCCAGCTCACCGAGGCCGTCCGGGCGCACCGCGGCGCGAGCCGGGCGCAGGCCGCCGCGCAGGCCGCGGAGGCGCTGCGCCGGGTCGCGCTGCCCCCGGCGCTCATGCGTTCCCGCCCGCACCAGCTCTCCGGCGGCCAGCGGCAGCGGGTGATGATCGCCGCCGCACTGATGACGCGGCCGGGGCTGATCATCGCCGACGAGCCGACCACCGCGCTGGACGTCACCGTGCAGCGGCAGATCATCGGGCTGCTCACCGGCATCCGGCGGGAGACGTCCACCGCGGTGCTGTTCGTCAGCCACGACATCGCGCTGGTGGGCGGGGCTTGCGACCGGGTGCTGGTGATGTACGCGGGCGCCGTCGTCGAGGAGTTGCCGGCCGGCCGCCTCGCCGACGGCACCCGCCACCCGTACACCCGGGCCCTGGTCGGCTCGGTGCCGGACCTCGCCGCCGACCGCGGCCGGCCGCTGCCGGTGATCGAGGGCGCGCCACCCGACCCGCTGGCGCCGGCGCCCGGCTGCCCGTTCGAGCCGCGCTGCCCGCGCCGCCGGGCCCGCTGCGCCGAGCAGGAGCCCCCGCTGGCGGACGTCGATGCCGGCCACCGGGTGGCCTGCTGGCATCCGGTGCCGGTGGCGGCGATCCCCGGCCAGGTGGATGCCTCATGACGGCCCTTCAGGTGATCGGCCTCACCGTGCGCCACCCCGGCCCGGGCGTGCGCCCCGCCGCCGTCGACGGTGTCTCGCTGGAGATCCCGTCCGGCACCACCCTCGGCCTGGTGGGCGAGTCCGGCTGCGGCAAGTCCAGCCTGGCCCGCGCGATCGTCGGCCTGCTGCCCGTGCACGGCGGCCGGGTGCTGGTCGACGGCCGGGAGGTACGCACCCGTACCGTGCGCGACCGGCGCCGGCTCGGCCGGCTGGTCCAGATCGTCCTCCAGGACCCGGACACCGCGCTCGACCCGCGGATGACGGTGCGTCACACACTGGCCGAGGCCGCCACCGTCCACGGCCGGCTCGACCGGGACGCCCGCGCCGAGCGCGTCGCCGGACTGCTGGGCCTGGTCGGCCTGGACCACCACCTCGCCGACCGCCTGCCGCGGCAGCTGTCGGGCGGGCAGCGCCAGCGCGTCGCCCTCGCCCGGGCGCTGGCCGCCGGGCCCGGGCTGCTGATCGCCGACGAGATCACCTCGGCGCTCGACGTGTCGGTGCAGGCGGCCGTCCTGAACACCGTCCGCGAACTCCAGCGGCGGCTCGGCCTGTCGGTGCTGTTCATCGGCCACAACCTGCCGGCGGTCTGCCATGTCTGCGACGCCGTGGCGGTGATGCGCGACGGCCGGATCGTGGAGACCGCCCCCACCGGAACGATCCTGCGCGCACCGCGGCACCCCTACACCCGGGAGCTGCTCGCCGCCGTGCCGTCCCTGCGGACGCCCCCGCCCGGGCAGCCGTCGCCGGCGCCGGGGGCCGTCCCCCGCTCCGGGACCGGGAGCGGCTGATCCGCCGTCCCCTGCCCGCGGACGCGCCCCACCCCCGGGCCGCAGCCGCGCCCCGCCCGCCCGCACCCGCCACGAACCGCTGTCGAAAGGAACGGACCATGGGAGCCCTTCGAGAGGTGCCGCCCGCACCCGGACGGAGGCCGGTATGACCGTCGCCCCGGACCTGACCCCCTGCCACCAGACCGGCGCCGGCCTGTCCGTGCCCTTCGCCGTCGCGGGGACCGGGATGCACCTGCCGCCGGCGGTCGTCACCAACCACGACCTCGCCCGCACCCTGGACACCAGCGACGCGTGGATCACCAGCCGCACCGGCATCCGCGAACGCCGCCGCCTGGACCCGCGGCTGGCGACCTCCGACATGTGTGTCGCCGCCGCCCGCCCGGCCCTGGAGGCCGCCGGCACCTCGCCCGCCCGGCTGGACGCGGTCGTCGTCGCCACCTACACCTGGGACCAGCCGCTGGTGTCCACCGCGCTGATCGTCAAGGACGCCCTCGGCGCGGAGCGCGCCCTGGCCCTGGACGTCACCCACGCCGCCTGCGCCTCCGGCATCCAGGCCATGCTGATCGCCGCCCACCTGCTCCAGAACCCGTCCATCACCACGGTGCTCCTGATCGCGGCCGACTGCGCCTCCCGGATCACCGACCCCGCCGACCGCACCACCGGCGTCTTCTTCGGCGACGCCGCCGCGGCCGTCGTCCTCACCCGCGCCGGCACCCCCGGCGCGGGCCTGCTCTCCTACAGCCTCGGCTCGCAGCTGTCCTACGCCGTCGAGATCCCCGCGGGCGGCTCCCGCCGGCCCGCCGGGAGCGCCACCGTCGCCGCGGGAGGCCACCACCTGTCCATGGACGGCCGCGCCGTCTGGAACACCGCGACCACCCGCCTGCCCGAGAGCATCACCCGGGCCGTCGAGCGCGCCGGCCTGCCGCTCGGCGCCGTCCGCCACTTCTTCCTGCACCAAGCCAATCTGAACATCATCACCGAGACCATGGCGGCGCTGGAGGTTCCCCCGGAGCGCGCCCCCGTCACCGTGGACCGGCTGGGCAACACCGGATCGGCCGGGCTGTTCACCGCGCTGCACACCACCGCCGCCGCCGGCGCGCTGCGCCCGGGCGACACCTATGTGCTGGCCGGGATCGGCGCGGGCTTCCAGTGGGGAAGCCTCTGCATGCGGCACGCATGACATCGCGTCAGCCCGCCGCCGCGTTCCTGCCCGGACGGGTGAACTCCCCTCCGAACCCGGGCGGGCCGGCCGCCGCCCGCAGCAGCATGGGCGGCATGACGACCACGCGCTCCCGGGCCGAACGGGCCGCCCAGGCCCGGACCGCCGCACCACGACTCGCCGCCGAGGGAATCGACGGGGTGGTGTTCGGCTGGGTCGACAACGCCGGGCTCACCCGGGTCAAGTCCGTCCCGCTCGCCCAGCTCGAACACGCCGCCGAGTACGGTGTCGGCGCCGCGCCCTGCTTCGACTACTGTCTGGTCGACGACTCCTTCACCACCACGCCGTCGAGCAGCGGCGCGACCGGCGACCTGCGGCTCGTCCCCGACCTCGACCGGCTCACCCCGCTCGCCGCCCAGCCCGGCTGGGCGTGGGCCCCGGCCGACCGCTACACCCAGGCCGGCGCCCCGCACCCCGGCTGCCAGCGCGGCTTCGCCCGCCGGGCCGCCGAGGCCGTCGAGGGGCGCAGGATGTCGGTCAAGGCCGGGATCGAGGTCGAGTGGGTGGTGGCCGACGCCGCCGGGACCCCCGCGGCGCCCGGGCCCGGATACGGCATGACCCGCTTCGTCGAGCACTCCGACTACCTGCGGGAGGTGCTGACCGCCCTCACCCGCCAGGGCCTGGACGTGCTCCAGCTCCACCCGGAGTACGCCGCCGGGCAGTTCGAGGTCTCGCTGGCCGCCGAGGGGCCGGTCGAGGCGGCCGACACCGCGATGCTGGTGCGCCACACCATCCGGGCCGTCTCCGCCCGGCACGGCCTGCGGGTGTCCTACGCGCCGGTCTTCTCCGACGGCGTGCTCGGCAACGGCGGGCATGTGCACCTCAGCCTCTGGCGGCGGGACCGCAACCTCGCACACGGCGGGCCCGGCCGCCACGGGCTGCACCCGGAGGGCGAGCACTTCCTCGCCGGCGTGCTGGCCGAACTGCCGGCCCTGCTCGCCCTCGGCGCGCCCAGCGCCGCGTCCTACCTGCGCCTGGTGCCCTCCCGCTTCGCCGGGGCCTACCGCTGCTGGGGCCTGGAGAACCGCGAGGCGGCGCTGCGCCTGATCACCGGCTCCACCGCCGGGCAGGCCAACGCCGAGTTCAAGTGCTTCGACGCCGCCGCCAACCCCTACCTGGTGCTCGGCGGTGTGCTGTCCGCGGGCCTGGCCGGGCTCGACGCCGGGCTGCCGCTGCCGCCCGAGGTCCGCGGCGACCCGGCCGCCCTCGGCACCGCCGACCGCCTCCCGACGTCCCTGTCCGAGGCGGCCGACGCCTACGAGAAGTCCGCGCTGCTGCGCACCGCCCTCGGCGGCGACCTGTACGAGGCGGTGCTCGCCGTACGCCGGGCGGAGGCGGAGCTGTTCGCCACCCGCACGGACGAGGACGTCATCGAGGCCACCCGCTGGCGCTACTGACCGGCGGCCGGTCCCCCGGCCGCGTCCAGCGGCTGCGCCATGTAGACCGCGTCGGCGCCGTAGCCCGCGGGCAGTTCGGCCTCGGGGCGGGCGCGGTAGCCCAGCCGCCGCCACATGCCCTGCGAGCCGTGCACGGCGACCAGGGAGAGGGTGCGGTGGCCGCCGACCCGCCCGGCCCGCGCCAGCTGCCGCTGCATCCGGCGGGCCAGGCCCCGGCCGCGTGACCGCTCGGCGATCACCAGGTCGTGCAGGTGCAGGTTGCCGGGTGCGGCCCGGCCCTCCTCGGCGCGGCTCAGGTCCGGGCAGCGCAGGAGCGGGTAGGGCAGAGCCAGCAGGTAGCCGCCGAAGCCGCCCGCGTGCTCCAGTACGAAGCAGGTCGCCGGCGAGGCGCGCTGCCGGGAGCGCAGGATCTCCTCGCCCTCGGACATCCCGCTCGCCGCGTAGGCGCGCTCCTCCAGCGCGACCACCTCGGCCCAGTCCGCCTCCCGGAGCAGCCGGACCCGGGTGCCGGTCACCCTCGCCCACCGCCTGGGCCCGGACCGCCGACGCAGGTGTAGGGCAGCGGCGCGAAACCGTTGAACCCCCGCGTGGTGTACGCCGCGGCGTACGCGCCGCAGGAGTGGACCCACACCGGCTCGCCGGAGGCGACCGCGCGCGGGACCCGCACCAGGCCGCCGTCCTGGGCGTACGCGTCGTCGCTGTCGCAGGTCGGCCCGGCCACCACGGCGTCGGCGAACGGCCCGCCGGGGTGGGTCGGGAACTCCAGCCGGTACCGCAACTGGTCCATCTCGTACAGGCCGTTGAACTTCCCGCAGCTGAGGTAGAGCCAGTCCTGACGGGTGCCGTCGAGCCGGTGGCGGGAGGTGAGCCGGGCGACGTGGGCGCGGATCGCCCCGTGGTCGGCGACCAGGTGGCGGCCGGGCTCCAGCAGGAAGTCCAGCGGTGCCGGGCTCAGGGTGCGCAAGTGCTCCATGCCCTCGCGGATCACCGTGAACATCGCGTCCAGCGGCGGTTCCAGCGGCCGGCCGCGCCGGTCGAGGACACCGAGCGCGGGCAGCCCGCCGCCGAGGTTGATCCGGTCCGGGACGATGCCGCGCCGGGTGAGCGCCGCCAGCACGGCGGCCAGCGTCTCGAACGCCCCGGCCCACGCCTCGGCCGTCATCTGCTGCGAGCCGACGTGCACCGACAGGCCCGAGGGCACCAGCCCGGCGGCCCGGGCGGCGCCGAGCACCCGCACGGCGTCCTCGGGCGAGCAGCCGAACTTGTGGCTCAGGCCCCACAGCGCGCCCGCGCCGGTGGTCGCGATCCGGCAGAACACCCGGGCACCCGGGGCGTGTGCGGCGATCGCGGCGACGTCCTCCAGGCTGTCGGTGGCGAAGTCGCGCACGCCGAGCCGGTGGGCCTCGGCGATGTCGCGGTCCGACTTGATCGTATTGCCGTAGTGGACCAGCCCGGGCGCCACCCCGGTGCGCAGGGCCTGCGCGATCTCCCGCGGGCCGGCCGCGTCGAAGCCGCAGCCGAGCCGGGCGAGGTGGCCGAGCACCTCGTCCACCGGGCACGCCTTCATCGCGAACCGGACGGCGGCGCCGGGCAGTTCGGCCCGTAAGGACGCGTACTGGCGGCCGATGCCGTCCAGGTCGTAGATAAGGGCGTCCTCCGTGGCCGCGGCGAGCGCGGCGCGCAGTGCGGGGCGGCCCGGGCGGCCGCGGGGATCGTACGGCCGCGGCAGCACCACCCCGCCCGCGGCGCGGTGGCCGCTGCTGCCGCGGCCGGCCGTCCGCCGCGGTTCGTCGATCCGACGCGTGTCGGCGGCCTGAGGTGTCACGGGTGTGCTCCCAACGCGGCTGGACGGTCGATGCCGGACCTCACCGGCATCCACCCGCAGAACGAACAACCCGGCCGCCGGTTATGACATATGCCCCTGATTCACCCCCGTGTTCACCCCCGGATGCACCCCCGCCGCACCGCGTCCGCCACCGGCCGGCGGCGCGTCAGGGCGCGGGCGGGGCGACGGGCGGGGTCAGCAGGAGCAGGCGGTCGCGGGTGGCCTTGGGGAGTCCGGCCACGACGCAGGAGTAGGAGTGCGCGACGAGGTCGTCGAGTTCGTCCGGGGGGATGGTGCCGTCGAGCGCGACGGTGTTCCAGTGCTTCTTGTTGAGGTGGTAGCCGGGGGTGACGGCCGGGTAGCGGTCCCGCAGGTGCAGGGAGAGGGCGGGGTCGCACTTGAGGGAGACCGAGGGCGGGTCGGTGTCGGGGCTGAGGATGGCGAAGATCCGCCCGGCGACCTTGTAGACGTCGACGCCCGGGCCGAACGGGTTCTCCTCGGCGGTCTCCGGCAGGTCGAGGGCGAGTTCGGCCACCTGTTCCGGTGTCACCTTCGGATACGGCGCGGAGTCCGCCGACCGCTCGCCCTCGTCGGCGCCGCCGTCGCCGCCACCGCGTGCCCTGCTCGCCATCGGTCCGTCCTCCCGGAGGTGCCGCACTCACGAATCCCGCCGGTCCGCGGGCGTGCCCACGCTACCGCCGGGCACCGACACCCACCCGGGTCACGCCTGGGCGGTGGCGCGCCGGACCTCCAGGTCGGTGCACTGCCAGCTCATCTCGCGGACGTGCGGTCCGGGGGCCGGGTGGCCGTAAGCCCCGGCGGAGACGCTGATGCACACCACCAGCCAGGCGCGCCAGCCGGTGCCGACGCCGCGCCCGTCGTCGTAGACGGTCCGGCCGTCGACCTGCCAGCGGACGCTGTCGGCGCCGAGCAGGACGTCCAGCCGGAAGGGGCGGCCGGGGGTGACGAGGCCGTCGACGGTGTCGCCCGCGCCGCCGACGTGGTTGCTCAGTTCGAGCAGGTGCGGGTGGGTGGCGTGGTACTCGAAGAGGTCGACCTCGCCGTGGCCGGGCTGCGGGTGGCCGCCGGGGGTGTCGCGGCCCCAGGTCCACAGCGCGGGCCAGGCGCCCTGGGTGTCGTCGACCACGCAGGTCGCCGACACTTCGTCGCCGGGCCGCAGTTCGAAGCCGCCGGGCGCGTACTCGGTGGAGACCAGGTCGGTGTGCCACCGTCCGCCGCCGGCCGCGCGGGCGGTGAAGACGCCCGCGGCGGTGGGGCCGTAGGAGGGGCCGATCTGGTCGAGTTTGTTGTCGCCGGGGTTGCGGCCGTCGGGCGGATAGGCGGAGGAGCGGCCCACGGCCCAGGCCGTGCGGTCGGTGAAGGGGGCGGCGAAGACGACGGGCGCGGGGCGCGCCGCGGACGGCGGGACGGTCATGGGTGCTCTCCCCGGACGGCGGCCGGTGCTCCCGGCCGGCTACTCCCGAACAACTACTCCCGGTCAACTACTCCCAGTCAACGCCGGTCACGTCCGGTCCGGAAAGCGGCGCGCTGAAGCGCCTCGGGAGCGCGCCTGTCGGGCAGCGCGCCCCGCGCGGTCCGGCCGAAGCCGCCGGGGTGAGCGTACGATCGTGACAAAAGTTCACTAACCGTATGATCACGGTCGGCGGGCGGCGCGCGCCCGGCACGAGCAGGCAGGGACGACGGAAAGGGCGCGGATGGGCGGCGGCGCACGCGGCAATCCGGCTCGGCGCGGGGAGGACGACGCCGAGCTGCGGCAGATCGACGCGCTCAACCGGCTGCACACCGACCCCTCGGCCCGCGAGGAACTGGCGCCCGATCCGCCGGACGCGGCGGAGGACGGCAGGCCCGCGGCGGACCCCGGGGAGGCGCCGGACCCGTCCGGCGCCGACCCGGAGGAGACCGCGGAGCCGCCGGAGGCAGCGGACGCAGCGGACGAGGCCCCCGCCGCCCCCGCGGACGGCGCCGCCGCCAGCCCCCGGCACCGCGACGCCCTCCTGGTGGACACCGGCCACACCGTCGCCGACGCGCAGTCCCTGGACGAGGCGCTCAGGGCCCTCAACGCGCTGCGCACCCCGGACTTCCCGCTCGACGGCCAGGCCGTCTTCGGCATCAACGGCGGCTTCCTCAGCAAGCTCGCCACGAACGGCTTCCGCGCCGCCGGCCCCGAGCGGATCTTCCGGATGCCGCTGTCGACCGGCTACCCGGCCACCGAGGTGGTCCGCACCGGCCGCCCGGTCTTCCTGGCCACCGCCGAGGAGTACCGCAGCCGCTTCCCGGTGACCTATCCGCTCACCGCGCACAAGGGGCGCCGGTCGTGGGCGTTCCTGCCGCTGACGGCCGGCGGGCGGCTGAACGGGGTGTGGCTGGCGGCGTTCCGCACGCCGGTGGCCTTCACCGAGGACGAGCGGACCCTGCTGACGGTGACCGCCCGGCTGGTGGCGCAGGCGCTGGAGCGCACCCGGGTCGGGGAGGCGGAGATCGCGCTGTCCCGCGGGCTGCGCAGCAGCATGGGCCGGGCCGGGGCGGCGATCAAGGGGCTGAGCGTGGCGACGCGCTATGTGCCGACCGGCGGCGGCCTGATGGTGGGCGGCGACTGGTTCGACAGCATCGACCTGCCCAGCGGCCGGCTCGCCCTGGTCATCGGCGACGTACAGGGCCACGACGTGCACGCGGCGAGCCTGATGACGCAGCTGCGCACCGCCGTGCACGCCTACGCCTCCGAGGGGCACGGCCCGGACGCGGTGCTCGCGCGGGCCTCGCGCTTCCTCACCGAGCTGGACGAGGACCGCTTCGCGACCTGCGTCTACATCGAGGCCGACCCGGAGACCGGACTGCTCCAGCTCGCCCGCGCCGGGCACCCGCACCCGGTGATGCGGCTGCCGGACGGCACCTGCATGATCAAGCACGTCCCCGGCGGGCTGCCGCTGGGGCTGATGCCGGGCGGCGAGGACTACCCGGTGACGCTGATGCAGCTGCACGAGCAGGAAGTGCTGATGCTGTGCACCGACGGCCTGATCGAGACCGGCGGGTACGACATGTACAGCGGGTGGGTGCGGGTGCGCGACGCGATGGCGCCGGGCCCCGGCGACGACCTGGAGCGTATGGCCGACCGGCTGGTGGAGGCGGTGAACGGCCCTGCGCAGTCCGCCGACCGCGCGCGCCCGGAGCCTGACCTGCGCCGGGCGGACGTGCGCGCGCGCAACGAGGACGACATCGCGCTGCTGCTGGTGCGCCGGGACGCCGGCGAGCGGCTGCCGGACCTGAGCGAGCGGCGGCTGGTGCTGGCCATCGAGCAGGGCCGCGGCGAGGACCTGTCCGAGGCGCGGGCGGAGCTGGAGTCGCTGCTGCACGACTGGGCGCGCTCGGACCAGGTGGACACCGCGGTGCTGCTCGCCTCGGAGCTGGCGGGCAATGTGCTGATGCACACCGACCAGTCCGCCGCGCTCGTCGCGGTGGTCGCCGGGGACTACGGCCGGCGCGTCCTGACCGTCGAGGTGACCGACCGCGGCGACGAGCTGCCGCACCAGCGCGCCCCGGGCGAACTCGCCTCCTCAGGGCGCGGGTTGGTGCTGCTGGACCTGCTGGCCGACGCGTGGGGCGTACGGCCGGAGGCCGAGGGGAAGACGGTGTGGTTCTCGCTGCGGGAGGACACCGCCGCGGACGGCGGTTGAGCGCTGCCGCCGCCGGCGGCGGGGCGGTCTACGCGCTGCGGCGGCGTTCGCCGTAGGGCGGTGGGAGAGGGGCCTTGCGGCCTGCCGGGCTGTCCTCCGGGCGGGTGTGCGCCGCGCCGCGCAGCTCCGGTGCCTCGATGACGGGGGGAAGGTCGGGCGTGAGGTGCACGCCTCGCCGCCCCCGGTGGGGTCCGTTGCGGTCGTCTCCTTCGCTTCCTTCACTCATGTCCTTCGGGTACCCAGCGGTATGTCCGTAATCAGCCGACGCGTACTTTCGGGCCCCGATCGACCCCCAGCTCCGAAACGATCGAAACCTCACTCTGCACCTTTCGCCACGCCCGATCCCTGCTACGTAACGCTTTGATAACCGCAGACCGGAGGGTTGACCAGCTTTCCCGGCGGTCAATACGTTCTGGGCGGCGCATAACTTTCGACATCGCCGTCGAAACATTCGAAAGGCACTCCATGATGAAGCGCGCTCGGTTCTCTCGCGCCGCCGCCGGTGGCGTGGTGCTCGCACTCGGGCTGTCCCTGGCGGCCTGCGGCGGCAGCAGTTCGGCGGGCGGCGCGGGCCGCATCCACGTCCTGGTCTACGGCGACGCCACGAACAAGGTGGAGAAGCAGATCGTCGCCACCTTCAACAAGACCTCGAAGGTCAAGGCGGTGCTGGACACCATCCCCGGCGCGGACTACCAGCAGAAGCTCCAGACGATCATCACCACCAAGCAGGCGCCGGACATCTTCTACAACTGGGGCGCCGGCAGCATCGAGCCGTTCGTCAAGGCCGGGCTGCTGATGCCGCTGGACAGCTTCATCGCCAAGGACCCGGGGCTGAAGTCCAACTTCCTGCCGTCGGTGTTCAACACCGCCGTCGTCGACGGCAAGGCGTACGGGATACCGATGCGCGGCACCCAGCCGGTGCTGCTCTTCAACAACAAGAAGGTGCTGGCCGACGCGGGGCTGAGCGAGCCGAAGACCTGGGACGACCTGCTGGCCGACGTCAAGGCGCTCAAGGCCAAGGGCAAGACGCCCATCGCGCTCGGCGGCGGCGACCAGTGGCCGACCCAGATGTGGTTCGAGTACGTCTACGACCGCATCGCCGGCCCGGGCCTGTTCGAGAAGGCGCTCGGCGGCGACACGAGCGTGTGGGCGAGCCCGGACAGCCGCAAGGCGCTGGGCATGCTCAAGCAGCTCGTGGACGCGGGGGCGTTCGGCAGTTCGTACGACTCGGTGAAGTTCACCGACGGCGGCTCGCCGGCGCTGCTGGCCACCGGGAAGGCCGCGTTCGAGCTGATGGGCTCGTGGGAGTACTCCACCGAGCAGGACGCCAACCCCGACTTCACCAAGAGCGACCTGGGCTACGGCCCCTTCCCGACCGTGCAGGGCGGCAAGGGCGACCCGGCCGACGTGGTCGGCAACACCAACAACTTCTACTCGGTGCTGAAGAAGACCAAGTACCCCGACGCGGTCGCGCAGTTCCTCAAGCTCCAGTACTCCGACGAGTTCGTCAAGGCGCACCTGGCGATCGGCAACCTGCCGACCACCACCAACACCCCGAAGTTCCTGGACACCGCGGCCAACCCGGCCTATCTGAAGTACCAGTTCAAGCTGGTCCAGCAGGCGCCGTCGTTCCAACTGTCCTGGGACCAGGCGTACCCGCCCTCGGCGACCACGGCCATCCACACCGCCGTCCAGGAGTTCTTCGACGGCAAGACCGACACGGACGGCTTCATCAAGGCCATGCAGTCCCTGCCGAAGTCCTGACCGGGATACGCGAGATGACCACGACCACGACCTCCACCGCGGTGGCGCCGCCGAAGGCCGCGCGCGGCGCCCGCCGCGCCGGCACGGCGGTGCCCCGCCCGGGCCTGGCCTGGGCGGCCCCCGCCACCTTGTTCTTCGCGCTGTTCGCGGTACTGCCCCTGGTGCTGGTGGCGGTGCTCTCCTTCACCGACTGGGACGGCCTGGGCGCGCCGCAGTTCGCCGGCCTGGACAACTGGCGGGCGCTGCTGCACGACCACACCATGCTCAAGAGCCTGTGGCTGAGCGTGCTGATCACCGTGCTCGGGGTCGCCGTGCAGACCCCGCTGAGCATCCTGCTCGGCGTGTGGGCCGCCGGGCGGCAGCGCAACCGGGCGGTGCTGTCGGCGGTGTTCTTCGTGCCGCTGCTGCTGTCGGCGACCGCGGTGTCCGTGCTGTGGCGGGCGATGCTCGACCCGAACTTCGGGGTGCCGGCGCAGGCCCGCTGGCTGTTCGGCAACGGCAACCTGCTGGGCATGCAGTCCGGCGCGATCGGCGTCCTCGTCTTCGTCGGCGCCTGGCAGTACACGCCCTTCCACACGCTGATCTACCAGGGCGCGGCCCGCGCGATCCCGCAGGTCCTCTACCAGGCCGCGGAGGTCGACGGGGCGGGCACCGTACGGCAGTTCTTCCACATCACGCTGCCGCAGCTGCGCACCACCATGATCACCTCGATGATCCTGATGGTCGTCGGCGGCCTGACCACCTTCGACACGGTGCTGATCCTCACCCAGGGCGGCCCCGGCACCGACACCACGATCAGCGCCTACTACATGTACCAGCAGGCGTTCAAGAGCTTCGACTTCGGCGGCGGCGCGGCGATCGCGCTGGTCCTGGTGCTGGTCGCCACGGTCATCTCGCTGGTGGTGGTCCGGGTCTCCGGCTACGACCGGATGCGCAGCAGTTCGGAGGGCCTGTGATGAGGCGACGCCCCAACGTCCTGGCCGGACTCGGCTCGCTGGTCTGGCTGTTCCTGGTCGGCCTGCCGCTGTACGTCATGCTGCTGGCCACGCTGCGCAGCCGCAGCGACTACGCGGCGCACGGCCCGCTGGCCTTCCCCGCGCACTTCACGCTGCACAACTACACGCAGGACTTCTCGAACGGCTTCGGCCGCTACTTCCTCAACACCCTGCTGGTGACGGCCGCGGTGGTGGCGATCGTGCTGCTGCTGGTGCCGCCGCTGTCGTACGCGATCGTGCGCGGCCGCGGCCGGGTCACCACCGGCGTCTTCCGGCTGTTCCTGCTGGGCCTGGCGGTCCCCGCGCAGGCGGTGATCGTGCCGATGTTCTACGTGATCAACCGCGCCGGGCTCTACGACAACCTCGCCGGGGTGATCCTGCCGACCGCCGCGTTCTGCCTGCCGGTGTGCGCGCTGGTGCTGACCGGGGCGATGCGGGACATCACCCCTGACCTGTACGAGGCGATGGCCATGGACGGGGCTCCGCAGTGGCGGGTCTTCCTCCAACTGGTGCTGCCGCTGTCCAAGGGCGGGCTGTCCACGATCGTGGTCTTCTCCGCGCTCCAGGCGTGGAACGGCTTCCTCTTCCCGCTGGTGCTGACCCAGTCCGACTCCTCCAAGGTGGTCACGCTGGGCCTGTACGACTTCCAGACCGAGCACGGCGTGGACATCCCCGGCCTGCTGGCCGCGGTGGTGCTGTCGATGCTGCCGATCCTCATCGTCTACCTGTTCGCCCGCCGTGCCCTGGTACAGGGGCTCATGGGCGTCGGAGGAAAGTGACCGACACCGTGCCCGAACAGACCACGCCCCGCCCCGACCGGCCCGGACCCGATCCGACCGGCACCGACACGCCCCGCCCCGACACCCAGGGGGCCACCCCCCGCTGGCAGGACACCGCGCTGCCGCCCGAGGCCAGGGCCGACGCCCTGCTCGCCGAGCTGACCCTGCCGGAGAAGGCCGCGCAGCTGTACGGCGTCTGGGTGGGCGCCTCCGCCGAAGGCGGCGAAGTCGCCCCGCACCAGCACGAGATGGAGGCGCCCGCCGACCTCGACGCCCTGCTGCCGCACGGACTGGGCCAGCTCACCCGGCCGTTCGGCACCGCCCCGGTCGACCCGGCGCTCGGCGCACTGTCGCTGCTGCGCACCCAGCGCCGCATCATGGCCGCCGGCCGCTTCGGCATCCCCGCGCTCGCCCACGAGGAGTGCCTCGCCGGGTTCGCCGCCTGGGGCGCCACCGCCTACCCGGTGCCGCTGGCGTGGGGGGCGACCTTCGACCCGGAGCTCGTGGGCGCCATGGCCGGGCGGATCGGCCGCGACATGCGGGCGGTCGGCGTCCACCAGGGGCTCGCGCCGGTGCTGGACGTGGTGCGCGACCCGCGCTGGGGCCGCGTCGAGGAGACCATCGGCGAGGACCCGTACCTGGTCGGCACGATCGGCACCGCCTACGTGCGCGGGCTGGAGTCGGCCGGGGTCGTCGCCACCCTCAAGCACTTCGCGGGCTACTCCGCCTCCCGCGCCGGCCGCAACCTCGCGCCGGTGGGCATGGGCGGCCGGGAGCGCGCCGACGTGATCCTGCCGCCGTTCGAGATGGCGGTGCGCGAGGGCGGCGCCCGGTCGGTGATGCACGCCTACACCGACACCGACGGCATCCCGTCCGCGGCCGACGAGCAGTTGCTGACCGGGCTTCTACGCGACACCTGGGGCTTCACCGGCACCGTCGTCGCCGACTACTTCGGCGTCGCCTTCCTCCACACCCTGCACGGCGTGGCCGGCACCCTCGCGGAGGCGGCCGGTGCCGCGCTCGGCGCGGGCGTCGACATCGAGCTGCCCACCGTCAAGGCGTACGGCGAGCCGCTGCTCGCGGCCGTCGCCGAGGGGCGGGTGCCCGAAGCGCTGCTGGACCGCGCGGTGCGCCGGGTGCTGGTGCAGAAGGCCCAACTCGGCATGCTGGACGCCGACTGGGACCCGGTGCCGCCGGTACTGGCCGGCCGCGCCCCGGACGCCGGTCCGGACACCGGCCCGGACGCCGGTCCGGACATCAGCTCGGACACGGACGCGGACGCGTCCTCGGTCGAGGCGCTGCGCGGCAGCGTGGACCTGGACTCCCCCGCCAACCAGGACCTCGCCCGCCGGCTCGCCGAGCGCAGCGTGGTGCTGCTGCGCAACGACGGCACCCTGCCGCTGGCGCAGCCGGGCACCATCGCGGTGCTCGGCCCCAACGCCGACACGCCCACCGCGGTCCTGGGCTGCTACTCCTTCCCGGTGCACGTCGGGTCGCAGCACCCGCAGGTGCCCGCGGGGATCGAACTGCCCACGCTGCGGGAGGCGCTGGCCGAGCAGTTCGCCGGCAGCCGGATCGTCTCGGCGCCCGGCTGCGCGGTGGACACCCCCGACACCGGCGGCATCGCCGCCGCGGTGCGTGCCGCGGCCGAGGCCGACGTGGTGGTGCTCGCGCTCGGCGACCGGGCCGGGCTCTTCGGCCGCGGCACCAGCGGCGAGGGCTGCGACGCGCAGTCGCTGGCGCTGCCGGGGGTGCAGCGGCAACTGCTCGACGCGGTCCTGGACACCGGCCGGCCGGTCGTCGTCACGCTGCTCGCCGGGCGCCCGTACGCGCTCGGCCGCGCCGCGCGGGAGGCCGCCGCCGTCGTCCAGACGTTCTTCCCCGGGCAGATGGGCACCGCGGCGCTCGCGGCGGTGCTCGCCGGGCAGGTCGAGCCGTCCGGGCGGCTGCCGGTGAGCGTGCCGGCCCACCCCGGCAGCCAGCCGTCCACCTATCTGACCGCGCGGCTGGGGCAGGCCAGCGACGTGTCCAACGTCGACCCGACCCCGGCCTACCCCTTCGGGCACGGGCTGGCGTACACCTCCTTCGCCTGGACGGAGTTGGACACTGCCGCCCCGCGGGCGGGCACCGACGGCGCGCTGCGCTGCGCCTTCACCGTCCGCAACACCGGGCGGCGCGAGGGCACCGAGGTGGTGCAGGTCTACCTGCACGACCCGGTCGCGTCCGTGGTCCGGCCCGAGCAGCGGCTCGTCGGCTACCGGCGGGTGCACCTCGCGCCCGGCGCGGCGGCCCGGGTGGAGCTGACCGTGCCCGCCGACCTCGCCGCGTTCACCGGGCGCGACGGGCGCCGCGTGGTCGAACCGGGCGCGCTCGAACTGCGGTTGGGCGCGTCCAGCGCGGACATCCGGCTGACCGCCGCGTGCGAGCTGACCGGCCCGCCCCGCACGGTGGACCACACCCGCGCCCTGCACCCGCATTTCACGGTGGCGCAGGTGTGATCCCGCGGGCGCCGCGCCGCTGCCGCAGGGCGCTCAGGTCAGCGGCGCAGCGCCCGCCGGGCCAGCCAGTTGCCGAGGAACTGCCCGGCCTGCACGATCACCACGATGGTCGCCACCGTGATGTACACGATCGGCCAGTTGTACCGCTGGGAGCCGTAGGTGATCGCGAAGTCGCCCAGCCCGCCGCCGCCGAACAGGCCCGCCTGCGCGGACATGTCCACCACGGCGACGAAGATGAACGTGTAGCCCAGGACGATCGGGCCGAGCGCCTCCGGGATCAGCACCGTGACCAGGATGCCGATCCGGCGGGCGCCGGCGGCCCGGGCGGCCTCGATGACGCCGGGGTCGACGGTCAGCAGGCTCTGCTCGACGATCCGGCTGACCGCGAACGCCGCCGCCAGCGACAGCGCGAACGTCACCGCGTTCGTGCCGATCGTGGTGCCGATGGTGTGCAGCATCAGCGGCTGGATGGCCGTCAGGAAGATCACGAACGGCACCGGGCGCACCACGTTGACCAGGATGTTCACCGCGAGGAACACCGCGCGGTTACCCAGCAGGCTGCCGGGCCTGGTCGCGTAGAGCAGCAGCCCGAGCGCCAGGCCGAGCAGCCCGCCGACCGCGGTGGAGATCAGCACGATGAAGAAGGTCTGCCGGATCGCCTCGCGGTAGACCGGCAGGTTGGTCACGAACTCGTGCATCTCAGTCGTCCTCCTCGGTCAACTCGACGCCGTCGGCCCGCAGTTCGCCCAGGGCCGCGTCGATCGCGGCGGGCGCGCCGACCAGCTCGAAGGTGAGGCTGCCGACCGGCCGCTCCTGGAGTTCCCCGACGCCGCCGAAGACGATCCCGGCGGCCACCTCGTGGTCCAGGAACGCCCGGGCCACCCGGGTCTGGAACCCGGTGCGGTCCTGCACCCGGACCGAGACGATCCGGCCGGGGTGCCGCTGCCGCAGCCGCGCGAGGGTCTCCTTCGAGGGCCGCTCGCGCAGCGCGGTGCCCAGCAGCCGCACGGCCGCGTCGCTGCGCGGGTGGGCGAAGACGTCGTAGACGCTGCCCTCCTCCACCACCCGCCCGGCGTCCAGCACCGCGACCCGGTCGGCGACCGCGCGGATCACGTCCAGCTCGTGGGTGATGATCACCACGGTGACGCCCAGGGTGCGGTTGGCCCGGCGCAGCAGGTCCAGCACCTCGGCGGTGGTGCCGGGGTCGAGCGCGCTGGTCGCCTCGTCCACCAGCAGCAGCGAGGGCTCGGTGGCCAGCGCGCGGGCGATGCCCACCCGCTGCTTCTGGCCGCCGGACAGCTGCTCGGGGTGGTCGCGGGCCCGGTCGAGCAGTCCGACGAAGTCCAGCAGGGCGGCGACCCGGCGGTCCCGGTCCGGCTGCCCGACCCCGGCGACCTTCAGCGGGTAGGCCACGTTGCCGACCACCGTGCGGGAGCGGAAGAGGTTGAACTGCTGGAAGACCATGCCGATGTCGCGCCGCACCCCGCGCAGTTCGCGCTCGGCGAGCCCGGTGAGGTCGTGCCCGCCGACGTGCACGCTGCCCGAGGTCGGCGCCTCCAGGCCGTTGATCAGCCGCACCAGGGTGCTCTTGCCGGCACCGGAGTGGCCGATGATGCCGAACACCTCGCCGCGGCGGATCTCCAGGCTGACGTCGTCCAGCGCGGTGAACGGGGTGCCGCGCCGCCCCTTGCCCGCGAAGGTCCGGTGTACGTGCTCCAGCCGCACATGCACCTCCTCCGGCCGTTCCCGCCTCTGCTCCGGCCGTTCCCGCGCCTGCTCCGGCCGTCCGGCCGGCTCGCTGCCGGTCATGCCGCCGCCCTCCCCGACTCCCGTGTCCGCACGGCTACTTCTTCGCCGCTTCGGCCTGCTTCTGGACCGTGGCCAGCTCGGTGCGCAGCTGCGCGGCGGGCACGGTGCGGAAGACCGCGGTGCCGCCGTTCGCCTCCTGCACGCCCTTCTCGACCGACGGGTCGTGGTAGAGCGCGGCGAGCTTGAGGTAGGTGGGGTTGTCCTGGTCGGCGGCGCGGGCGGTGAAGATGTTCACGTAGGGCGCGGCGCTGGCGCTGGCCGGGTCGTCCTGGAAGACCACGTGGGACTGGGTGAGCTTCGCGCTGGTCGCGTAGTTGTTGTTGACGATCGCGGCCGCGACCGAGCCGCTCTGCAACGCGCCGGCGGTCTGCGAGGCGTCGAGCGCGGTGACGTCGACCTTGTGGGTGAGGATGTCGGCGGTGCTGGAGAAGGCCGATCCGCCGTCCTTGAGGGTGAGCAGCTTGGCCGCCTGGAGCACCAGCAGGCCGCGCGCTTCGTTGATGGCGTCGTTGGGGATGGCGACCTTGGCGCCGGCCGGCAGCTGCGCCGGGGAGGAGTACTTCAGCGCGTACAGCGGCAGCGGGTAGACGGCGGTGGCGCCGATCGGCTGGAGGTCGTCGTGCGCGGTGACGTTGTAGTTCGCCAGGTACTGGATGTGCTGGAACTCGTTGAGGTCGAGCTGCTTCTCCTTCAGCGCCGGGTTGGGCTGGCTGTAGTCGTTGAAGTTGACCAGTTTCACCTTCACGTCGAGCTTCTTCTCCGCCAGCGCGGAGAAGGTCTTCCAGTACGGCTCGGACGCGTCGGTGACGCCGATGCTCACCGTCTTCTTGTCCGAGCCGCCGCCGGAGGACAGCACCAGTCCGACGATCAGCCCGGCGACCACGACCACGGCGGCCGACGCCACCCAGGTGATCCGCCGCCGGTTCCAGCGGGCGGGCGGCAGTTGCGGGGCGTTCGACGGCTCGTTCGGCGACGGCTGCGACGGCTCGCCGGATATCGGCGTTCCAGGCGTTTCGGACATGGCGGGGCCCTCCAGGGGACGGTGGAGACGGACGGACGGGGGCGGGAACGGTTTCAGGGCACGCGGGCAGCACGGCACGGCCGCGCGGCGGCGGCAGGCGGCATGCGGCGGGTGGCCAGTGGCGGCAGATGGCCGCCGGCGCGGAACGCGCGGAACGGGGGTTCGGCAGACCGGACTACGGCGCCGGGCGCACCCGCGCGGGCCGCGGACCGTACGGGTCCTTCGGCGGGGCGTGGTGCACAGGGCACGGGCGGACCCGGATCAGGAGGCTGATGCCTGCCCGCGCGGTCCGCTTCGGCTGCCGGTCAGGGACACAGGCAGCTGGCGACACGCGCATAGTCGATGACGCGTCGAGTCGTCAGCAGTGCGGTGTCCATGCCGATCACCCTAACAGCACCGCGGGGTGGCAATGGACATGTCCAGCAACACGGTGCGGTCACGGGAAACGGGCGGGGCCGCCCGCGGGCGGCCCCGCCCCCTACCGGTGCGGCTACTCCTCCAGGGTCAGGTAGAGGCGGGTGCCCTGCGGGGTGAAGCCGAGGCGTTCGTAGACGCGGCGGGAGTCGTCGCCGGAGTACTCCAACCACACCGAGGCGGCGCCCTGTTCGAACATCGCCGCGGCGACGGCGGCGGTGACGGCCGCGCCGACACCGCGGCAGCGGAAGGCGGGGCGGGTGCCGATGCCCGCCACCTCCGCGGTGCCGACCGCGGGCGGGGAGCAGGACGCGGCGCCGGCGCAGCCGCCGTCGGCGGTGCGCGCGTACCGCACCGCTCCCCCGCCGTCCTGGAGGCGCCGCAGCCGCGCGGCGCCCTCCGGCGAGGCGGTGGACTCCCCGGTGAACGCCTCGGCCAGTGCCGCGTCGATCGCCGTGTACTCCGGCTCGGCGGTGGGCACCGCGACGGCGAACCCGGCGTCGGACGGCGGCGGCACGGTCAGCGTGCCCGGCTCGCAGACCAGGTACGTGTGCACCGCCTCGGTGCCGAACCCGGCGGCGCGCAGCGCGGGTTCGACCGCGGGCGCGCTGTCGGGCGCGAACTCCAGCCGCGGGGTGAGCCCGCGGCCGCGGAAGGCGGCGACCAGCGCCGCGACGTCCGCAGCGGTCGGCTCGGCGCCGGGCAGCGGGGTGGCGTAGTTGACGAAGGGGCTGGTGGTGGCGGGGTCGAAGCCCGCGACGAACCCGCCGGTCGCCACGGCCTCGGGGCGGCGGCGGAGGTTGGCGACGGCGAAGCTCTGCACAGGGGTGCGCATGGTGGTGGTGTGGCCTCACGGAACGTGGGTGGTGCGCCGGTCCCGGGCTGCCGCGGGTACGGCGCCGGCGGGGGGCGCGGGGCGGGCCGCCCCCGCGCGAGGGCGACCGGCGGTGCCCGGGGCACCGCGGTGGCAGGCCGCGTACGTCAGAGCGCGCGGCACGAACGGGCGGCGGCGCCGCGGACCGTTGCGTGCGTACGGCGGCCGCTGCGGGACGCCGGAACCATGGACTTCGTTCCCCACCGTGAGAGCGTTGCGTGCGAGCACCCGGGCCGTCACGGCCGCGGGCGGGGCCGACTCTGCCAGGGCGCCCCCGCCGGGCGCAACAGGTTTTCCGCCGGGCCGTGGTGCGGTGGTGCGGGGCGGGGGCGGGAACCTTGAGGGCGCGTCGGACCCCACGGGACCCTCCGGCGCCCCCGGTGTCAGGAGGAGCCCGGCACGGAGCGGGCGCGCAGGTGGACGCGCTCGCCCTGCGGCCCGAAGAGGGCGAGGAACTCCACCGGCCGGTCACCGGCGTTGGCGAAGCCGTGCGGGGTGCGGGTGTCGAACTCGGCCGCCTCGCCCGCGGTGAGGATCACGTCGCGGTCGCCGAGGGCGAGCCGGAGCCGGCCGGAGAGCACGTAGAGCCACTCGTAGCCCTCGTGGGTGCGCTGCTCCAGCGGGCTGTCCGGGTCGGGGCCGCCCGGCCGGACCGGCATGATCTGCTTGTAGGCGTGCAGCCCGCCGAGGTAGTGGGTCAGCGGCACGTAGGTCTGGCCGTGGCGGGTGAAGGGCCGCGGGTGGATGCGCGGGTCGCCGGTCGCGGGCGCGCCGACCAGTTCGTCGAGGGGCACGCCGTACGCCTTGGCCAGCGGCAGCAGCAGTTCGAGGGTGGGTTTGCGGCGGCCGGACTCCAGCCGGGACAGGGTGCTCAGCGAGATGCCGGTCTCCTCGGCGACCCGGGCGAGGGTGAAGGTGCGGGCGTGGCGCAGGCTGCGCAGCCGGGGGCCCACTTCGGCGAGGACTTCGTGCAGTTCGGCCATATCCGTATGTGCCATCCCGGCAACGCCGTTTGTCAAGTTCCGCCGCGCGGCGCGGTGCCCTGCCGTACGGCGGACAGTCCCGCGCACTATCGTCGGACCGGCGGCGTCCTCGTCCCTGACCTGGTACGCGGCGGCACCGCACCACCGCACGAGCGCACGCCCGCACGACCGCACGACCGCACCGCCGCACCATCGACCCGGGGAGCCCGCACACCCATGGCACAGCATCCGACCGACCGGCACACCGCCCTCATCGAGGACCTGCTGGCGCAGATGACCCCGGCGGAGAAGTTCGGCCAGCTCCAGCAGCTCGCGTGGAACGGCGACACCGGTCCGGGCGGCGGCCAGAACCACCTGGCGGAGGCCGCCGCGCGCGAGGGTCGGCTCGGCTCGGTGCTCAACCTGGTGGGCGCCGCGCACACCAACGCGCTCCAGAAGCTGGCCGTGGAGGAGTCCCGGCTCGGTATCCCGCTGCTCTTCGGGTTCGACGTGATCCACGGCTACTGGACGACGTTCCCCGTGCCGCTGGCGCAGGCCGCGAGCTTCGACCCGCAGGTGGCGGTCGCGGACGCGCGGACCTCGGCGCGGGAGGCCCGGAGCAACGGCCTGCACTGGACGTTCGCGCCGATGATGGATGTGACGCGCGAGCCGCGCTGGGGCCGGATCGCGGAGAGCTGCGGCGAGGACACCTACCTGACCGCGCGGTTCGCGGCGGCGAAGACGCACGGCTACCAGGGCACCGCCGCCGAGCAGGGGTACGACGGCGCGAGCGGCGACCTCGGCGACCTCCTGCGCGCCGACGCGGGCGGCGCCCCGGACGCCGCTTTGGGCGCGGACCTGTACGGGGGCGACCGGCTCGCGGCCTGCGCGAAGCACTTCGCCGGGTACGGCGCGGTGGAGGGCGGCCGCGACTACAACACCGTGGACCTGTCCGCGCGCCGGCTGCGCAACGTCTACCTGCCGCCGTTCGCGGCGGCGGTACGGGCCGGGGCGGCCACGGCGATGGCGGCGTTCAACACCGTCAACGGGGTGCCCTCGCACGCCAACCGCCCGCTGCTCCAGGGCGTGTTGAAGGACGAGTGGGGCTTCGACGGGGTCGTGGTGAGCGACTGGGGCGGCGTGGACGAGCTGATCGTGCACGGCTTCGCGGCCGACGGCGCCGACGCGGCCCGCCTGGCGCTGGGCGCGGGCCTGGACATGGAGATGGCCGGCACCCACGTGGGCGACCACGGCCCCGCGCTGCTGGCCGCGGGGCTGGTCGGCCAGGGCCGGCTGGACGACGCGGTCCGCCGGGTGCTGCGCCTGAAGGCCCGGCTCGGCCTCTTCGACGACCCGTACACCGACGAGGCGGCGGAGATCGCCGGGCCGACCGCGGAGAGCCGGGCGGCGGCGCGGCGGGCCGCGGCGCGCTGCGCGGTGCTGCTGAAGAACGACGGCGGGGTGCTGCCGCTGGACCGCAGCGGCGGCGGCTCGCTCGCGGTGGTCGGCCCGTACGCGGACTCCGCCGACCTGCACGGCACCTGGTCCGGTCCCGGCGAGCGGCGCTTCCCCGCGGTGAGCGTGCTCGCGGCGCTGCGGGCGGCGGCGCCGGAGCTGCGGATCGAGCACGCCGCCGGCGGCGCGGCGGCCGTCGAGGCGGTGCGCGCGGCGGACATGGCGCTGGTGGTCGTCGGCGAACAGGCCGCGCTCAGCGGGGAGGCGTCCTCGCGCGCCGAC
This sequence comes from Streptomyces sp. CA2R106, assembly GCF_037034245.1. Taxonomy (NCBI): domain Bacteria; kingdom Bacillati; phylum Actinomycetota; class Actinomycetes; order Kitasatosporales; family Streptomycetaceae; genus Streptomyces; species Streptomyces sp. CA2R106. The sequence continues at coordinate 31,377 of NZ_JBAGKC010000020.1, forward strand.
ATCACGCTGCCGGGCGGGCAGGAGGAGCTGATCGCGCAGGTCGCGGCCACCGGGCGGCCGTTCGCGGTGGTCGTGGTCGCCGGGCGCCCGCTGGTCACCGAGCGCTGGATCGAGCGGGCCCCCGCGGTGCTGCTCGCCTGGCACGGCGGCCTCGAGGCCGGGCCGGCGCTGGCCGACGTCCTGTTCGGCGACGTCAACCCCGGCGGCAAGCTACCGGTGACGCTGCCCCGCTCGGTCGGGCAGCTCCCGCTGTACTACAACCACGAGAACACCGGCCGCCCGGCGGACCCCGCCGACCCGGCGAAGCCCTACGTCACCGGCTACCTCGACCAGCCGTACGGGCCGCGCTTCCCCTTCGGGCACGGCCTGTCCTACACCTCCTTCGAGGTCGGCGCGCCGACCACCGCGGCCGGCAGCGTCGCGGTGGCCGACCTGCTGGCCGGGGCGCGGGTCGAGGTCGCCGTGCCGGTCGCCAACACCGGTGCGCGCGACGGTGACGAGGTGGTGCAGCTCTATCTGCACGACCCGGTCGCCTCCGTGGTGCGGCCGGTGCGCGAGCTGCGCGGCTTCCGGCGGGTCGCGCTCGGCGCGGGCGAGCGCACCGAGGTGGTCTTCTCGCTGGGCGCGGCCGAGTTCGGCTTCCTCGCCGACGACACCGGCGCGCTGGTCCTGGAGCCCGGCCGGATCGATGTCCACGTGGGCGGCGACTCGCAGCGCACCCGGCGCCTCGCCCTGACCCTCGTGTGACCGCTCGCCGGGCGGGCAGTGGGGTCAGGGCGTGACGACGGTGGTGCGGTCGGCGGGGAAGCCCTTGTCCCACCAGTGCCGGTAGCGGCTGTAGACGGCCGGTTCGCGGTCGGCGAGCAGCGCCGACAGCCGCTCGGCCTCCTCGGTCAGCGCGCGCCACCGGGCTGCGCGGAGGGGGCGGAAGGCGGTCAGCTCCACCCCGCCGTCCACGGCCCGCCAGACCCCGGCGACCTGCCCGTCCACCAGCAGGGTCGGCAGGGTGTCGCCGTTGCGGCGGACGATCAGCGGGCGGTACTCCTCGGGGACGATCCGGCCGTGTCCGGCGTAGGCCATCAGCACGCTGTCCCACATCGGCAGCAGCCGCGGCGGGGCGGGCGTGTCCGGCTCGGGCACGGTGGCGTCCGCCAGGTCCAGCAGGGCGCCGGAGTCCGGGCCCGCCACGGGCACCACCCGCTCCCCGAGCCGGTCCAGCGCCCGGCGCACCACGGGGCTGGTCAGCAGCGTGAACCGGGCGAAGTCGCGCGCCGTCGCCGGGCCGAAGGCCCGCAGGTAGGCCAGCAGCAGCCGCTGCACCGCCGCGTCCTCGGCGGTGTCCGCGCCGGCCTCCGGGCCGAGGTCAGGGCCGGGGTCCGTCGAAGGGGCCGCCGGGGCCGCGCGGTAGGTGTTCGGCAGCCGGAACGCCCACGGGCCGCCGGTCGGCACATGGTGCAGCGGCGCGTACGTGCGCAGCGCCCACCACAGGCGCTGCGCGCCCGCCCCGAACCGCCGCCCGAGCTCCTCCTCCATCTGCGCGCCGGTCCGCGGTCCCGCCAGCAGCCCGGGCAGCTCCACGAGCAGCCCGTCGGCGTCGGCCGCGGTCAGCCCGGCCGAGGTGAAGCGGCGGTCGTACACCCGCGCCCCCCGCAGACTGGCGCGCATCGCGGCATGGCAGTCCGCGTAGTCCGCGCCGTGCACGGCGTGCAGCGTGATCCGCATCAAGCTCGCCTTGACGACCCGGCCCTGCGCGAACGCCGCATCGAGGTCGTCCGGCGCGAAGCCGCTCACCCGGTTCCACAGCGCGAGATACGGCGACGCGGCAGCCTGCGCCTGCGCGGCGCATATCCGGCGCACCGCCTCGGCCACGTCCAACGGCTCGCGCCGGAGCAGGAGTTGGCGGTCCAGGGTGGCCAGGGTGAGCTGCCGCGCGGTGATGCCCATCCAGGGATTATGCCGCGCCGGCGCGAGGGCGGTACGGCCCGCACCGGGCCGGTGCGGCCGGCCGCGGCACCCGGCCGCCGCGACCTATCGCCGGTCCGCGCCGCCGAGCCGGGCCGCCGGGGCCGTCGTACGCTGCGGGGACCGGCGCGACACGTTGACGCGCGGCGCCTCCCGCGAGGCCGCCCGCGCAGACGAAGGGCGGCTGAGTTCCCTGATGGCATCGACGACGTACACCGTGGCACCGATCAGCACCCGGCGGCATCTGGAGTTCGTGGCGGCGCGGGGCGGCGCCAGCCATACGCAGATGCCGGCGTGGGGCGGGGTGAAACCGGACTGGCGGGCGGAGAGCCTGGGATGGTCGGACGCCGCGGGGCAGCTGGTCGGGGTGGGTCTGGTGCTGTACCGGCCGCTGCCGGGGGTGCGGCGGTCGCTGGCGTACCTGCCCGAGGGCCCGGTGATCGACTGGCACGCAGCCGACCTGGACCGGTGGCTGGCGCCGCTGGTGGCGCACTGCCGGGCGCAGGGCGCCTTCGCGGTGCGCGTCGGGCCGCGGGTGGAGGCGCGCACCTGGGACGCGGCGGCGGTCAAGGCCGCGATCGCCGACCCGGGCATCACCCGGTTGGGCCAGGCGGCGCCGACGTGGCAGGACCCGCGGGCCGGCGAGGTGGCGGCGCGGCTGCGGGCGGCGCGCTGGCGGCCGGCCAGGACCGGCGCGGACGGCTTCGGCGCGGGCCAGCCGCGGTTCGTGTGGCGGCTGCCGGTCGCGGACCGGGCCCCACAGGACCTGCTGCGCGGCTTCAGCCAGCAGTGGCGGCGCAACGTGAGGAAGGCGGAGAACGCCGGAGTGAAAGTGGTCCGCGGCGACGCCGGGGACCTCCCGGAGTTCCACCGGCTGTACGTCGGGACCGCGGCGCGCGACGGCTTCCTGCCGCGCCCGCTGCCGTACTTCCGGCGGATGTGGGACGCCCTGACCGCCGAGCACCCGGACCGGATGCGGCTCTACCTCGCCGCGCACGACGGCGACGTGCTGGCGGCGGCGACCATGCTGACGGTCGGCGGGCACGTCTGGTACTCCTACGGCGCCTCCGCGGTGCTGCGGCGCGAGGTGCAGCCGAACAACGCGATCCAGTGGCAGATGATCCGGGACGCCTGCGAACTGGGCGCGTCCGTCTACGACTTCCGCGGCATCACGGACACCGTCGACCCGGACGACCCGCACGTGGGGCTGCTGCGCTTCAAGTCGGGTGCGGGCGGCGAGGCGTGCGAGAACCTCGGCGAGTGGGACTTCCCGGTCAACCGGGTGCTGCACCGCGCCCTGGACGCGTACCTCTCCCGCCGCTGACGGCAAGTCCCCGCGCTACGGCCGCAGTTCGGCCAGGCGCAGCCGGGCGAAGGCGATCCGCTCGTACGCGCTTGCCGCACCGGTCTCGTAGAGCAGGCCGACCTCGCCGGGGCCGGTCTGCACCAGGTCGCTGTAGGCGGCGGGGAGCGGGGACAGGGTCAACACCTCCGTCCAGGTCCGGCCGCCGTCGGTGCTCGCGCGGACCGCCATGGCGGCGCGGGCGTCGGGGTCGGCCGGCCCGGCGAACAGCAGTGGCCCGGCGGCGGGTTGCAGCAGGCTGCCCTGCACCACCGGTCCGGCCAGGCCCGGTTGGGGCGCGTACGGCTGCTCCAGGTGTGCGCCGCCGTCCGCGCTGCGGGCGTCGACCCGGACACCGGGCGCGCTGCCGTTCTGGTTGCGTGCGTTGAAGTAGACGGTGCCGTCGGGCAGTTGGGCGGCGGCGGTCTCGTTGGCGTTGACCACGCCGTCGGGGGTGTCGTCGAGGAACCCGATCCGCCAGGTGGTGCCGCCGTCGTCGCTGAGCAGGCAGTGCCCGCCGTAGTACTTCGCCTCGGTGCCGGTGTCCGCGGAGCCGGCGGGCGGCGGCACCGAGTGGTTCGCGGGTGCCACGAGGCGGCCGCGGTGGCGGCCGGCCGTCAGCGCGATCGCGTGGCCGGGGCCGGTGGCGTACCAGCGCCAGTCCGGGTGCTTGGCGGTGGCGGTGATCTCGCGCGGCGCGGTGAACGTCCGCCCGTCGTCCGTGCTGTGCTGCACCCACACCCTGCGGCCGTCCGCCGCGGACGCCTGGCCGGACATGATCTGCGCCTCGGTCACCCCGGCGCCGTTGGTGCAGGTCAGCAGAGTGATACGGCCGGTGCGCGGGTCCACCACGGGGGCCGGGTTGCCGTGGGTGTCGCTGCCGTCGCCCGCGACCACCGCCTGCGCGGCCCAGGTGCGGCCGCCGTCGGCCGACCGCTTGGCGACGACCACGGTCCGCGCGCTGTCCGCGCTTCCGCTGCGCGCCTCGGCGAACGCCACGAGGGTGCCGCGCACCGTGCGGACCACGGCGGGGATGCGGTAGACGGCGTAGCCGTCCGCGCCGGAGGTGAACACGGTGGTCCCGGGCGCCGGAGCGGTCGGGCCGCCCTCCGCGGCGGCGGCCCGCGTCGACAGCCCGGCGAAGCCGAGTGCTCCGGCGGCGAGCGGCAGTACGACGAGCCTGCGGCGGCTGAACGACATGCGCGGTCTCCTCTTCTCCGAACAACGTGTTCTCCGAACAACCTGTGTGAACGGCTGCTCCGAACGGTCCGCCGGTGCTGCTTTCCGTGCCGCTGTTTCGTGGGGTGCTCCGGCCGCCGCCCGGCTATCCGACCGGGCCCAGTTCCGCGGCGCCGACCCGGGCGGCGACGGCGGCCGCCTCCTCCGGGGTGAGGGGCAGCAGCGGGGGCAGGGTGCGGCCGGAGCGGATGACGCGGCGGGCCACGAGCGCCGCCTTGAACGCGCCCAGGGCGGCGGACATCCGCCCGATCCGCCCCCGGTCGGGCACCTCGATGATCCCGAACAGCTCGGTGAGCCGCCGCTGTTCGGCCCGCGCGGCGGCCAGGTCCCCGCGCCGCGCCGCCTCGTAGAGCCGTACGTAGCCGTGCGGGTCGACGTTGCCGAGGCCGGGCACGATCCCGTCCGCGCCGCGCTCCATCGCGAGGTCGGCGAGCGTCTCGGAGCCGGTCAGGCACCCGGCGCCGCTGCCCGCGGTGCCGTCGAGCACCCGTTGGAAGCCTTCCAGGTCGCCGGAGGAGTCCTTGACCGCGGCGATCACCTTGTCCTGGGCGAGGCCCACCAGCAGGGCGGGCGACAGCTTGACGTGGGTGTTGGCCGGGATGTCGTAGGCGACCAGCGGCACGTCGAGCGCGGCGTGCAGGAGTGCGAAGTGGGCGCGCACCTCCGGCTCGGTGACGCCGACGTAGAAGGGCGCGGTGGCCACGACCGCGTCGGCGCCGATCGCCGCCGCGCGCCGGGCGTGGTCCAGCACGCGCAGCGTCCCGGTGTCGATCACCCCGGCGAGCACCGGGACCTGCCCGGCGGCGGTGCCGACGACCGTGCGCAGCGCGGTGTCCCGTGCGGTGTCGGTCAGTTGGGCGATCTCCCCGGTGGAGCCGCCGACGAACAGGCCGTGCACGCCCGCGTCGAGCTGGAAGGCGGCGAGCCGCTCCAGCGACGCGGTGTCCACGTCCCCGTCGTCGGTCAGCGGGGTGCACAGGGGAGGGACGACTCCGTGGAACATCAGGTCCTCTTCGAGGTGTCGGGGTCGGGGCCGGCGCCGTTGCCGGCGGCGGGTGGTGGTGCGGGCGGTGCGGGAGGTCCTGGCGGTGCGGCGACGGCCGCCGGGCCGGTGTCCGCGGCCGGGCCGTGGCGCGGGGCCGGGCCCTCGCGCGGGGGCAGCCCGGCGCGTTCCGCCCGCCGGTCCGCGGCCGCCTGCACCCGGGCCGGTACGTCGCATCCGACCAGCAGGACGACGAGCGCGGTGAGCGCCACGCCGAGCACGGCGATCGAGGTACCCAGACTGAGGGGCTTGGCGAGCTTCGCACCGAGGATCGGGGCCGCGGCGCCGCCGAGCGCGCCGACGTTGTAGCTGAAGCCGAGCGCCGCCGCCCGCATCTGAAGCGGGTAGTGGTCGCTGACGTACTTCGGCAGCACCCCGGAGCCGCCCGAGCCGGTGCCGACCAGCAGGAACAGCAGCACCCACATCCACACGGTGTGGCCCGAACCGAGGGCGAAGACCGGCACCACGAAGGCGAGCGAGGCCGTCAGCATCCCGGTGTACGCGATCCGCGTGCCGAACCGGTCCCCGAGGTAGCCGCTGAGCACGGAGCCGACCGCGTAGCCGCAGCCCGCGTACAGCAGCGCGTCGGAGACCTGGTCCGGGCTGTAGTGCAGCGAGGTCTTCAGGTAGGTCGGCAGCAGCGCCTGGAGCGGCCAGGAGTACAGGAACGCGCAGAACACGGTGACCATCAGCGCGACCACCACCGGCCACAGCCGCCCGGCGAACTGGACGGTCAGCGTGACGAAGCAGGCGGTGACCACCGCGACGAGCGCGAGCGTGACGGCCGTGTCCTGCCCGCGCAGCACCGCGACGAGCGCGACCGCGGCCACCAGGCAGAGCACGATGTTGGCCGCCCGGCGCCGGCCGGCGGCGAAGAGGATCGCGGTGGCGCTGACCGGGCGGCGCCCGGCGTCGGCGGCCTGCTGCCACTCGGCGGCCTCCGGGAGCTTGCGCCGCAGGTAGATCGCCAGGACCACCGGCAGCACCCCGATCCAGAACAGCACCCGCCAGCTGCTGTGCGGCACCACCCACGCGTAGGTCTTCGCGGCGAGCACCCCGCCGAGCGGGTAGCCCGAAAGGATCATGCCGCTGGCGGTGTTGCGGAGTTTCCGCGGCCAGCTCTCGATGAGGTAGGTGACGCTGGTGCCGTACTCGCCGGCCATGCCGAGGCCGACGACCATGCGGAAGGCGAAGAGCGACCAGTAGCCCCAGGAGAAGCCGCACAGCACCGAGCCGGTCGCGTACAGCGCGATGCTCAGCACCATCGCGGGGCGGCGGCCGAAGCGGTCGCCGAGCGCGCCGATGGCCAGGCCGCCGAACCAGCGGGAGACGAAGGCCGCGGAGACCAGGGTCGCGGCGGTGACCGTGGAGAGGTGGAAGTCGTGGGCGATCTCGGTGAGGACCAGCGTGATCAGGACGAAGTCGAAGCCGTCCATCGCGTAGCCCAGCCAGGCCGCGGTGAACGCCTTCCAGTCCTGGCCGGACAGCTCCGCGCGCCAGCGCAGGGGTGGGGCCGTCGAGCGGCTCATGCGGCTCTCCTCCTCGGGAGCGGGCTGGGACGGCGGACTCGGAGCGGGGCCGGGTCCTCCGATGAGGTTGGACGTAGGACGTCCGACGTCCTACGGTCCCGGTAACGTAGGCGCCATGCCCGCTGAGCGCAAGCCCCTCGCACCGAAGGACGCACCGCGCGCCCGCGGCCGGCAGCCCTCGGTCCAGGACCGGATCACCGACCTGATCGTCGAGCTGGACCTCGACCCGGGGGACGCGCTGCCGCCCGAGCCGGAGCTGATGCGGGCCCTGGGGGTCAGCCGGAACTCGGTGCGCGAGGCGCTCAAGGGCCTTCAGGCGCTGGGCATCGTGGACGTCCGGCACGGCTACGGCACCTACGTCGGCACCGCGCAGCTGCTGTCCATGGCGCCCGGGCTGCTCTTCCACGCGCGGCTGGCGGTGCGGCGCGAGCACCCCGGCGCGCTGCGCGACATCGTGGAGGTGCGGGCGCTGCTGGAGAGCGGGCTGATCCGGCGTTCGGCCGTCGAGCTGTCCGGCGCCGATCTCGACCGGCTCCAGGCGGAGTTGGACGCGCTGGCCGCCGACGGCGCCGCGGCCCGCGCCGACCACGACCGGCGCTTCCACGAACTGCTCTACGAGCCGCTCGGCAACGCGCTGGCGCTCCAGCTCATCGCGCTGTTCTGGGGGGTGTACCGGCAGCTCGAAGGCGAGGTGGGCAAGGCGCGCACCGACCACGAGCAGGTGGTGCGCCAGCACCGCACGGTGCTGGCCGCGCTGCGCTCGCGCGACGCGGACGCGGCGGCGGCCGCCATCGCCGAGCACTTCGCGGACGTCATCGCCCGCACCGAGCAGTGGGCGGTGGACCGGGCCCGCCCGGCGTGAGGCCCGGCGCGGTGCGGCCGGGTGCGCGCCGACGCGTGTAACGCGGTGAAACGGCCGGCGCACCCTGGTGGGCTCGCGGACAAGGGGGTTACGCTGCCCGGGCGAAACGGGAGGGTGTAACGCGTGGCGAGCGGGAGCGGTAACGCAGGCGGCGGGGCCGGAGGCGGGGGCACGGGCACCGGCACCGGCACCGGCCGGGCGACGGTCCGGGCGATCGCGGCCGAGGCGGGGGTGTCGATCGCGACGGTCTCGCGGGTGATGAACGGGCAGGTGCGGGTCGCGCCCGACACCGAGAGCCGGGTGCGGCGGGCGGTGGCCCGGCTGGGCGCGCAGGCGCCGGCCCGGCGCGGCAGTGCGACCGGGGCGATCTACGTCCGCTGCCCGTACGTGCTCACCGACTACTTCGGGGTGATCGTCTCGTCGGTCGCCGAGGCGGTGGACCTGCACGGGCGGCGGCTGGTGCTCAGCGCGGGCGACGCGGCGCGGGCCACCCAGGTGCTGCCCTCGCTGCCGGACGACCCGGGCATCGCGGGGGCGCTGCTGATCGTCCCGCCGGAGCCGGAGCGGGAGTTGGAGGCGCTGCGGGCGAAGGACTTCCCGTTCGTGGTGATCGATCCGCGCACGCCGCTGCCGCGGGACATCGCGTCGGTGTCGGCGGCCAACCTCACCGCGGCCCGCAGCGTCACCGCGCACCTGGTGGAGCTGGGGCACCGCAGGATCGGGGTGATCGGCGGGCCGAGCGACTGGCTGGTCTCCAAGTCCCGCCTGGCGGGCCACACGTCGGCGCTCGCGGACGCGGGCGTGCTGCCCTCCCCCGAGCTGGTCCGCTCGATCGAGCCCACCGCCGGATGGGGTTACGCCGCGGCCTGCGAACTCCTCGACCTGCCCGAACGCCCCACCGCGCTGGTCGCGTTCAACGACAAGGCCGCGGTCGGCGCGCTGCGGGCGGCGTACGAACGGGAGTTGGCGGTGCCGGCGGACCTGTCGATCACCGGCTTCGACGACATCGACCTGAGCCGCAGTACGGTGCCGCGGCTGACGACGGTGCGCCAACCCCTGGAGGAGATGGGGCGGATGGCGGTCTCGCTGCTGATGCGGCTGCTGGAGCAGCACACCGTGGAGACCCTGCATGTGGAGCTGGCCACCGAGCTGGTGCTGCGCGGCTCCACCGGTCCGGCGCCGGGGGGCGCCGGGTGAGCGAACCGTTCAGCCTCCAGCCGCTGCGGCCCGAACACGCCACCGCCGTGCTCGCCTTCGAGCGCGAGAACCGGGCGTACTTCGCCGCCTGGGTACCCGACCGCGGCGACGCGTTCTTCGCCGACTTCGACGCCCACTTCGCCCAGCTCCTCGCCTTCCAGGCCGCCGGCGAGGATTACCCGCACGTCCTGCTCACCCCGCACGGCGACGTCGCCGGCCGCGTCAACCTCTACCGCGTCACCCCCGAGCGCTCCGCCGAGCTCGGCTACCGCATCGCCCAGCACGCCGCCGGCCGCGGCCTCGCCACCGCCGCCGTCCGCGAGATCTGCCACCTCGCCGCCACCGCCTACGCCCTCACCGCCCTCACCGCACGCGTCACCGACGACAACCCCGCCTCCCGCGCCGTCCTCGAACGCAACGCCTTCCGCCCCACCACCCCCCTCACCCTCAACCACAAACCCGCCACCGCCTTCCACCGCCCCCTCCCCTGACACCGCCTCAGCCCGCGGCGCCGGTACCGGTGAGCGCGGCGAGGATGTGCGGCCACGCGGCCCGCCCCAGCGCCGCGTCGGCGCTCGCGCTCCCGCCGTAGGCGAAGTGCGGGGAGGCCGCGGGCGGCGCCTCCCCGGGCAGCACCGGCCGGTGCCCCGCGTCCAGCCGGGCGACCAGCCGCACCGGCAGTCCGGCCCGTCTGCGGCGTACGGTCAGGATCTCCGCGTAGCGGTGCGAGGGCCACATCGCGTCGTCGCCGCCCGCGACGAGCAGCAGGTCGGCGCGAGCCCGCTCCACCGGTATCCCGGCGGCCGGCAGCAGGTGCGCGTCGGTCCGCTCGCTCAGCTCGTACCAGCCCCTGATCGCGACCGGGCCCGAACCGGCCGCGGGCCGGGTCCAGTTGTCGTCCATCGGCACGAACGGCAGCGGCTGCCCGCGCCAGGTCCACGAGGAGCGCTGCGGCCGGTCCCGCCCGTCGTGCCCGGGCCCGACGTTGCACCAGACCCACGCCGTGGGCGACAGCGCCACCACGGCGTCGATCCGCGGGTCGTGCACGGCGGTGAGCAGCGCGGCCTCGGCGCCCTTGGACACCCCCAGCACGCCGATCCGCCGCGCCCCGCCGTCGCGGAGCAGATCCACGGCCGCGGTGAACGTCTCCAGCGGGACCTCGCAGATGCCCGGCGGCTGCCCGGGCCCGCCGAACCAGCGGAACGCCAGGGCCCGCATGCCCTGCCGGGCGAGCACCCGCGCGCGTTCCCGCTCGAACCGCCCGCTGGAGCCGCCCAGTACCACGACCCCGACGTCACTGCCGCCGGGCGGTTCCACGAGGACGCCGTCGTACGGGGCGGGCAGGGGGCGTTCCTGCGGGTCGGTGGAGGTCACGCTTCGGACGGCGGGGGCAGGGGGCGGAGGATGCGGGCCGGGTTGCCCACGGCCAGGACGGACGGCGGGAGGTCCTTGGTGACGACGGAGCCCGCGCCGACCACGGTGTTCGCGCCGATGGTGACGCCGGGGCAGACGATGGCGCCGCCGCCGAGCCAGACGTTGTCGCCGATGGTGATGGGCAGGGCGCGTTCCCAGCCGGCGCGGCGGCGGTCGGGGTCCAGTTCGTGGGTGGGGGTGAGGAGTTGGACGTTGGGGCCGATCTGGACGTCGGCGCCGATGGTGATCGGGGCGGCGTCGAGGAAGACCGCGTTGAAGTTGACGAAGGTGCGCGGGCCGATGGTGATGTAGGTGCCGTAGTCGCACTGGAAGGGCGGGCGGACGCGCACCTCATCGCCGACCGAGCCGAGCAGGTCGCGCAGCACGATCCCGCGCTGCTCGGGCCCGGTCGCGGAGTTGAACGCGCGGCACAGCTCCTCGCGCCGCCTGGTGTCCGCGCCCAGTTCCTCGTCGTCCGCGATGTACCACTCGCCGGCCAGCATGCGTTCCTTGTTCACACCCATGGCCCCCAGTGTGCCCGGATGGAGCAGGGGGAGCGGGCGGGGGCGGGGAGCCGTGCTTACCGTCGGGACATGACTTCCATCGAATCCGTGGTCCTGGAGGCGGCGGACCCCGCCGCCGCCGAGGAGTTCTACGCCGCCGCCTTCGGCCTGGGCGGGCGGCTGCGGGTGCGGCCGGCCGAGGGGGAGACCAGCGGCTTCCGGGGCTTCACGCTGTCGCTGACGGTGGCCCGGCCGGCCACCGTGGACGGCTTCCTCCAGGCGGCCCTGGACGCGGGCGCCACCGCGGTGAAGCCGGCCGCGAAGTCGTTCTGGGGCTACGGGGGCGTGGTGCGGGCGCCGGACGGGGCGCTGTGGAAGGTGGCGACGTCGGAGAAGAAGGACAAGGGCCCGGCGACGCGGGAGGTGGACCGCTTCGTGCTGCTGCTGGGCGTGGCGGACGTGAAGGCCACCAAGGAGTTCTACGTCGGGCAGGGCCTGACCGTGGGCAAGAGCTTCGGCCGCAAGTACGTGGAGTTCGCCGCGCCCGGCAGCCCGGTGCAGCTGGCGCTGTACGGCCGGGCGGCCCTCGCCAAGGACGCCGGGGTGCCGCCCGACGGCAGCGGCTCGCACCGGATGGCCGTGGTCGGCGGCGACCGGGGGGCCTTCACCGACCCGGACGGCTTCGCCTGGGAGCAGCCCGCCTGAATCGGGCGCCGGGCGCGGCGGCCCGGCGCCCACGGTCAGACGCGAACCCCTGGTCAGGCGCTCTGGAGCTGCTCGACCTCCACGTGCTGCGGGTAGAACGCGACATGCCCGGCGATCGCGCCCACCGCCTCGTACGGCTCGCGGTAGGTCCACACGGCGTCGGTGACGGTGCCGTCGCCGGTGACCAGCGAGTAGTACGAGGCGTCGCCCTTGTACGGGCAGTAGGTGCTGGTGTCGGTGGGGGCAAGCGCGTCCGCCGCCACGTCGGCCAGCGGTATGTACTGGACGGCCGGGTAGTCGGCCTCCTGGAGGGTGAGCGCGGCGGTGGTGTCGGCGACGACCTTGCCGCCGGCGCGCACCACGACGCGGGCGGCCGTCGGCTCGACGGTGATGGGGTGGTCGGGGCCGGGCGTCTTGACGGGGCGGGCCATGAGGACTCCAGAACTCCTGCCGGGTCGGCCCGGACGGTCATCCGGGCCTCCCCCATGTCAACCCCGCCGGCCCACCCGCCATTCCCGCCGACCCATCCGCCATTTGCGCCGCCTCACGCCCGTTGCCGCCGACTCACCCGTCGCCGCCGCCGGCCCGCCCTCCGTTCCCGCCGGCTCCCGGCACCCGCCGCAGCACCCGCAGCAGGTACTCCTCCCGGTCCAGCGGGTTGTGGTCGGTGCGCGGCCGCTCCGGCGCCTTCCCGGTGACCGGCCGGTAGTGGTGGAAGGCGCTCTCCAGCGCCCCTTCGCCCCGGGTGAGCGTGGGCAGTCGCCGCTCCAGGTCGTGGACGCGGGCGGCGGGGATGTCGCCGGCCAGTTCGTACCCGCCGTCGTGCGCGGCCGGGGTGCGGGGCAGCGCGCCGAGCCGGGCCAGCACGGGCAGCACCGTGCCCAGCGCGTCGGCGGGCAGGTCGAGCCGGAAGCGGTGCATCGGCTCGTGCACGGTGGTGCCCGCCTGCCGCAGCGCCGCCATGAGCACCAGCGGGGTGAGCCCGCGGAAGTCCGCGCCCGTACTGGACATGCTCTTGTCGAAGGTCCCGTGCGCGTGGCTCTGCCGCGGCCAGTACCCGCAGTGCGTCATCGTGACCGCGCAGTCGGTCACCCGCCAGCCGTGCAGCCCCTGCTCCAGCGTGCGGCGCACCGTCTCCTCCACCGCGGCGAAGAACGCGTAGGGCATCGCGCCCAGTTCCACGCCGAGCCCGAAGGCGACCCCGCTGCCGGCCGGGCCCGGCGCGACCCGCAGCCCCACCGTGGCCAGGAACGGATTGCCGTCCTTCGCGATGGACTCGACGGCGGCGCCGGTCCCGGCCGGGCGCTCGATGTGCAGGGTGGTGGTGGGCCGGAAGTCGGCGTCGAGCCCGAATTCGCCGGCCAACGTCGCCTGGATGACCTCCTTCTGCACCTCGCCGTAGAGCGACACGGCGATCTCCTGCCGCAGTTCGTCCCGGCGCAGGTCGATCAGCGGGTCCTGCTCGGCGAGTTGGACGAGCGCGGCGTGCAGCGCGCCGCGGTCGGCCGGGCGCCGGGCGGTGACGACCGTCTCCAGGGACGGCGGCGCGAAGTGCCGGTCCTCCCCCGCCGCGGGCGGCGGCGCTCCGACGGTGTCGCCGATCCGCACGTCGCCCAGACCCCAGACGCGGGCGATCCGCCCGGCCGGGGCGTGGTCGCGCCGGGTGTCGGTGCCGGCCTCGAAGACGCTGAGCGCGGTGACCCGGCCCTCCCCGACCGGGCCGCCGCCGCGGTGCACCGGCAGCCGGTCGCGGGTGCGGACGGTCCCGGCGGCCACCCGCACGTAGGCGATGCGCTCGCCTGCCGGGCCGCGCTCCATCTTGAAGATGGTGCCGCGCACGGGCGCGTCCGGGTCGGGGCGGCGCGCCGGCAGCAGTGCGGCGATGCCCGCGATCAGGGCGCTCGTTCCCGCACCGGTGACGGCGGAGCCCGCGTAGACCGGGTGGACGAGGGCGGCCGCGGTCTGCTCGGCGAGCGCCGCGCGCAGCCGGGCGTGGTCGACGGCGTGCTCGTCGCGGACGTACGCGGCCAGCAGCCGGTCGTCGCGGCGGGCCAGCAGGTCCAGCAGCCGCGCGTCGAAGCCGGGGTCGGCCGCGGTGTACGGCGGGGCGGCCGCCTGCGGGGTGCCCTGGGCGCGGGCGCCGGTCATCGCGACGATGTCGGGGGTCAGCCGGCCGGCGACGGCCCGAAGGGTGCGGTCGAGGTCGGCGCCGCGCCGGTCGAGCTTGTTGACGAAGATCAGCGTGGGGATGCGCAGGCGGCGCAGGGTGCGCATCAGGACGCGGGTCTGCGGCTGGACGCCCTCGACCGCGGAGACGACCAGGACGGCGCCGTCGAGCACGCCGAGCACCCGCTCGACCTCGGCGATGAAGTCGGGGTGGCCGGGGGCGTCGATCAGGTTGACGTCCGGGCCGCCGGGACCTCCGTCGGGGGCGCCACCCCCGGGCAGCGTGAAGGCCACCACGGCGGACTTGATGGTGATGCCGCGCTGCTTCTCCAGCGCGAGCGTGTCCGTGGTGGTGCTGCCGCGGTCGACGCTGCCGATCTCGTCGATGACACCGGCGGCGTACAGCAGCCGCTCGGTGAGGCTGGTCTTACCGGCGTCGATGTGCGCGAGGATGCCGAGGTTGAGCGAGTGCACAGGCCGTCATGTCCTTGGGGTCGGGGGTGGTGGCTTCCGGGGCGGGCATGGCGGAACCGCGCATCTTCACTGCTCCTCGGTCGGTGGCCGGCCCGGGTGGCCGGCGTGCGTGACCGGCCGATCACAGCACGTCCGCATACCGGGGGCAACGTGTTTTCCGGCGGCGGGCGGACAATGGCGGGATGAGCGAGTTGTCCGAGCCGGACGCTGCCGGCACGCTGAGCGGCGCCGCGTTCTTCCGGCCGGTGCGGGCCGGGAACGCCTTCGAGGAGACCGTCGAGCGGCTGCTCCAGGTGATCAAGCTCGGCGTGGTCGCACACGGTGAACGGCTGCCCCCGCAACGGGAGTTGGCGGAGCGGTTCCGGGTCAGCCGGGTGACGCTGCGGGAGGCGCTGGGCTCGCTGGAGCAGGCGGGGTACGTGCAGTCGCGGCGCGGCCGCACCGGCGGGACCTTCGTCACGCATCGGCCCGGGGGCGCGGACGGCGGGCCGCCCGGGCGTTCGGCCGAGCGGGCGCCGGACGAGCTGGAGGACACCCTCGCCTACCGCCGGGCGCTGGAGATCGGCGCCGCCGAACTGGCCGCGGGCCGCGCGCTCGGCCCCCAGGAGCGCCGCCACCTCGCCGACCGGCTGCGGGACACCCAGCAGTGCGACGCGGTGGACTACCGGCGCACCGACTCCCGCTTCCATCTGGCGATAGCCGAGCTGAGCGGGTCCCGGTCGCTGGCGGCGAGCATCGCCGACACCCGGATGCGGCTGAACGACCTGCTCAACGCGATCCCGCTGCTGCCGCGCAACATCGAGCACTCGCAGGCGCAGCACGCCCGGATCGTGGCGGCGATACTCGACGGCGACCCGGCCACCGCCCGCCGGGCGGCCGAGGAGCACCTCGCCGCGACCGCGTCGCTGCTGCGCGGCTTCCTGGGCTGAACTCCGGTCCGCCCGCACCCGGCAGGCCGCAGACCGTAGCAACCGACGCTGCCCACCGCGCTCTTGACGGCGCGTCCGGCGGAGTGAGACGGTCTCCCCGCTAATGGAACAGGTTCATTCCATTAACCAGCCCGGGAGACGCCCATGTCTGCTCCCCGCCCGCCGGACCCGACCGCCAGTCCCCCCACTCCCCCCAAACCCCCCACTCCCGCCTCCCCCTCCGCCGACGAGCAGCGGCTGCGCGAACTCGGCTACGTCCAGGAGCTGGCCCGCTCGATGTCGGGCTTCTCCAACTTCGCCGTCTCCTTCTCCATCGTCTCGATCCTCTCCGGCTGCCTGACCCTGTACGGGTTCGGCATGAACACCGGCGGCCCGGCGCTCATCACCTGGGGCTGGCCGGTCGTCGGGCTGATGACGCTGTGTGTGGGCCTGGCCATGGCCGAGATCTGCTCCAGCTTCCCGACCGCGGGCGGCCTGTACTACTGGGCGGCGAAGCTCGCGCCCTCCCGGGCTCCGGCGTGGAGCTGGTTCACCGGCTGGTTCAACTTCCTCGGCCAGGTCGCGGTCACCGCGGGCATCGACTACGGCGCCGCCACCTTCCTCAACGCCCTGCTGGACCTCCAGTTCGGCCTGTCGGCCACCCCCGGCCACACCGTGGAGCTCTTCGCGGTGATCCTCCTGGCGCACGGCCTGCTCAACACCCTGGGCGTGCGGCTGGTGGCGCTCTTCAACGACGTCAGCGTGTGGTGGCACCTGGTCGGCGTGCTCGTCATCGTCGCGGTGCTGGTGTTCGTGCCCGACCACCACTCCTCCACGTCGTTCGTCTTCAGCAGGTTCGTCGACGACACCGGCTTCCACAGCCCCTTCTACGTCTCGATGCTGGGCCTGCTGCTGGCGCAGTACACCCTCACCGGCTACGACGCGTCCGCGCACATGACCGAGGAGACCCACGACGCGGCCCGCTCCGGCCCGCGCGGCATCGTGAACGCCATCGTGGTGTCGCTGGTCGCCGGGTGGGTGCTGCTGCTCGGCCTGACCTACGCCATCCAGGACTACGACGGCGAGCGGACCACCAGCAGCGGGGTGCCGCCGGCGCAGATCTTCATCGACGCGATCGGCCACACCGGCGCCAAGCTCCTGCTGCTGATCGTGATCGGCGCCCAGTTCTTCTGCGGCATGGCGTCGGTGACCGCCAACTCCCGGATGATCTATGCCTTCTCGCGGGACGGCGCGCTGCCCGCCTCCCGCCTGTGGCACCGGATCAACCCGCGGACGCAGACACCGACCAGCGCCGTGTGGCTGGCCGCGGCCGGCGCCTTCCTGCTCGGCCTGCCCGCGCTGTGGAACTCCACCGCGTACGCGGCCGTCACGTCGGTGTCGGTGATCGGCCTCTACATCGCCTACGTCATCCCGGTCTACCTGCGGCTCCGGCAGGGCGACGCGTTCACGCCCGGGCCCTGGCACCTGGGGCGCTGGAGCCGGCTGGTGGGCAGCGTGGCCGTCGGCTGGACCGGGCTGATCACGATCCTGTTCATGCTCCCGACCGTCAGCCCGATCACGGCGGCGAGCTTCAACTACACGCCGGTCGCGGTCTGCGTCGTGCTGGGCTTCGCCGGGGTGTGGTGGCTGGTCTCGGCCCGGCACTGGTTCACCGGCCCCCGGGCGTCGGACGGCGGTTCCCCGTCCGACACCGAACCCAGTGACCTGGAGGCGAGTTGAGCAGCGGGACCAGTACGCACAGCACGGGCAGCCCGAGCGGCGGGAGCGGCGGGAGCGGCCGTCCCCGGCTGACGCTGGAGGAGTTGCGCTCGCGCGTCGCGGCCGGCGCGGTCGACACCGTCGTGCTGGCCATGACCGACATGCAGGGCCGGCTCCAGGGCAAGCGGGTGGCGGCCGACTTCTTCCTGAGCGACGTGGTGCCCGGCGCGGCCGAGGGCTGCGGCTACCTGCTGGCCGTCGACGTCGACATGAACACCGTGGACGGCTACGAGGTCTCCTCCTGGGACGCCGGCTACGGCGACCTGGTGCTCGCCCCGGACCTCGCGACGCTGCGGATGGTGCCCTGGCACCCGGCGACCGCCATGGTGCAGTGCGACGTCACCCACCACGACGGCACCCCGGTCGGTGTCTCGCCCCGGCAGGTGCTGCGCCGCCAGCTCGACCGGCTCGCCGGGCACGGCTGGCACGCCTACGCGGGCACCGAACTGGAGTTCATCGCGTTCCGCGACAGCTACGAGCAGGCGTGGGACCGCGCCTACCACGGCCTGACGCCGGTCAACCAGTACAACGTGGACTACTCCATCCTCGGCACCTCCCGGATCGAGCCGCTGCTGCGCCGTATCCGCAACGGGATGGCCGGCGCCGGCCTGACCGTCGAGTCCGCGAAGGGCGAGTGCAACCCCGGGCAGCACGAGATCGCCTTCAAGTACGGGCCGGCGCTGGCCACCTGCGACGACCACGCGGTGTACAAGACCGGCGCGAAGGAGATCGCCGCGCAGGACGGGGTGAGCCTGACCTTCATGGCGAAGTACGACGAGAAGGAGGGCAACTCCTGCCATGTGCACCTGAGTCTGCGCGACGCCGAGGGCCGCCCGGTGCTCGCCGGCGACGGCCCGTACGGCTTCTCGCCGGTGATGGAGCACTTCCTGGCCGGGCAGCTCGCCTGCCTGGCGGACTTCGCGCTGCTGCTCGCGCCGAACGTCAACTCCTACAAGCGGTACGTGGCCGGCAGTTTCGCGCCGACCGCGATCGCCTGGGGCCGGGACAACCGCACCTGCGCGCTGCGCGTGGTCGGGCACGGGCCGTCGCTGCGGTTCGAGAACCGGGTGCCCGGCGGCGACGTCAACCCGTACCTGGCGGTGGCCGCGCTCGTCGCCGCCGGGCTGCACGGGGTGGAGCAACGGCTGCCGCTGGAGCCGGAGTTCACCGGCAACGCCTACGCGTCGGCCGCGCCGCGCGTCCCGGCCACGCTGGGGGCGGCGGTGGACGCCTTCGCTCGCAGCGAGGTCGCCGAAGCGGCCTTCGGGGCGGACGTCGTCCGGCACTACGCGCACGCCGGGCGTACCGAACTGGCCGCGTTCGAGGGGGCGGTGACCGATTGGGAGCGGCGCCGCGGATTCGAGCGGCTGTGACGCGCCCGCTGGTCGGCGTCACCGGCTACCTCGACGAGGCGGCGTGGGGCGTGTGGCGGCAGCCCGCCGCGCTGGTGCCGGACACCTATGTCGCGTCCGTCGCCCGGGCCGGCGCCGCCGCGGTGGTGCTGCCGCCGCAGGACGGCGGGGTGGCCGAGGTGTTGGACCGCCTCGACGGCCTGGTGCTCGCTGGCGGCCCCGACGTGGACCCGGCCCGGTACGGCGCCGCGCCGCACCCGCGCACCGGCGTGCCCCAACCGGTGCGCGACTCCTGGGAGTTCGCGCTGCTCGCCGGTGCGCTGGCCCGGGAGCTGCCGGTGCTCGCGGTGTGCCGCGGCATGCAGCTGCTGAACGTGGCGCTGGGCGGCACCCTGGTCCAGCACCTGCCGGAGCGGGTCGGCGGCAGCGCCCACCAGCCGGCCCCGGCGGTCTTCGGGCGCCGCAGCGTACGCACCCGGCCGGGCAGCGTCCTGCACGGCATCCTGGGCGCGAGCGCCGAGGTGTCCTGCTACCACCACCAGGCCGTGGACACCCTGGGCCGGGGGCTGACCCCCACCGCCTGGAGCGGCGACGACACCGTGGAGGCGCTCGAACTCGCCTCACACGAGGGCGTGTTCACCGTCGGTGTGCAGTGGCACCCGGAGACCGACCCGTCCGATCCCCGGCTGTTCGCCGCGTTCGCCGCGGCGGCCGCGTCCCGGCCCGGTGCACGATGACGCCGGCGCGCGGGCCGTGCCGCACCGGCCCCTGCTCCGGCCGCTCGCCCCATCGCGCGACCGGCCCCTGCACCGACCGATCGACCGACCGCTTCGAGAACAGGGTGGACAGCTGATGGCCCCAGGACAGGGCTCCGCGACGGACGTCGGGGGCGGGGTGTGGCCGGTGGTGAACCCGGCCACGGAGGAGATCATCGACCGGGTGCCGATGGCGGACCTGGCCGCGGCGGACGCGGCGATCGCGCGCAGCCGGGCGGCGTTCGGGCCGTGGCGGCGGGTCGCCCCGGCCGACCGGGCCCGGCTGCTGCGGGCGTTCGCCGCCGCGGTGGACGCCGACCGCGAGCACCTGGCGCGGCTGGAGGTCGCCAACTCCGGCCACACGCTGGGCAACGCCCGGTGGGAGGCGGCCAACGTCCGCGACGTGCTGGAGTACTACGCCGCCGCGCCGGAGCGGCAGTCCGGCCGGCAGATCCCGGTGGCCGGCGGCCTGGACGTCACCTTCCACGAACCGCTCGGCGTGGTGGGGGTGATCGTGCCGTGGAACTTCCCGCTGCCGATCGCCGGGTGGGCGCTGGCCCCGGCGCTGGCGGCGGGCAACACGGTGGTGCTCAAACCCGCGGAGCTGACCCCGCTGACCGCGCTGCGGCTGGGCGAACTCGCCTTGGCGGCGGGCCTGCCCGCGGGCGTGCTGGAAGTGGTGCCCGGCCGCGGCGACGTGGTCGGGCGGCGCTTCGTGACGCACCCGGACGTCGCGAAGGTCGTCTTCACCGGCTCCACCCGGGTCGGCAAGGAGATCATGGCCGGGTGCGCGGCCCAGGTGAAGCCGGTGACACTGGAGTTGGGCGGCAAGAGCGCCAACGTGGTGTTCGCCGACGCCGACCTGGCGAAGGCCGCCGCCACCGCGCCGTCGGCGGTCTTCGACAACGCCGGGCAGGACTGCTGCGCGCGCTCCCGCATCCTGGTGCAGCGCGAGGTGTTCGACGACTTCATGGCGCTGCTGGAGCCGGCGGTCAAGGCGGTGCGCGTCGGCGACCCGGCCGACCCGGCCACCGAGATGGGCCCGCTGATCTCCGCGCGGCGGCGGGCCGCGGTGGCCGCCTACGTGCCCGAGGGCGCGCCGGTCGCCTTCCGCGGCAGCGCCCCGGACGGGCCGGGCTTCTGGTTCCCGCCGACCGTGCTGTCGCCGGTGCGGCCGGACGACCCGGCGTTCACCGAGGAGATCTTCGGGCCGGTGGTGGCCGTGGTGCCGTTCACCGACGAGGAGGACGCCGTACGGATCGCCAACGACACCGCCTACGGCCTGTCCGGCTCGATCTGGACCCGGGACGTGGGCCGGGCGATCCGGGTGGCGCGGGCGGTGGAGGCGGGCAACCTGTCGGTCAACTCGCACGCGTCGGTGCGGTACGCGACGCCGTTCGGCGGGTTCAAGCAGTCCGGGCTGGGCCGCGAGCTGGGCCCGGACGCGCTGCACGCCTTCACCGAGACCAAGAACGTCTTCATCGCCACGGAGGATTGAGCAATGACGCTCGCAGCACGCCTGGAGGGCCGCGTCGCGGTGATCACCGGTGCCGGCAGCGGCATCGGGCTGGCCAGTGCCCGCCGGCTGGCCGCCGAGGGGGCGTCGGTGGTCTGTGTGGACATCGACGAGGACAGCGGCGCCGCGGCCGCGGCGGAGGTCGGCGGCCTGTTCGTGCGGGCCGACGTCACCGACGAGGACGCGGTGCGCGGCATGTACGAGACGGCCGTCGCCACGTACGGGCGGCTGGACGTCGCCTTCAACAACGCGGGCATCTCCCCGCCGGAGGACGACTCGATCCTCACCACCGGCCCGGACGCCTGGCGCCGGGTGCAGGAGGTCAACCTGACCAGCGTCTACCTGTGCTGCAAGTACGCCATCCCGCACATGCAGCGGCAGGGCAAGGGCTCGATCATCAACACGGCGTCGTTCGTGGCGGTGATGGGCGCGGCGACCTCGCAGATCTCCTACTCGGCGTCCAAGGGCGCGGTGCTGTCGATGAGCCGGGAGCTGGGCGTGCAGTTCGCGCGCGAGGGCATCCGGGTCAACGCGCTGTGCCCGGGGCCGGTCAACACCCCGCTTCTTCAGGAACTGTTCGCCAAGGACCCCGAGCGCGCCGCCCGCCGTCTGGTGCACATTCCTCTCGGCCGGTTCGCCGAACCGGAGGAACTGGCCGCCTCGGTCGCGTTCCTGGCGAGCGACGACTCGTCGTTCATCACGGCGTCCACCTTCCTCGTCGACGGCGGGATCTCGGGCGCCTACGTGACCCCGCTGTAGCGGGCCCGGCCCCGGCCGGTCCTGCCCCTCCCCAACCCCCACGGAAAGGTCCACCACATGAGCGACGTCAGCCGCAGGACGTTCATGGCGATCTCGGCCGGGGCGGCCGCCGCGGCGACCGTCGGCGGTGCGGCGGAGGCGACCGCCGCCGCGCCGGGCCAGGCGCCGGCCGCCGCGCCGAAGGCCACCGGGACGCTCACCGACGCCAAGCACGTCGTCGTCCTCATGCAGGAGAACCGCTCCTTCGACCACTACTTCGGCACGCTGAAGGGCGTCCGCGGCTTCGCCGACCGCAGCGCGATCCAGGTCGCGGGCGGCTACAGCGTCTTCAACCAGCCGAACGGCAGCGGCCGGCAGTACCCGTGGCAGTTCAGCGCCACCGCGCCGGCCGGCGGCGCCGACCCCGAGCGGCTCGCGCAGTGCAACGGCGACCTCGCGCACGGCTGGGCCGACCAGCACGCGGCGTGGAACGGCGGCAAGATGGACGGCTGGGTCGCCGCCAAGGGCAACGTCCGCACCCTCGGCCACCTCACCCGCGCCGACATCCCCTTCCACTACGCGCTCGCCGACTACTACACCGTGTGCGACGCCTACTTCAGCTCCACGCTCAGCGCCACCGGCCCCAACCGCACCTTCCACTGGAGCGGCCAGATCGACCCGGACGGCCGCAGCGGCGGTCCGGCCTACGACGGCGGCTCGGAGTCCGGGCTGCGGTGGCAGACCTACGCCGAGGCGCTCCAGAACGCGGGCGTGAGCTGGAAGGTGTACCAGAACGCGGCGGACAACTTCACCGACAACGCGCTGGCGTACTTCACCCAGTTCACCTCCGCGGCCGCCGGCACCCCGCTGCACGACCGCGGCATGGGCTCGGTGCCGAAGGCCACCGGGCGGACCCCGGACGACATCGCGGCCGCCATCAGGGCCGACGTGCTCGCCGGCACGCTCCCCCAGGTGTCCTGGGTGGTCGCCGACGAGGGCTCCTCGGAGCACCCGTACGCCACGCCCGCCGACGGGGCGCACTTCGTGCACATGGTGATCGACGCCCTCAACGCCGATCCGGCGGTCTACAACTCCACGATCCTGTTCCTCAACTACGACGAGAACGACGGCTTCTTCGACCACGTGCCGCCGCCGGTCCCGGTGTCCGGCACCGCGGGCGAGTTCTACACCGGCACCCCGATCGGGCTGGGCGTGCGGGTGCCGATGATCGCCATATCCCCCTGGAGCCGCGGCGGTTGGGTCGACTCCGAGGTCTTCGACCACACGTCGGTGCTGCGCTTCCTGGAGACCTGGACCGCGGCGCTGGGCACCCCCGCGACGTGCCCGAACATCAGCGCCTGGCGCCGCGCCGTCTGCGGCGACCTGACGTCCGCGTTCGACTTCGCCAACCCGGTGGCCGGGCTGCCGTCGCTGCCCGACACCTCGGCGGTGATCGGCGAGTCGACCTGCGCGCCGCTGCCCAACCCGGCGCCGGTGACCAACGCGCTGCCCGCGCAGGAGTCCGGCACCCGCCCGGCGCGCGCCCTGCCGTACCAGCCGGACGCCTTCCTCGACCACATCGAGTTCGGCACCGGCGGGGTGACCAAGGTGTGGCTGGCGATGGACAACACCGACGCCCGCTCGACCCGCGCGGTGCACTTCGCCGCCTACGCCAACGCCCACCGCGGCGGCGGGCCCTGGCAGTACACGGTGGCCGCGGGCGGCACCACCAGCGACTTCTTCAACTGCGGCAGCGGCTACGGCGACGGCAAGTACGACCTGAGCGTGGTGGGCCCCAACCGCTTCCTGCGCCGCTTCCAGGGCGACACCACCGCACCCGGCAAGGACGTCGCCGTCACCCCCTCGTACGCCGTGACCAACAGCACCGGCAAGCTCGCGCTGTGGTTCACGATGGCCAACCACGGCGCCGCGGCGGTCACGTTCACCATCACCGCGAACGCCTACCGCACCGACGGCCCGTGGACGTACCAGGTGCCGGCCGGCGGGCAGGTCGCCGACTACTTCAACGCGGTGGCGTACAACGGCGGCTGGTACGACTTCACGGTGACGGTCAGCGGTGACGCGAGCTGGTCGCAGCGCTTCACCGGGCACCTGGAGACCGGCGCGCCGAGCGTCAGCGGCTGACCGGTCAGCGCCCCGGCGGCCTCAACGGCTGCGCGCGGCCTTGCGGTTGGCGCGCAGCCACTCCTTGTTCATCGAGGTGATCGACATCAGCGGGATGCCCTTGGGGCAAGCGGTCGCGCACTCGCCGGTCAAGGTGCAGCCGCCGAAGCCCTCGGCGTCCATCTGCCCGACCATGTCCAGCACCCGGCTCTCGCGCTCCGGGCCGCCCTGCGGGAGCGCGGCGAGGTGGTTGATCTTCGCGGAGGTGAAGAGCATCGCGGAGCCGTTGGGGCAGGCGGCGACGCAGGCGCCGCAGCCGATGCACTCGGCGTGCTCGAAGGCGCGGTCGGCGTCGGGCTTGGGCACGGGCGTGGCGTGTGCCTCGGGCGCGGCGCCGGTGGGCACCGAGACGTAGCCGCCGGCGCCGATGATCCGGTCGAAGGCGGAGCGGTCCACCACCAGGTCGCGGACGACCGGGAAGGCGGCCGCGCGCCAGGGTTCGACGTCGATGGTGTCGCCGTCGCGGAAGGAGCGCATGTGCAGCTGGCAGCTGGTGGTGCGCTCCGGGCCGTGCGCGTCGCCGTTGATGACCACGCCGCAGGCGCCGCAGATGCCCTCGCGGCAGTCGTGGTCGAAGGCGACCGGGTCGGCGCCTTCGAGGGTGAGGCGTTCGTTGAGGGTGTCGAGGACCTCCAGGAACGACATGTCCGGCGAGATGCCGTCGACGTCGTAGGCGGTCATGGCACCGGGGGCGTCGGCGTTCTTCTGCCGCCAGATGCGCAGGGTGAGCCTCATGCGTAGCTCCGCTGGGTGGGGTGGACTTCGGTGAAGACGAGTTCTTCGCGGTGCAGCACGGGCGGCTCGCCGTTGCCGGTGAACTCCCAGCCGGCGGCGTACCCGAACTCCTCGTCGCGGCGGGCGGCCTCGCCGTCGGGGGTCTGGGACTCCTCGCGGAAGTGGCCGCCGCAGGACTCGGCGCGGTGCAGGGCGTCCAGGCACATCAGCTCGGCGAGTTCGAGGTAGTCCACGACGCGGTTGGCGCGCTCCAGGGACTGGTTGAACTCGGCCTCGGTGCCGGGGACCTTGATCCGCTGCCAGAACTCCGCGCGGATCTGCGGGATGCGGTCCAGCGCCTTGCGCAGGCCCTGCTCGTTGCGCGCCATGCCGCAGAACTCCCACATCAGCTCGCCCAGTTCGCGGTGGAAGGAGTCGGCGGTACGGTCGCCGTCGACGCTCACCAGCCGGTGCAGCCGCTCCTTGGTGGCGGCCAGCGCCTCGGTGACGGCGGGGTGCTCCGGGTCGACGGGGGCGGCGGCCGGGTGCCGGGCGAGGTAGTCGTTGAGGGTGGCGGGCAGCACGAAGTAGCCGTCGGCCAGGCCCTGCATGAGCGCGGACGCGCCGAGCCGGTTCGCGCCGTGGTCGGAGAAGTTGGCCTCGCCGATCGCGAACAGCCCCGGCACGGTGGTCTGGAGGTCGTAGTCCACCCACAGCCCGCCCATGGTGTAGTGCACGGCCGGGTAGATCCGCATCGGCACCTCGTACGGGTTCTCCGCGGTGATCCGCTCGTACATCTCGAAGAGGTTGCCGTACTTCTCCGCGACCGCGCGCCGGCCCAGCCGGGCGATGGCGTCGGCGAAGTCGAGGTAGACGCCCTGGCCGCCGGGGCCGACGCCGCGGCCCTCGTCGCAGACGTTCTTCGCGGCGCGGGAGGCGATGTCGCGCGGCACCAGGTTGCCGAAGGAGGGGTAGATCCGCTCCAGGTAGTAGTCGCGCTCGGCCTCGGGGATGTCGGCCGGCGGGCGGGCGTCGCCCTTGGCCTTGGGCACCCAGATCCGGCCGTCGTTGCGCAGCGACTCGCTCATCAGGGTCAGCTTCGACTGGTGGTCGCCGGTGCGCGGGATGCAGGTGGGGTGGATCTGGGTGAAGCAGGGGTTGGCGAAGTACGCGCCGCGGCGGTGCGCCCGCCAGATCGCGGTGGCGTTGGAGTTCATCGCGTTGGTGGACAGGTAGAAGACGTTGCCGTAGCCGCCGGTGGCGAGCACCACCGCGTCGGCGAGGTGGGTGCTGACCTCGCCGGTGACCAGGTCGCGGGCGACGATGCCGCGGGCCCGCCCGTCGACCACCAGCAGGTCGAGCATCTCGGTGCGCGGGTGGATCTCCACGTTGCCGGCCGCGATCTGCCGCGACAGCGCCTGGTAGGCGCCGAGCAGCAGTTGCTGGCCGGTCTGGCCGCGGGCGTAGAAGGTGCGGGAGACCTGGACGCCGCCGAAGGAGCGGGTGTCGAGCAGGCCGCCGTACTCGCGGGCGAAGGGCACGCCCTGCGCCACGCACTGGTCGATGATCTCCACCGAGATCTGCGCCAGCCGGCGCACGTTGGACTCCCGGGCGCGGAAGTCGCCGCCCTTGACGGTGTCGTAGAAGAGCCGGTGGATGGAGTCGCCGTCGTTGCGGTAGTTCTTCGCGGCGTTGATGCCGCCCTGCGCGGCGATGGAGTGGGCCCGGCGCGGGGAGTCCTGGTAGCAGAACTGCACGACGTGGTAGCCCTGTTCGGCGAGGGTCGCGCCCGCGGAGCCGCCGGCCAGGCCGGTGCCGACCACGATCACGCGGTGCTTGCGGCGGTTGGCGGGGTTGACGAGCTTGGCGGTGAAGCGGCGGGTGTCCCAGCGGTCGGCCATCGGGCCGTCGGGGGCCTTGGTGTCGGCGATGGGCGCGCCGGTGCCGTAGCGGGTGTAGTCGGTCAACTCGGCTCCCTCAGTGGACGGTTCCGGTCATGACGCCGACCGGTACGGCGATGAAGCCGGCGGTCAGCAGCACGGCCAGGCCGGTGGCGGTGGCCTTCAGCGCGCGGTCGCGGCGGCGGCTGCCCGCGCCGAGGGTCTGCGCGGCGCTCCAGAAGCCGTGCTGGATGTGCAGGCCGAGCGCGAGCATCGCCACGATGTAGATGACGTCGCCGTACCAGGTGTGGAAGGTCGCCTCCACGTTCTGGTACGGGTGGCCGGGCTGGGCGTTGCGGTTGACGGTGAGCGTGGTCAGGTCCAGCAGGTGCCAGACGATGAACAGCGCGAGGATCACCCCGCCCCAGCGCATGGTGCGCGTCGCGTAGCTCGCGCGGGCCTTTCGGTGGACGTAGCCGACCGGGCGGGCCCGCAGGTCGCGGCGGCTGAGCTGGTAGGCGCTCACGCCGTGCGCGAGGACCGCCGCGACGAGGACGACCCGGATGATCCACAGCGCCCACTCGTAGTGCAGCGCGGGCTCGCCGAGGGTGCGCAACCAGTGCGCGTAGCCGTTGTAGTCGTCGGCGCCGAAGAAGATCTTGAGGTTGCCGAGCATGTGGGCGACCAGGTAGAGCAGCATGATCAGGCCGCTCACCGCCATGACCGCCTTCTTGCCGACGGTGGAGTCCCATGCGGTGCGCAGCGTGGGCGGCCGCCGGTCGGTCCGCGTTGCCAGTGCCATGTCCACGACGGTAGGACGCGGAGTGACGAGTGGTCCAAGACATGATTCGGCTTGTTTCCATAGCCACTGCCTATCGACAGTTATCGTGGGGGGATGCAGTTCCAGCAGCTCGCGTACTTCGCGGCGGTCGCGCAGGCCCGGCACTTCACCCGCGCCGCGCAGTCCCTGCACGTCTCGCAGCCGTCGCTGTCGCAGCAGATCCGGGCGCTGGAGAAGGAGTTGGGGGCGCCGCTGTTCAGCCGGGCGCGCGGCAACATCACGCTCACCGACGCCGGGGAGGCGCTGCTGCCGCTGGCGCTGCGCATCCTGGCCGACGCCGACACCGCGCGGCACGAGGTGCTGGAGCTGGCGCAGCTGCGCAGCGGGCGGGTCCGGCTCGGCGCCACGCCGAGCCTGTGCACGGGCATGCTCCCCGACGTGCTGCGCGCCTTCCACGACCGGCACCCCGGTATCCGGCTGCTCCTGGAGGAGGGCGGCTCCCACGACCTCGTGCGCGAGCTCGCCCGCGGCGCCCTCGACCTCGCGCTCGTGGTCCTGCCCCTGCCCAGCCCCTCCCCCGCGCTCACCACGGTCGAGCTCTTCCAGGAGGACCTGGTCGCCGTCTCCGCGCTGGACGCCGCCGCGCCGCCGTCACCGCTGCGGGTCGCCGACCTGCGCGGGCAGCCCATGGTGATGTTCCGGCACGGCTACGATCTGCGCGACCTCACCGTCTCGGCGTGCCGCTCCGCGGGGTTCGAGCCGACCTTCACCATCGAGGGCGGCGAGATGGACGCGGTCCTGGGGTTCGTACGGGCCGGGCTCGGGATCGGTGTCGTGCCCTCCACGGTGGCGGCTCGCGCCGGCGAGGGCCTTCGGGTCACCCCGCTCGCGGCCCCGGGGCTGCGGCGCACCGTGGCGCTCGCCCACCGCAGCGATGTGGCCCCGCCGCGCGCGGCCCGGGTCCTCCAGCAGGTCATCCTCACGGAAGCGGTCCCCTCGCGCCCCTGACCCCCCGGCTTCCTCCGCCCTGCCGGCGGAGGGACCACCTGCCGGCGGCGGGCCGGCCGCGGACGAAGCCTCGGCCTCTTACGACGGGGCGTCCGCCTGCCGGCGCGCCGGGGTCGAGAAGGCGGCGAACGCGGCGTCCAGCAGGTCGCCGAGGTCCTCCTGGCCGTCGCTCGCACTCCATCGCCCGAGGACGATCCACAGGATCTCCAACGCCGCCGCCACGCGTACGTCGGCGACGACCGACGCCCCGTCGGCGTCGGCCGAGGAGGCCGTCCGCCGCAGGCGGCCGACGATCTCCGGCCGCCATTCGGCCTGCTTCTCGCGGAGGCGTGCGCACAGGGCCGGGGTCTGGTCGACCAGGCCCAGGATCGTCACGAGTTCCCGCACGTCGCGCACGAGGAACCTGGTGGCCGCCTCCACCGCGTTGCGCAGCCTGTCCCAGTCGTCCGGTCCGGCCCGCTCGGCCTCGAGCGCGTCGGCGATGACGTCACCGACCGGGTCGAAGACGAACAGGACCACGTCTTCCTTGGTGCCGAAGTACCGCAGGAAGGTGCTTCGCGACACCCCGGCGGCTTCGGCGAGGTCGGCGAAGGTGACCTGGTTGAAGCCGGTGAGGCAGAAGCGGTTGAACGCGACGCGGGCCAGCTCTGCCTGCACCGCGTGGCGGCTGATCTCACGGGTACCGACCGGCGCTGCACTCATGAGGACAAGTGTACTCCGCCACACTCGTTTGCTTCTTCGCATATGAGTTCCTAACCTGATACTCAGTGTCAGCCGCGATGCTGAGATTCGCGTTGCTGTCCCCAGTCGACGGCCCGGTCACGGGCTGTCCCCTACCGCGGTACGGAGCCACCTCATGACCTACGAAGACCTTCCCGCCCTGACGATCGCCGTCTCGGACGGGGTCGCGACGGTGACGATCGACCACCCGCCGCTCAATCTGATGGACGCGGTGCTCCTGCCGTCACTGCGGGCATTCGTCGCGCGGGTGCGGAACGACGCCGACGTCCGCGTCATCGTCTTCGAGAGCGCCGACCCGGAGTTCTTCGTCGCCCACGGCGACATGGCCTACCTCACCGACCCCGACGCGCTGCCCGCGGCCACTCGCGCGGCGATCGCGGCCGCGCCGGGCGCGACCGTCCCGGACGGCATGAACATCCTCCAGGCGATGAGCGAGGAGGTCCGCTCGCTGCCGCAGGTCACCATCGGCAAGCTGGCGGGCTTCGCACGCGGCGCGGGCAACGAGTTCTTCATGTACCTGGACATGCGGTTCGCGGCGATCGGCAAGTCGGGGCAGGGGCAGCCGGAGTCCTTGCTGGGCATCCTCCCCGGAGGCGGCGGCACGGTGAACATGACGCGCCTGGCCGGAAGGGCCCGCGCGCTGGAGCTCATCCTCGGCGCCGAACTCGTGGGCGCGGAGCTCGCGGAACGCTACGGCCTGATCAACCGCGCCCTGCCCGCCGCAGAACTCGACGCGTTCGTCGACACCCTCGCCCGGCGGATCGCCGGCCTGCGACCGGAGGTGATCTCCGCCACCAAGGCCGCGGTCGACGCGGTCGCGCCTCCGATCCCTCATGCGGCGTACGCGGTGGAGAACGAGGGCCTGTTCGCGGCGTTCGGCGACGAGGTCACCGAACTCGCCCACAAGCTGCTGGCCGCCGGCATCCAGACCCGCGAGGGCGAACGGGACCACGAGCGCATCGCCAACAGCATCTGAGTCCGCCGCACAACCGCAGCTGGGGCGTTCGGGGTTTGCCGGTCCGTTTATTAGACTGTACTGTCAAGTCTAATAAACGGCGGAGGGGAGGACCGGCATGACCGAACAGCTGAGCGCGGACCGACCGGGGGCGCGGCGGAAGGAGCCCGGACGCCGCAGGTCGGGCTCCGACGAGAAGATCCTCGCGGCGGCGAAGAACCTCTTCCTGGCCGACCGCTACGACGGTGTCACCCTGGAGCGGATCGCCGAGCGCGCGGGAGTCTCACGGCAGACCGTCTACAACCGCTTCGGGTCGAAGGACGCCGTCTTCCGGGAGATGGTCCGCTACCACTGGTCGGCGTTCACCGGCCCGGACCGACGGGGCGTCGAGTGCGACGCCGGCGCGAGCGCGGAGGAGGTTCTGCAGGGGTTCGCCGAGTCGCTCCAACGCTTCGCCGCCGAGACGGACCAGATCCGCTTCGCCCGGCTCGTGGTGGCCGAGTCCGTGCGTCGGCCGTGGATCGCGGACGAGTTCTACCGGGTGGGCAAGGGCCCTGTCGTGGAAGCGTTCGTCGGCTGCCTCGACGACCTGGTCCGCAGCGGGCGCCTGCGATGCCCGGACACCTACCTCGCGGCGCGCCAGTTCATGGGCCTCGTCCAGGAGTTCCTCGTCTGGCCGAGGGTCATGGCCTTCGAGGAGGAGACCACCGCCCAGCCGGCCGCGGAAGTGGTGATCGAGGAGGCCGTACGCGTCTTCCTGGCCCGCTACGCACCCGGGCCGAACGCCCCGGGCCGGCCTGCCTGATCCGCCCGCCGCCTGACCACCGCGCCTCTTCCCGACCTGTTCCGACCTGTTCCGACCTGTTCCGCGCTCTCCGAAGGACCCGTCGTGCCCGCACCCACCATTTCACTCGGCGATGTCGAGATCACGCGCGTCGTCGAGTGGTCCGGCCCCATCCGTACCGCCCGCTTCGTCATCCCGGACAGCGACGGGGAGACCTGGCGGCGCCATCAGGACTGGCTGGCGCCGGACTTCTGGACCCCGGCCGACGACGCCTACCGCTGCCACATCCAGACCTGGGTCCTCCGCAGCGAGGGCAGGACCATCCTGGTGGACACCGGGGTCGGCAACGACCGGGAACGCCCGCAGATTCCGCAGTTCACCGGGCTGCGCACCGACTACCTCGCCCGCCTGCGCGAGGCCGGCGTCGCACCCGAGGACGTCGACATCGTCGTCAACACCCACATCCACTACGACCACGTCGGCTGGAACACCGAGTCGCGTGACGGGCAGTGGGTGCCCACCTTCCCCAACGCCACCTACCTGATCCCCCGCGCCGACAACCTGTACTTCGACCCGGAAAGCGCCGTCCGCAGCCGGGCCCCGCGGGACGAGCACGAGCGCCTGCGCTGGGAGGGCAGCAGACTCGTGTTCAACGACAGCATCGCCCCCATCCACCGAGCGGGACAGGCACTGCTGTGGGAGGACACCCACCGCATCGACGGCAACCTGCGGCTGGAGGCAGCGCCGGGCCACACCCCCGGCTCGTCCGTCCTCACCCTGCGCTCGGGCACCGACCGCGCCGTCTTCGTCGGGGACATGCTGCACAGCCCCGTCCAGGTCCTCGAACCCGGCTGGAACAGCTGCTTCTGCGACGACCTCCCCCTCGCGGCCAGGACCCGCCGCGCCTATCTCGCCCGCGCCGCCGAGTTGCGCGAGCTCGTCATCCCGGCCCACTGGCCGGGGCACGGAGCCGCCGAGGTCCGGCAGGACAGGGACGGCTTCGCCCTCACCGCATGGGCCGCCTTCCCACGCGTCTAACGGCCGGTGCGGTGCTGCTGCCGGTAGCGGCCGGCCGAGATCCCGTACTCGCGTTTGAACGCGTTGGCGAAGGCGTAGGGGGAGCCGTAGCCGGTGCGCTGCGCGACGGTGGACAGCGGGACGTCGGTCGTCTGGAGCAGGCGTGCCGCCACGGTGAGGCGCCACCACGTCAGATAGGTGAGCGGTGGCTGCCCCACCATGGCGGTGAACCTGCGGGCGAAGGCGGCACGGGACAGGCCCGCGTGCGCGCCCAGCGACTCCACGGTCCAGGGGTCGGCCGGGCGTTCGTGCAGGGCCCGGAGCGAGCGCGCGACCACCTCGTCGTCGAGGGCGACGCACCAGCCGGTGGCCCGCGCTCCCGCACGTTCGATCAGGCAGGCCCGGATCAGGTGCACCAGGAGCACTTCGAGCAGCGCCGGCAGCACCAGGTCCCTGCCGTGCATCGGTTCGCCCAGTTCGCCGAGCAGCAGGTCGATCGACGCCTGGAGACCCTGGTAGCGGTCCGGCCGCGCCGGAAGGCTCACCAGGTCGGGGAGGTCCTGGAACAGCGGATGCGGGCGGGCCCGCTCCAGCCGGTAGGCGCCGGACAGGAAGCGGGCCGTGCGGTCGGTGGCGTTCGCGAGCGTGTGCGCGGTCCCGTGCGGGAGCAGAACGGCGTCGCCCGGTCGCAAGGTGACGACCGCTTCGTCCGGTGCCGTCACCTCGATGCGTCCCGTGGTGCCCACGTAGAAACGGGCACCGTCGAAGATCCCGGCGTCCTTCTCCCACCACGGGTCCGCGTCCTCCAGCGTCAGGGAGGGGCGTCCCACGCGCATGGTGCCGATCGCGTCGCTGAGCACGTCCATCGCCGTATCCTCCCGCACCGCGTCAGGTGTCCGAGAACGGCGCCCACCGCTTGATCGAGACGGCCCCGTTCGACCGCGCGACTTCGGCGGCACCCGCGCCGCCCAGGTGCGCCGGCACGACCAGGCTGTTCGTCGCGGCGGCCCGCTCCAGGACGCGGCGCCGGGACCGGGTGGCCTCGGCCTGGTCCTCGCTCAGGCAGGTGTCGTGGTCGGGTTCGATCATCTGCAGCGGAGTGTGGACCAGGTCGCCGACGAACACCGCCCGGTCGGCGCCGGACTCCAGCCACAGCACCGCCGAGCCGGGTGTGTGACCGGGGGCCGGTTCCAGGACCAGGTTCTCGTCGATGCGGTGGCTGTCGCCCTCCCACAGCACCGTCTGGCCGGCCCGGTGGACGGGCAGGACGCTGTCGTTGAACGTCACCCCGGTGTCGGCGGCGGACTGGAACGGGGACTTCGGGACATGGCCGCCTGCGGGGTTCCAGAAGTCGAAGTCGGCCCGGCTGATCAGATACCGCGCGTTCGGGAACGTCGGTACCCACTCGCCGTCGACCAGCCGGGTGTTCCACCCCACGTGGTCGTTGTGCAGGTGGGTGTTGACGACGAGATCCACGTCCTGCGGCCGCACCCCGGCCGCCGCCAGCCGGTCGAGGAAGTCGCCGTCGCGCTGGTGGAACACCTCGACCTCGCGCTGCTTGTCGTTGCCGAGGCCGGTATCGACCAGAATGGTGCGGCCCGCACTGCGCAGCACCCAGGTCTGCACGTGTGCCTGCCACGCACCCGTCTCGGCGTTCAGGAAGTCGGGCGCCAGCCAGGATTCGTGCCGGCGCCACAGTTCGCCGGGAACGGACGGGAACAGGACATCGGTGGTGGCGAAGGCCCCCTGCCACTCGACCACCCGCGAGACCTCGACATCACCCAGAATGATTTTCTTCACCCCCTCACCGTAGGAAGGGACGGTGAGACGCTAAATGCTCCGCTGTCTCGCTTTCTTAAGACAGCGTCTCGCCGCGGTCCCGTCCGCCACCGGAGCCGACCGGCCAGGACGGACCGCGACGCCAGGCGACTGCGGCGACGGGGCAGACTGGGGGCTATGGCCGGCGGCGAAATCCACCAGGTGGACGCGTGGCGCCCGAAGGTCCCGGGCATCACCGAAGTGCTGCACGCCCACTTCACGCACCACGCGTACCCCGTGCACACCCACACCACGTGGGACCTGATGCTGCTGGACGACGGCGTCGTGGACTTCGCCCTGGACCGCAGGCGGCACGGCGCGACGGACGCCAGCCGCGTGGTGCTGCTGCCCCCGGGGGTCCCGCACGACGGCCGCACCGTCAACCCGGCCGGGTTCCGCAAGCGCGTGCTGTACCTGAGCACGGACGTGCTGCCCGCCCGCCTGGCGGGGAAGGCGGTGGCCGGCCCGATCCTGGGCGACGCGGCCCTGCGCGCGAGGGTGCACCGCCTGCACGCGGCCCTGCGCGACCGCGACGACGCGCTGGAGGCGCAGTCCCGCCTCGCCTTCGTACGCGAACGCCTGCTGGTGCACCTCGACGCGCACCGGGTCCGGCCACCGGGCCGGGAGGGCGACCGGCTCGCGGCCCGGCTGCGCGAACTGCTGGACGCCCGCGTCGCCGACGGCCTGACCCTCGACGAGGCCACCGCGCTGCTGCATGCCCACCCCACCCACCTCATCCGCAGCTTCTCCCGCGCCTACGGACTGCCCCCGCACACCTACCTCACGGGGCTGCGGATCGACCGGGCCCGGCGCCTGCTCCTCACCGGCGAGCGGCCCGCCTCGGTCGCGGCGGCCGTCGGCTTCTACGACCAGGCGCACCTGAACCGCCACTTCAAGCGCCACCTCGGCGTCACCCCGGCCGCCTACGCCCGCCGCCGCCTGGCCCGGTAGCACGCCGGAGCGGCCGTCCGACGTCAGGACGCCCCCTTCGGCGTCTTGTCCGCCTTCTCGACCTTGTCGATCAGCCGCTGCTCCTCCGTCGGGAACTGGTCGAACAGCTTGCTCAGCGTGCCCATCCGGCCGTGGAAGTCGGTGCCCCACCGGTCGGCGGCGGTCCCGACCCACGTCCCGGTCATCATCTGGTTGACCTTCTCGATGGCCGCCCGGATGTTCCCCTCGGCGGTCTTCACCGCGGCCATGTCCTTCTTGCAGTCGTCCACGTCACTCATCTGTCCTCCTCGGAGAAGTCGTCCGCCGCCCTGCCCCTCGCCGCGACGCTCACGAGCCGGCCGCGGCGAGGGCGAGGGCGGGGTCTGCGGAGCTGCGGTGCACCAGGTTCCCGAGGAGCAGGACGCGCTTGCCGCTCTGGGCGATGTACGCCTGGGTTCCGCAGGTGCTGGTCAGGGCGGGGTACTGGTGGCCGGGCGTGCAGGCGTGGCCGTCGTTCGGGGTCTTCGCCAGCACGGTCGCGCGGCCGTTGTGGACATACACGACGGCTGCCGACGAGCCGGCGGTGTCCTGGGCCAGGGCGTAGAAGCCGCCGCCGGTCGCGGGGGCCAGGTGCGACAGGCGCAGCGACGCGATCGCCGTGTGGGTGCCGGGGAGCGTGCCGGACAGGTGCAGGTGCTCGGGCGCCTTGCCGACGGGGATGGCCACGATGTCGGAGAGGTCGCCGGTGGCGGAGTAGACCGTTCCCGCCGGGTCCACCACGGCGCCGGTGAAGATCGGTGCCGACTGGTGGTAGAGGCGGGTGGAGGTGCCGTTCCCGAGCGCCCAGAGGTCGCCGCCCTCGCTGATGACGAGCGACCCGTCCGGGCGTTCGCCGACCGGCAGCGCGTTGTCGGAGGTCGGCGGGATCGCGAGGGCGGTGGTGCGGCCGTCCTTGTCCGTCACGGGCAGCTTCGCGACCCGCGTGGGCGGGCTCTGCCTGAGGACGCCGAAGACGACGGAGCCGTCCGAGCGGACCACCAGGGAGGCGTTGCCCACCCGGTGGTCGACCCGCACGTATCTCGCGACGACGCCCTGCGGGGTCATCCGCAGCACGTCGGGATGGTCG
Source organism: Streptomyces sp. CA2R106 (assembly GCF_037034245.1). Lineage (NCBI taxonomy): Bacteria > Bacillati > Actinomycetota > Actinomycetes > Kitasatosporales > Streptomycetaceae > Streptomyces > Streptomyces sp. CA2R106. Next base: position 66,797 of record NZ_JBAGKC010000020.1, read on the forward strand.
GCGCCGTCCCACTCCACCATGTACACGTCGCCCGACCGGCTGGTGGTCACCAGGGTGTCGCCGGACATCACGTCCTCGTTGAGGTCGTAGGTGTCGCTGAGCGCGCCGAGGTCGAAAGCGGCGATCTTCCCGGCGGCCGGGGTCGGCAGGCCGGCCCGGGCGCTCTTGTGGCCGCCGCCGCCCGAGCACCCGGCCAGCAGCCCCGCCACCGCCACCGCCGCCGCCAGGTACCGCTTGGTCCGGGTGCGCTTGGTCCGGGTGCCGGACCCCGGGCGACAGGCCCTAGTTGCCATCAAGTGATCCTTCGTACGTCCTGAAGCCGCTGTCGAGGTCGCCCATGACGCCGTTGGTCGTGGAGGCGACGCTCGTGCCGGTGAACCAGCTGGTGAAATCCGTGTTCTGCCACGCGTCCGGGGACACGGTCTGGGTCTTGGGGTCGTACCACGTCTGGCCGGCGGGCGCGGGGATCTTCCCCGACCGGATGAGTCCCTGGGCCAGCGCCGGCGCGTACGCCTTCTCGACGTCCTTGGCGTCCTTGGAGTTCACGGCCTGCTGCGCGGCGGCGTTGTCGGTGGAGAACGGGTCGGTGGTCGGCGCCTTGACCGACCGGCCCCAGGTGGCGAGGGTCTGCGAGTACTTGAAGCCCTTGGTGACCACCTTGTCGGTGACGCCCTTGGGGAGTGAGGTACCGCTGAACAGGACGCCCGCGGTGTTCAGGACCGCCAGGTTGGCCTTGTGCTGCTCGTCCAGCTGCTGGGCCGCGCTGTAGCTGATGTTGTTCTTGGCCTTGGTGAACAGGCCGATCATGTTGCCCAGGTTGGTGATGTCGTCGCTGGAGCCGGCGGCGTCGCTGAGCTGGGCGTGCATCGCGGTGTCGAACATCGCGGCGGCACTGGGGTCGTCACGGGTGAACAGTTCCATCGCCGCTTGCAGGTCGTCGTGCGGGAGGACCAGGCCGTGCTCCGTGGTCGAGTACCCGCCCGCCTGCGAACCGGCGATCTTGGACGAGGCGCCGAGCTGGTCGGCCCAGGTGGCGGTGATGCCGGCCAGGGCGACGGCGGTGCTCTGCGGATAGGTGAAATAGGCGAGCTGCTCCTTCTGGGAGCGGCCGGCGAAGGTGCTGTTCTCCTTCGCCGCGGCGGCCAGGATGTTGTACGCGGCCTGGCCGGACTGGTCGGCGAAGTCGGGACTGCGGTCGCTGGCGGCCAGCGTGAGCACCCGGCCGATGGGTTCGGAGTCGTCCACGGTGCCGGTCCGGCTGGTGGTCTGCCAGTTGTACTCCAGCAGGTCGGCCGCGTACCCCTTGCTGGCGGCGGTGTTCTGGCCGAGCAGGTCGCGGGAGCCCTGCGCGTTGTCGCCGAGCCGGTCCAGGACGGCGAGCACCGGGTCGTTGGCCCGGATGGCCGCGACGGTCTGGTCCGCACCGGACTTGGAGCCGACCGCGCCGGTGAGGCCCAGGTCGTCGAACCACGCCTTGCCGTCCCCGTAGTACCCGGGGTAGGCGCCGCCGCCGGGGAACATCTCGTAGTCCGGCCGCATCGCGCCCTGCTTCTCGCGCCAGTCCAGCATGCCGCCGCTGATGTCGGAGAGGACCTGCGCGTTCCACTTGTCACCGGAGGGGCCGTACTTCAGCAGCATGCCGATCGACCAGGCGTCGTCGTCGGTGGGGTGGGTGAGCGGCGCCAGGTAGTCGGGGGCGGGATGGGGGTAGTCGCCCTTGACCGCGAGGTCGGCCAGCGTCTGGGTGGCCTGGCCGAACTGGGCCATCGCGGCGACGGACTCCTTGCTGAGCAGGGTGTTGTCGTGCGTGCCGTCCTCGGCGTGCAGGGCGTTGGCGGCTCCGGTCATGTCCTTGATGCCGCCGTTGATCATGAACGCCGTCATGTAGGCGGAGTCCTTGCCGTGGTCGGACAGCGACTGGGCCACGTTGAGGATGATCTGCCGGGAGTTCGGGTCCTTGGGGTTGGCGAGCGCCTTGCTCAGCTCGCTCGCCTCCTGCTGGGCCTCCTTGGCCGGGTCGATGTCCTTGGTGTCCCAGGGAATCTGGTACATGTCGCCGTTGATGCCGCACAGGTACGGCTGGCCCGCGCCGTCCAGCAGGTTCAGCGCCTCGTCGGCCCGCAGCGCCATGGCGTGCGCGTCGTCGCCGACCTGCTGGGCCTGCTGTCCGATCGCGCTCAGGTTCAGGGAGCCGCCCCACCGGTCGAAGTCCGTCCGGATCGTGCCGCCGTCCGAGGCCAGTGCCGCGGCCAGATCCGCCAGGCGGTTGGCCAGTTGCCGTAAGCGCTGCGGGTTCACACCCGCGAAGTCCGTCATCGGTCCCCCGTACACGTCGTGGGCGCGCGCACCACCCGTCACGTCCGTGCGCGCGCGTCCGGTCAGTTCCGTTCCACGGTAGCGGCGCAGGGCTCCGGAATCCGTACCCGCACGGCGGCTGTGACCGAGCCGGGACGAAACGTCGGGCGGGGGAGCCTCGGCGGCCTGGCCGCCAGGGCTCCCCCGCCCACCAGGGTGTGTCCTAGGCCGTCGCGATCGCCGGGTCGCTGACGCCGGGGCGGCCGGTCTCGACGTGCCCGGCGAAGCGCCGCGTGAAGGCCGCGTCGTGGTCGGACTGCACGGTCACGTCGTACCAGCGGTCGGCGAGGGCTGGCCGGTAGGTCTCGCGGCGCCCGGCGCGTACGACGAGCATCCGCTGCCTGCCGTCGTAGGCGTTGCGGACGGTGAAGCGGATGTCGCCGGCGCCGGAGTTGGCGAGGGTCAGCTCGACCTGCCCGGTGCGGGCGTCGTGCCGGGCGGTGACCTCGGCGCCGGCGCGGTGCGCGGTGCCGCCGAAGGCCCGCAGGAAGCCGGCCGGGCCGTGCACGGTCAGGTCGTACGTGCCGGAGGTGCCGTCGGTGTCCCACTGCCCGGTGAGGGTGTGCCCGGCGCCGGTGGTGTACGTCCACGGGCCGTCGGTGCGGTTGCCGGAGGTGACGTGGAAGCACGCGCCCGCTCCGGCGCCGCCGCCGAACGTCAGGGTGACCTGGCCGGCGGCGGAGACGGCCGCGTCGGTGTGCGGCGCGTACGGCAGCGGCCGGGTGGGCCGGGAGCCCTTCTCCTGGCGCGGCACCGCCTGCTCGGCGGGCGGCACCGGCACGTAGGAGTCGTGCCGGTCGGAGTCGGTCGGCTGGTAGCCGTCGGTGCCGGGCAGGCGCGCGGGCCGGTCGTGCTGGAGCGAGAAGTCGAACGCGGAGGTCAGGTCGCCGCACACCGCGCGCCGCCACGGCGAGATCTGCGGCTCGTGCACGCCGAACCGCTGCTCGATGAACCGCAGGATCGAGGTGTGGTCGAACGTCTCGGAGCAGACGTAGCCGCCGGTGCTCCAGGGCGAGACCACGAGCATCGGCACGCGCTGGCCGAGGCCGTACGGGCCGGGGGCGTAGGTGGAGTTGCCGGGGAAGAGCTCGAGGGAGGTGTCGACGGTCGAGCCGCCCTGGCCCGCCGCGGCGGCGTACGGCGGCACGACGTGGTCGAAGTAGCCGTCGTTCTCGTCGTAGGTGATCAGCAGCGCGGTCCTGCTCCACACCTCGGGGTCGGCGGTCAGCGCGTCCAGGACCTGCGAGATGTACCAGGCGCCGTAGTTCGCGGGCCAGTTGGGGTGCTCGGAGAACGCCTCGGGGGCGGCGATCCAGGAGACCTGGGGCAGCCGCCCGGCCTTGACGTCGGCGCGCAGCACGTCGAAGAAGCCGTCGCCGGCCTTGGCGTCGGTACCGGTGCGGGCCTTGTCGTAGAGCGGGTCGCCGGGGGCGGCGTTGCGGTACTGGTCGAAGTAGAGCAGCGAGTTGTCGCCGTAGTTGCCGCGGTAGGGGTCCTCGATCCAGCCCCAGCCGCCGGCCGCGTCGAGGCCGTCGCCGATGTCCTGGTAGATCTTCCAGGAGATGCCGGCCTTCTCCAGCCGCTCCGGGTAGGTGGTCCAGTTGTAGCCGGCCTCGGAGTTGTCGACGACGGGGCCGCCGCCCTTGCCGTCGTTCCCGGTCCAACCCGACCACATGTAGTAGCGGTTGGGGTCGGTGCCGCCGATCAGCGAGCAGTGGTAGGCGTCGCAGATGGTGAACGCGTCGGCGAGCGCGTAGTGGAACGGGATGTCGTCGCGGGTCAGATGGGCCATCGTGGCCGCGGACTTGGCCGGAATCCACTGGTCGTACCGGCCGCCGTTGACCGCCTTGTGGCTGCCGGTCCACTCGTGGTTGAGGCCCTCGATGAACTTCATGCCGAGGTCCTGCGTGTCCGGGTGGTAGGGCAGCACCTCGCCGGTGCCGTTCGGCTGGTGCCACACGGACTTGCCGCTGGGCAGCGTGACCGGCCGCGGGTCGCCGAAGCCGCGCACCCCGCGCAGCGAGCCGAAGTAGTGGTCGAAGGAGCGGTTCTCCTGCATCAGGACGACGATGTGCTCGATGTCCTTGATGGTGCCGGTGCGGCGGCCGGCCGGGATGGCGGCGGCCCGGGTGATGCTGCCGGACAGCGCGGAGAAGCCGGCGGTGGCGCCCGCGATCTGAAGGAAGCGGCGCCGGTTGAGTTCGGTCATGCTCGCGGGACCTCTTGGGCTCGGGGCGGATGCTGGGCCGGGCGGCGCGGACAAGTTGGCGTGCGCGGGCCGGCGTACCGCTGACGTCGGGTGGTGCGGGGCCCGGCGGTGGCGGCCCGGGCCGGGCGGTCCCAGATCACCGAGCGCCGGCGACGTGCGGGTGTCGTACGGGTGGCGCGGCGCCGTACGGACCGCGAACAGCCCGCCGGCGGGGGGAGGTTGCGGCCGCGCCCGCGACGGCCTTTGGCACCGTCCCGTCACGGTGGGTTCCGTCGCCGGCGCGCAAGGCGCCGTTCAACTGGCCGTCGCCGCCGGGCGGGATTCTGCACGACGTCACCGCGCCGCCCTGGCGCGGGCCCGCACTTTTGCGCACCGCTCGGCACGGCACCGCACCGCCCGCACCTCCACGCACCGCCCGGCACGACCGCGCACCGCACCGCACCCGCGTCAAGGAGTCTTGATGGCCGCACAGTTGGACCCGTCGCACCCTTCCGAGCCGTCGTCGCAGCAGCCCGGGGAGCAGGCGGCGGCGCAGGCCCCGGCCGGGCCGCGGATCGGCCGCCGGGCCGCGGTCGGCCTGCTCGGCACCGCCGGCGCCGCCGCCGTGGCCGCGCCGCTGCTGACCGCGGCGCCGGCCGCCGCCGCGCCGGCGAGCAGCGCCACCGCGGGCGCCCCGGCGTTCCTGCCGTCGCCGGACGCGGGCGGCGCCCCGCCGGTGCAGGGCCTGCACCTGACGTTCGGCAAGGACCCGGCCACCCAGATGGTCGTCTCCTGGCTCACCGACGCCCCGGTGAAGCGGCCGCGGGTGATGTACGGCACTCTCGAACACGGCCTGGGCTCGGGCGTGGACGCGGTCACCCGCAGCTACGCCGACGGCAAGTCCGGCCGCAGGGTCTACGTCCACCACGCGGCGCTGAACCGGCTCTCCCCCGGCAAGCAGTACTTCTACGTCGTCTCGCACGACGGCGCCACGCCCGACAGCGGGACCTTCGCCACCGCGCCGCGCGGTCGCCGCCCGCTGACCTTCACCAGCTTCGGCGACCAGTCCGCGCCGCAGGTCACCTGGGCGTCGGACGGCAGCGTGGCGCTGGACGCCAACTCCACGCCCGCCACCAAGGACATCGTCACCGGCATCGAGCAGGTCGCGCCGCTGTTCCACCTGCTCAACGGCGACCTGTGCTACGCCAACCTGGACGTCGACCGGGTGCGGACCTGGAACAACTTCTTCACCAACAACACCCGTTCGGCCCGCTTCCGGCCCTGGATGCCGGCCGCGGGCAACCACGAGATCGAGTCGGGCAACGGCGAGATCGGCCTGGGCGCCTACCAGACGTACTTCGCGCTGCCGTCGACCGAGACCGACGCCGAACTCGCGGGCCTGTGGTACGCGTTCACCGCCGGCTCGGTGCGGGTCATCGTGCTCCAGAACGACGACAACTGCCTCCAGGACGGCGGCGACCTCTACATCAGCGGCTACTCCGGTGGCCGCCAGCTCGCCTTCCTGGAGCGGGAGTTGAAGGCCGCGCGGGCCGACCGCGACATCGACTGGGTGGTCGTGGCCATGCACCAGGTGATGATCTCCTCCTCCGACGCCAACGGCGCCGACCTGGGCCTGCGCGCCAAGTACGGCCCGCTCTTCGACCGCTACCAGGTCGACCTTGTGGTCTGCGGGCACGAACACAACTATGAGCGGTCGCTCGCGGTGCGCGGGGTGGTCAGCGGCAGCGAGACCCTCACCCCGAACCCCGCCTCCACCCGCACCGACGACATCGACACGAGCCTGGGCACCGTGCACATGGTGCTCGGCGGCGGCGGGGTCTCCGGGACCACCAACCAGTCGTTCTTCAAGGACGGCACCGCGAAGGTGATCACGGCCGTGGCCGACAGCCGCCCCGAGGGCGGCAAGCGCGCGGCCACGTACGTCAAGGAGGAGGCGGTCTGGACGGGCGTGCGCGACATCGAGCACCCCTACGGCTTCGCGTCCTTCACCGTGGACCCGGGCCGCTTCGCGGGCGACACCACCCGGCTGCACGTCACGTACTACAACGTGGACAAGCCCGCCGGCGAGCTGTCGGTCTTCGAGCGGTTCACCCTGCACCGGCGCCGCTCGGACGGCTAGCCGCGGCCGGGCGGCCGCCCCGCCGTGCGCCGAACGGGGCGTGCCGCGCCCCGCCAGGCGGGTGGGGCGCGGGCGGCCGCACCCGGTGGGCTACGATCCGCCGAGTCCCCCCAAACCACGCAGGAGGCGCGACATGGCCGACAGCGAATACCGGGTCGAGATCGACGGTGCCCGGGTGCTCACCCCCCGGCTGCTGCTGCGGCCGTGGGAGGACGCCGACGCGGCGGGTGCCCTGGCGGTCTACGGCGCCGACGAGGTGACCCGCTGGCTGGCCCCGGCCATGCACCGCACCCCCGACGCCGAGGCGATGCGCGAACTGCTGGCCTGCTGGCGGGCGAACTGCGAGGAGCTGGACCCGCCGGCCGGCCGTTGGGCGGTCACCCGGCGCGACACCGGCGAACTGGTCGGCGGCGCGGCGCTGCTGCCGCTGCCCCCGTACGGCGTGGACCTGGAGGTCGGCTGGCAGCTCGCCCCGACCGCGTGGGGCGCGGGGTACGCCTCGGAGGCCGGGCACGCCGTCGCGCACTACGCCTTCGAGGCGGGCGTCGACGAGATCTTCGCGGTGGTGCGCCCGCGCAACGAGCGCGGCGCCGCGACCGCGCGGCGGGTGGGCATGGAGTGGGTCGGGGAGACCGAGAAGTACTACGACCTGCGGCTCCAGGTCTACCGGCTGCGCAAGGCCGAGTTCCCCCCGTCCCCGGCGCCGCACCCGGCCGACTAGCCGCGACCGCACGGCCGTACGGCCGGCCCGACCACCGGTCGAATACCCGGTCGATCCGGCATGCCCGCGCTGTTACGGTACGAGGCGCCGGCCGCGGGACTCCGGCGCGACTTCCGGAACCTGCCTCTGAAGCAATGATTCGCAGCTCGCGCCCTCACACCCCGGCCGGCATCCATCCACCGGGGAGGGGTGTGTGCGGTGCCGGGTGCGCTGGAGGGTCTGGTCGCCGCCGAGGACGTGCTGCTCTTCGTGAACGCGGCCGTCACCTCGACCGGCCAGCGCGAGTTCCACAGCGGGGCCGCCGAGCAGCGGATGTCCCTGGAGTTCCTGCACGCGTACATGCTCGGCAACTACCGCGGGCTGTACGCGGCCGCCCTCGCGCTGGGCGTCAACGACCACAACGCCGCGCTGATCGTCCGCGAACTGCTGCGCACCGCCGCCGAGGCGAGCCCCGAACAGCGTCGCACCGAGGGCGCGCTGATCGCCCGGCGGCTGCACCTGCTGCCGCCCCAGCGGGTGTACGCGCTCTTCGCCGAGTTGCGCGCGGCCCGGGTGAACAACCGCCGCACCCGGGCGATCGTCCGGGACTGGCTCGCCGCGCGGCCCGACCCGGGCTTCGACGCGGTGAAGTACCGCGCGGGCCTGAAAGCCGCGCTGCGCCACACCCATCTGCGTTTGGGCCCCGAGGAGTTGGGGCCGTTCCTGTTCGCGCCGCGCAGTCGGGCCCGCTACGGGCACCCGCTGCTGGACGCGCACCGGCGCGCCCGTTACGAGCATGCGGCCGTCTTCGAACTGCCGTTCACCGTGGCCGAGGGGTTCGCGGCGCGGCATCGCATCCCGCGCGAGGTCTTCCTGGAGCGGATCGCGCCGCGCCTGACCCGGCTGGAGCGGCTGCGCCTCCAGGAGGCGGCCCGCAGGTCGGGCGTCGGCGCCGTCGGCACCGACCTGACCCGGATGCCGCTGACCAGGCTCGCCTCCTACGTGCTGGGGCTGCCGCGCGCGGACCGGGTGGCGCGCCGGGCCGAGCTGACCGCGGCGCTGACGACCGCAGCGCGCCGTGTCGCCGGTGCGCGTGCCGGGACTTGGGGCCGGGTGACGGCGGTGCTCGACGACTCCTCCTCCACGTACGCCTCCGGCCACAAGCGGCGCCGGCCGCTGGCCGTGGCGCTGGCGGCGCACTTCCTGCTGGCCGTGCTGGCTGGTTCGTACCGGGCACTGTGGACGTCCGGCCGCACCGACGCGCTGCTGGCCGGTCCCTACGGCCCGACCCCGCTCGGCACGCGGCTGCTGGACGCGCTGGAGCCCGGCCCCGACCTGGTGCTGGTGGTCTCCGACGGCTTCGACAACGCCCCGCCGGGGCTGGCCGCGGAGGTGCTGCGAGTGTGGCGGTCCCGGATCGACCCGGGCGGCCGCACCGGTGTGGTCCACCTCAACCCGGTGTACGACGCGGAAGGCTTCGATATGCGCCGGCTGTCACCCGCAGTGCCGACAGTGGGCATCCGCGATGCGGAGGATCTGCCCGCCCTGACCGAACTGGCCGCGTTCGCCACCGGCCGCGGCGGCCTGCCGCGGCTGAGGGCGCATCTGGACGCGCGGGTCGCGGAGTTCCTGGCGGGTGGCTCCGGCCCCGGGCCCGGAGCCGCCGGGGGTGCCGTGTGACGGCCGCCTTCCGGCTGGACCTGGCCGGGCTGGAGCCGGGTCCCGCCCAGGTGTGGGGCGGGGTACGGCTGGTGCCGCTGCTGCGGGCCGCACCGGTGGAGGGGCTGCGGCTGCACGCCGAGCTGTACCGCGACGGGTTCGGCAGCGTGGTGACCGGGCCGCGCACGACGTACACCTCCTACATCCCGCACGGCTTCGTCGCGGACTGGGGCGCGGACGCCGGGCAGCGCGGCCCGGCCGCCGCGTACGGTACCCAGCTGCGCGGCGGGCAGGGCGGTCAGGAGGCGGTGGCGGGCATGCCGCTGAGCGTGCACCGGCGCATGGCCCGCCGGGAGGCGAAGCACCGGCTCCGCTTCCTGCCGCTGCACCTCGCCCTGGAGGGCTTGCTGAGCCTGCACTTCGGCGGCCCGTCGATCGCCTGGGCCGAGTGGTCAAGGCAGGCGCTGCGGCACGGCCTGTCGCCGCGGGTGGAGGAGGCGTACCTCGGCGCGGACGTGCGCGGCCTCGACGACGCGCTGCGGGTCTTCGAGGTGCATCCGGGGCAGTGCGGGCTCGCCCTCTACGTCGCCGACGCGCTGGCCGCGGTGTTCGCCGTGCCGCACCCGGCGGACTACCGGGCGCTGCACGACACCCTGCTGCTCGACCTGTACGGCGAACTCGTCTACCAGTACGCCCTGTTCGGCGCCGCCCTGCCCGACTACCGGCCCGCACTCGGCGACCCCGGGTCGGTGCCGGAGCTGCGCGCGGCCGTGGCCCGCGAGGAGCGCGCCTGGCGCGCGTTCCACGACGGCACCATGGCCGCCGGACTGCTCGACGGGGAGTACCGGGCCCAACGGGTCCACCGCGCGGGGCCGTTCACCCTGCACCGCTTCCTGCCGGCCTTCCGCCCGCGCCAGGAGAACCACATCGGCGAGGCCATCACCGCGGCCGACGGCCGGATCGCCTACCTGAAGACCTTCCGGCTCTCCGAGGCCCAGGTGCGCCGCGGCCACCTGCTGTCCCGGCTCGCCGCTCACGACTGGCACTTCGCCGACACCGCCGCCGACCTCGGCCTCACCCCGGCGGAGTTGGCCCAGCGCCTGCGCTCGGCCGGCGTCGCCCACCTGCTGCGCCAGGACCTCGCCGACGCCGCGCGCCGGCCGCCGTCCGGCCGCGGCGCGGGCAGCGCCCGCTGACCGGGGAGGGGGCGGCCGCGCCTCACCCGATCCGGCGGGCCAGTACCAGGCGGCAGCGCGGGCTGCCGTCGGGGCGCCGGCCGAACTCCTCCAGCGCCAGGGTGCTCACCTCGAAGCCCGCGGCCGCCAGGTCCGCCCGCACCGGCTCCAGCGGGAAGGTGCGGTAGTACATCACGAACGGCGGGCGCCACAGCGCGTTGCGCACCCGCATCGCGGCGTCGAAGCCGGCCAGTGCCCAGTACCAGGGTGAGCCGACCGGGGGCGGCGCGGCGACGGGGAAGGCGAACAGCGCGCCGGGGCGCAGCGCGCGGTGCACCCCGGCGAACAGCGCGGGCCGCTCGGCGGGCAGGAAGTGCCCGAACGCGCCGAAGCTGACGGCGAGGTCGAACTCCGTGTCGAACGGCAGCGCCCGCGCGTCGGCCCTGACCCAGCCGTGCTCGGGGTGGGCGGCGCGGGCGCGCTCCAGCATGCCGCGGCTGATGTCCGCGCCGGTGACGCCGTTGGGGCACAGCCCGGCCAGCACCCTGACGCCGGCGCCGGTGCCGCAGCACACGTCGAGCCCGGTGCGGAACGGCCCGTACGGCCGCAGCGCCGCCGCGGTGGCGTCGAGGAAGCGGTCCGGGGTGCGGAAGGGCGTGTGGTCGAAGGCCGGTGCCAGCAGGTCGTACCCGTGCTCGACGGAGGACAGCGCCTGGACGGCCAGCTCGCGTACGGAGGGGCCCTGGGAGGAGAACACCCGGCCCACCCTAGAACCGGGTGCGGCGCGATGTGCGCGAGATCTCACCCGAACGAAACGGAACCGCCATTCCCGTTGACGTATGCTGGCTTTAGCGGAATCACAGTTCCGGATCTCCGCGCACACCTCCGAGCGCTGTCGCTCGTCCCGTTCTCCGTACGGCCCGGACCACCGCGTCCGCGCCGCCCCTTTTGCGTCCGTTAAGGAGTTCCATGGCGTCCGAAACCCGGCGCACCCCTCACCAGGTGACGTTCGCGGTGCTGGCGGCGAGCGTCAGCGCGTACGCACTGCTCCAGTCGCTGGTGACCCCGGTCCTGCCGACGATCCAGGAGTCGCTGCACACCTCGCAGAACACGGTCACCTGGGTCCTGACCGCGTATCTGCTCTCCGCGTCCATATTCACCCCGATCATGGGCCGGGTCGGGGACATCGTCGGCAAGAAGCCGGTCTTCGTGGCCACCCTGGTCGCGCTGGCCGCGGGCTCGCTGCTGGCCGCGCTGGCCACCAACGTCGGGGTGATGATCGTCGCCCGGGTGATCCAGGGCATCGGCGGCGGCGTGCTGCCGCTGGCGTTCAGCATCGTCCGCGAGGAGTTCCCGCGCGAGAAGATGAGCGGCGCGGTCGGCGCGATCGCCTCGCTCGTCGCGGTCGGCGGCGGCCTGGGCATCGTGCTGGCCGGCCCGATCGTCAACGCGCTGGACTACCACTGGCTGTTCTGGCTGCCGATGATCCTCACCATCCTCACGGCGGTCGCCACGGTGCTGTTCGTACCGGCCAGCCGCACCCGTACCGAGGGCCGGATCAGCTGGGCGCCCGCGCTGCTGCTGTCGGCATGGCTGGTGGCGCTGCTGGTCGCGCTGAGCCAGGCGTCGGTGTGGGGCTGGGGCTCGGGCAAGGTGATCGGCCTGATCGTCGCCGCCGTGGTGCTGGCGGTCGCCTGGGTCGAGACCGAGCGCCGGTCGGCGACGCCGCTGATCGACATGAAGATGATGAGCCGCCCCGCGGTGTGGACCAACAACACCGTGGCCCTGCTCTTCGGCGTCGGCATGTACTCCGTCTTCGCCTTCCTCCCGGAGTTCGTGCAGACCCCCAAGTCCACCGGCTACGGCTTCGGTTCGACCATCACCCAGTCCGGGCTGATCCTGCTGCCGATGTCGGTGGCGATGTTCCTGGTGGGCCTGGGCGCCAACTCGCTGGCCGCCCGGATCGGCGGCAAGACCGTGGTGCTGCTCGGTTCGCTGATCAGCGCGGTGTCGATGGCGCTGCTCGCCTTCGCGCACGGCGCCACCTGGGAGCTGTACATCGCGACCGCGGTGATGGGCGTCGGCTTCGGCCTCGCCTTCGCGGCGATGTCCAGCCTGATCGTGAGCGCGGTCCCGGCCGAGCAGACCGGCGTGGCCAGCGGCATGAACGCCAACATCCGCACCATCGGCGGCTCGATCGGCGCCGCGCTGATGGCCAGCGTCGTGACCTCCAGCCCGGCGGCCGACGGCCTGCCCCGCGAGGCCGGCTACACCCACGGCTTCGCGATGCTCGGCGTCGCGCTGCTGGTCGGCGCGCTGGCCGCGCTGCTGATCCCGGTCTCCCGGCGCGCCACCCTGGTGGCCGGCTCCACCGAGGACAACGAGCCGGCGGGCACCGCGCTCACGGCCGTACCCGGCGGTACGGTCATGAGCGACACGTCGGAGTGAGGTCCGGCACCGGACACTCCGGTGCCGACCGCACCACAGGGGGCCGGCACCGGGCAGGGCCGCACCGATCGGAAGTGGACGATGGCAGCGCACAAGGCGGGGCACGGCCCCGTAGCCGACAGCACCGGGCACGGCACGGGGCACGGTGCCGTGTGCGGTGAGCACCCGGCGCCGAAGGGCGCTGCCGACCCGACACCCGCCGGCGGCGCGGCCCCGCACCGCCCGATGCGGCGCGACGCCGCGCGCAACCACCAACTGGTGATCGCTGCGGCCCGCGAGGTGTTCACCGAGTACGGCACCGACGCCAGCATGGAGCTCATCGCCTCCCGTGCGGGCGTCGGCGTCGGCACCCTCTACCGGCGGTTCCCCAACAAGGAGGCGCTGGTCGACGAGATCGCCGGGCAGATGCTCCGCGAGCTCGTCGACCAGGCGCGCAGCGCCCTGACCCTGCCGGACGGCACCGGACTCGACGTGTTCGTCGGGGTGTTCGGCCGCTGGGTGAGCCTGCACCGCGGCTACGCCGACAAGCTGGTGGGCCGCACCGAGGCCGCCTGCGTGGAGCAGCTGCGCGACCTGGTCGACCTGCTGCTCGACCAGGCCAAGGCGGCCGGGCGGGTGGCCGCGCACATCGAACTCGGCGACGTGATGGTCCTGATGTGGGGGCTGCGCGGCGTGGTGGAGACCAGCGGCGCGGTCACCCCGGACGCCTGGCGGCGCTACGCCGACATCCACCTGGCGGGCCTGCGCGCCCACTCCCCCGCACCGGACCGCCCCGCGGTGACCCGCGAGCAGCTCACCCGGATCAACGCCCAGGGCTGAACTCCCCCGCGCCGCCCGCCCTGCCGGCTCCGCCCGACACCGCGGCGGCCCGGGCCCGTTCAGACCGGGCGGGCCAGGTGGAGCAGGCGGGGACGGTCGTCCCGGGCGGGTACGGGGGCGAAGCCCAGCCGCTCGTAGAGGGCGATCGCGCCCGTGCGCCAGTCCCACACCGACAGCCGCAGGGTGTCCACCCCGCGCGCGGCCGCCTCGGTGAGCGCGGCGCGCACCAAGGCCGCGGCGATCCCGCGGCCGCGGTACTCCGGGGCGGTCCACAGCCGCTTGATCTCGGCCGCGCCGCCCACCGCGCCGGTCAGCACCAGGCAGCCGGGCACCGCGTCCCCGGCGACGGCCAGCAGCACCGTGTCGGCCGCGAACGCGGTCCGCGGGTCGAGGACCTCCGCGCGGTAGCGCTCCGGCAGGTCCGCCACGTCGGTGACGGCCTCGCCCTTCTCCGCCTGCGTCTGGAGGTGGTAGGCGGCGAGCAGCCCGGCCGGGCCCTGGCCGTCGGCGAGGCCCGGGCCGGGCCAGCGCACGACGGTGGTGGCCGGCACGGCGGCCGAGGCCGGGGTGGCGGCGGTCGCTTCGGCCGGGGCCTGTTCGGCGGGGGTCTGTTCGGCGGGGGTCTGTTCGGCGGCGGGCCGGGGGCGGTCGTTCATGCCCCCAGCCTCACACATCCGCAGGTCAGCGCGGCGCGGGGGTCAGCGGCGGGTGCCGCAGTCCGGGCAGAAGGCGGCGCCCGCCGGGAGCTGCGCGCTGCACGAGCCGCAGGTGTCCGGCTGGGCGAGCCGGTTGCCGCAGCCGGGGCAGAAGGCCGAGCCGTGGGTCTCGGCGCGGCACTGCGGGCAGACCAGCTGGCGCGGGGTGTTCACGTCGAACGACTGCCCGGCGGTCTGCCCGACGGCGTAGGCGCGCTCGGTCACCATGTCGTTGAGGCCGCGCTGCTGGGCGGCGAGCGCCTCGGCGGCGGTGTCGGGGGCGCAGGTCAGGCAGATGCCCTGCCCGGCGTTCCAGCAGCGGTTGCAGACGTAGCCGGTGCAGCGCGGGCAGCGGTTGAAGTGCCCTTCCGCGGTGGATATCGCGCGCTGGAAGGCCGCGTCGCGGGCGGTGCCGTAGCCGGCGCCGGCCAGCCCGTCGGCCGCGGTGGACACGCCGCTGCCGGCCCGGCCGAGCATCCCCCAGGCCGCGTTGACCCCCTTGCCGACCCAACTGGCCATCCGGCCACCGGTGTACGGCACGAACGGCGAGCGCCACGTGTCGTAGCAGCGGTGGCAGGAGAACTCGAACTGGAACCCCGCACCCGTGCCCTGTTGCTCGCACAGATCACGGTAGTTGTTGCTGAAGTAGATCTCCGCGGTCACCGGTCGCCCTCCCCGAGCAGCCTCCGGCCGGGCCCCTGCCCGCCGGTCGTCCCCTACCGGCAACGGACGCCCCGTCCGCCGCTGCCGGTTCTGCGGGCCGGGTACGGCGCCGCAAGCACCCTGCATTTTCCCACATCCGGGCGCCCCCTTGGCGCTGCTGGGCACACCGCTGCGCCCCCGCGCTCCCCACGGTCACCACCCGGCACGCCCGCCCCGTTCCGCATCGCGGTCCGAACCGGCCGCGGCCGCCGTACGCCCGTGTCCCGGGTGTACGGCGGCCGCGTGCGGGGGCAGGCTGGGGCCGGCCCGTGGCGGGGTCAGCCCTGGCGGGCCTTGCTCCGCGGGTCCTTGCGGTTGATCACGTAGACCTTGCCGCGGCGGCGGACGACCTGGGCGCCCGGGCGGCCCTTCAGGGAGCGAAGCGAGTTGCGTACCTTCATGGTGGCGCCCTTCTGCTCGTAGTCTCTACGGTTGCAGGTGCGACAACCGCGGTGCCCGCGCGTTCATTCCGCGCGGGCGGGCGGTCCTCCAGGAGGGGACGGGCAGACCATGACCGAAGCACCGCAGGACCACGACCGGCCGGGCGCCGACGAGGGCCCGGACTTCGACCGGCCGGGGTTCTCCAGCCCCGACTTCTCCAGTCCGGACTTCACCGGCCCCGGCGGCGACCGGATCGGCGACTTCACCCCGCCCGACTTCGAGGTGCCGCCCTTCGAGGGCCCCGACTACGAGGCCGAGGACGCCGACGAGCTGGTGCCCGAGGAGGCCGGGTTCTCCAGCCCCGGCTTCACCAGCCCCGACTTCACCAGCCCCGGCCCGATCGACGACCCCGACGACACCCACGGCACCCCCACCTCGCACTGACGCCCGGCCGCGCCCGGCCTCAACCGCCGCGCCGCACCGTCAGATCGGCGATCCGCGCGAGCATCGCGTCGAGTGCCGCCTCCAGCGGAGCCGTCTCGCGCCGGACCTGGGTGAGCAGCAGGCCGCCCTGGAGGGCGGCGAGGAGGGCAAGGGCGAGCCGGTCCGGGTCGGCGTCGCCGCGCAGCTCGCCGCGGTCGCGCATCGCGTGCAGGCCGGAGCGGATCGCCGCCTCCCACCGGGCGAAGCCGCCGACGAGGTCGGCGCGCGCCACCTCGTCGGTCTCGGCGAGCTCGCTGGCCAGCGACCCGATCGGGCAGCCGCCCTGGCAGTGCGCCTCGCGCTGGATGCCCACGACGAGGTCGCGCCAGGCGCGCAGCGCCTCCAGCGAGTCCAGGCTGCCCAGCAGCGGCTGCTGCGCGTCCAGCACGGCCTGGGTCTGGTGCGCGATCACCGCGCGGACCAGGGCGCTCTTGTCCGCGAAGTAGTGGTAGATCTGCGAGGTGCTGACCCCGGCGGCGGCCCGTACGTCGTCGGTGCTGGTGCCCGCCACGCCGTGCTCCAGCATCAGTCCGGCCGCGGCCGCCACGATCCGCCCGCGGGTGGCGGCGCCCTTGCGGGTCAGCTTCTGCGGCGCCGTCGGGTCGGACACGGGGGGCGAGTCGATGCTCATGCGTTCAGCGTAGGCCCTGCCCAGCGCTTCCTCCCGGCCCGCGGGGCGCCCGCCACGGAAAAACTGGAGTTGACACTCCAATCTTTGGGTGACAAGAATGGAGTCATCGCTCCAATGTTCAGCGGCGGGCGATCATCCCCGGCGGCGCACCCGTGCCGCGCGGCACACACAATCCACCACGCACACCCCCACCACCGAAAAGGGCGGATCACCATGGAGTTCGAAGGCCGCAAGGCACTGGTCACCGGCGGCACCTCCGGCATCGGCCGGGAGATCGCCCGACAACTCGCCGCGGGGGGCGCCGAGGTCCTCGTCAGCGGCCGCGACGCGCAGCGCGGCGCGGCCACCGTCGCCGCGATCGAGGCCGCGGGCGGCAAGGCGCGCTTCTTCGCCGCCGACATGGCCGACCTCGACTCGGTCGGCCGGCTCGCCGAGCAGGCCGCCGACGTCGACATCCTGGTCAACAACGCGGGCGTCTTCGACTTCGCGCCGACCGGCGAGCAGTCCGTGGCGTCCTACGACGCGATGTTCCAGGTCAACGTGCGGGCGCTGTACTTCCTGACCGCCGCGATCGCGCCGCGGATGGCCGAGCGCGGCGACGGCAGCGTGGTCAACATCAGCACGATGGCCGCGACCGTGGCGCTGCCCGGCGGGTCCGTCTACAGCGCGACCAAGGCCGCCGTGAACTCGCTGACCCGCACCTGGGCGGCGGAGTTCGGCACCTCCGGGGTCCGCGTGAACAGCGTCTCCCCCGGCCCGACCCTCACCGAGAGCGCCCCGCTGGAGATGGTCGACACGCTCGGCGCCACCACGCTCCTCAAGCGCCACGCGAGCACCGCGGAGATCGCCGCCGCGGTGGTCTTCCTCGCCTCGCCCCGGGCCGCGTACGTCACCGGCGCGACGGTGCCGGTCGACGGCGGGCGCGCCGTCGCGTGACGCCCCGCGCGCCCGCGGCCCGGCGCGGCCCGGCGGCCGGTCAGCCCGGCGCGGGCGCGGGGGCGGGCGGGGAGAGGGTGCGGGCCGCGGTGCGGTGGACGGCGTCGGCGACGGCCGCCAGGTCGGGCGAGTCGAGCTTCCACTGCTGCCAGTACAGCGGGACGTCCACCGGGCGGCGGGCGGCCAGCTCCACGAGGGTGCCCGCCGCGAGGTGCGGGCCGGCCTGCGCCTCGGGGATCATGCCCCAGCCGAGCCCGGCGGCGACCGCGGCGAGGAACGCCTCGGACGAGGGCATGCAGTGCCGGGCGCGCGTCGCGGCGGTCAGGCGCGCGGAGCCGGCCGCCCGCCGCGGGGCGAGCAGGTCCAGGAACCGGTCCTGCAACTCGTCCTTGCGGTCGAAGACGATCGCGGGCGCGGCCGGCAGCGCCTCGCGCAGCGGGCGGCCGGCCAGCCGGCGGGCGACGAACCGCGGCGCGGCCATCGCCCGGTAGCGCATCCGGCCCAGCGCCCGCACCGAGCAGCCCTGCACCGCCACCGGGGAGGAGGTCACCGCGGCCATCACCCGGCCCTGGCGCAGCAGTGCCGCGGTGTGGTCCTCGTCGTCGCGGTGCAGGTCGAACAGGATGCCGCGGTCGGCGGCGGCGTCCACGAGCGCGGGCAGGAACCACGTCGCGAGCGAGTCCGCGTTGACCGCGATCGGCAGGGTGGCCGGACCGAGCGCGTCGTCGAGGCCGAGTTCGGCGCCCGCGTCCTGCTCCAGCCGCGCGAGCTGCCGCCCGTAGCGGATGAGCACCTCGCCGGACGCGGTGGGCCGCACCGGCTTCGTCCGCAGCAGCAGCACCCGCCCGGTGCGCTGCTCCAGTGCCTTGACCCGCTGGCTCACCGCCGACGGCGTGACGTGCAGGGCCTCGGCGGCCGCCTCGAAGGTGCCCTCATCCACGGCGGCGAGCAGCGTGCGCACCTGGTCCAGCGGCAGCCCGTCCACCGTCGCCGCGCCCCTTTCCCGCACCGCCCGCCGGGTCCTTCCGAGCACAGGCGGCACACCTTAAGTGTTGCTCATGCTACCTAAGAATCCTTAGCTGGCCTGAAAGATCACCCTGCTCCTAGCCTCGGGGCATGCACGCAGCTCTCCTCGCCGTCCTGGCGGGCCTCGGCACCGGTCTGTCCCTGCTGGTGGTCATCGGCGCCCAGAACGCGTTCGTGCTGCGCCAGGGCATCCTGCGGCAGCACGTGCCCGCGGTGGTCGTGATCTGCGCCGTCTCCGACCTGCTGCTGATCTCGGCGGGCGTCGGCGGCATCGGCACGGTCGTACGGCGCTGGCCGACCGCCCTGACGGTCACCGCGTGGGCCGGCGCGGCGTTCCTGGTGGCGTACGGGGTGCTGGCCGCCCGCCGGGCCCTGCGCCCGCAGCAGCTGACCGCGGCCGAGGGCGCCGGCGCCTCCGCCCGCACCGCCGTCCTGACCTGCCTGGCGATGACCTGGCTCAACCCGCACGTCTACCTGGACACGGTGCTGCTGGTCGGCTCGGTCGCCAACAGCTACGGCCACGCGCGGTGGCTGTTCGGGGCGGGCGCGGCGGCGGCGAGCACGCTGTGGTTCACCGGGCTCGGCTTCGGCGCGCGGCTGCTGCGCCGCCCCTTCGCCCGGCCCGGGTCGTGGCAGGTGCTGGACGCGGTGATCGCGGTGACGATGGTGTGCATGGGCGTGCTGATGGCGACCCGGGCCTGACCGCGCGGCGGCTGTGCCGTACGCGGAGGCCCGTGCCGTACGCGGGCCCGCTCAGTGCAGCAGCCGTCCGCGCGGCAGGGCGCCGCGGCTGGGGCCCTGCCGGATCGGGCGGAAGCCGATCACCGCGGCGTCGTCGCGGCGGCTGCCGGCGCCCGACAGCATCTGGGCGCAGATCTGCGCGAGCGTCAGCCCGTCCGCGCGGGCGGCCTGCGCGGTCGCGGCGAGCGCGGCCATGCCCTGGCCGAGGTCGGTGCCGGGCACCTCGATCAGGCCGTCGGTGTACAGCAGCAGGGTGTCGCCGCTGTCGAGTTCGTGGTGCCAGGTGGCGCGGGGCGCGTCGGGCGCCACGCACAGCGGCAGGTCGGGGCCGTCGCCCAGCAGGTAGCGCGGCTCGCCGGCCGCGGGCAGCAGCAGGGGCGGCGGGTGCCCGGCGTTGGACCACGCGAGGTGCCAGCGGCCGTCGGACCGCGGCGCCAGGTTGGCGTGCACCACCGTGACCAGCGGCGCGATCCGCAGCCCGTCCACCACCCGGTCGAGCTGGGCGAGGCTCTCGGCCGGGCTGCCCGGGTGCTCCTGGTCGTAGGCGATCACCCGCAGCATGCTGCGCAGCTGGCTCATCGAGGTGGCGGCGTCCAGGTCGTGCCCGGCGATGTCGCCGATGGTCAGGGCCACGGTGCCGTCGGGCAGCAGCAGCGCGTCGTACCAGTCGCCGCCGACCTCGGCGGTCTTGCTCGCGGGCTGGTAGTGCGCGGCCAGCTCCGCGCCGGGCACCACCGGGGTCGCGGTGAGCAGCGCGCGCTGGAGGGTGAGCGCGGTGTGCCGGGTGCGCTGCAGCTCCACCGCCTGCCGCAGCGGTTCGCGCGCCTGGTACAGGATCTCCCGCAGCAGCGCCCGGTCCGCGGCGCCGGGCGGCGGGCTGTCGGCGCAGCTGGCCGCGCAGGCGAACGCGACCACGGCCGAGTCGATCACGATCGGCACCATGGTCAGGCTGGTGGCGCGCGCCTCGCGCAGCCACCGCCGGGACATCTCCGACAGCACGCTGTCGGGCGGGTCGCCGGTGGGGAAGGTGATCAGCCGGGGGCGGCGGCTCTCGATGACCTGCTGGGCCGCCTGGCCGACGAGGTAGGGCCGGTTGCTCAGCGGGGGCAGGGCCGGCAGTCCGGCGCGGGCGGTGGTGGCGACCCGGACCGCGGTGAGCGGGCCGCCGACGCCGGCCGCGGGCAGCATGAAGACCGCGCACGCGTCGGTCAGCTCCGGCACGACCGCGGCGGCCACGGCGGCGAACGCGTCCGGCACGTCGTCGGCGGTGGTGACCGTGGTGACCCGGGCGAGCAGCCGCTCGCGCAGCCGGTTGCGCCACTGGTCCTCGATGTCGGCGGTCGCGCCGATCCACTCCACCAGCTCCCCGCCGCGCTCGACCGGCACCGCCCGGGACTGCACGTGCCGGTACTCCCCGGTGGCGGTGCGCATCCGGAAGGTGCACTCGAAGCGCGCGCGGCCGTCGGCCGCCTCGTTCCAGGTCCGCACCAGCCGCTGCCGGTCGTGCGGGTGCACCGCGGCCATCCACTCCTGGTCGATCACCGGCCGCCACGGGATGCCGGTGAACTCCTCGAAGCCGCCGACCAGTTCGACGATCTCGCCGTTCGGCTTCATCAGCCACACGATCTGGGTGACGGCGGACATCAGCGCCTCGTACCGCTGGAGCGCCTTCTGCCGCTGCTCGGAGAGCAGTTGCGCGGCCTCGACCGCCTCCACCTGCGGGGTGGTGTCCACCGCCACGGCCAGCACCCCCGCGCCGAACCGGGAGACCACCGGCGAGCAGCTGTAGACGAAGTGCCGGCGGCCGGGCGCGCCGGGCGCGGTGCCCTCGGTGGTGCGGGTCTCGGTGACCTGCCGGGCGGCGCGGTCGAGGTGGACCTGGTCGAGCATCTTCAGGAAGCGGGCGGCATTGGGCTCGGTGAACACCTCGGCGGCGGGCGCGCCCAGCTGCCGCGGGCCGAACAGGGCGCGGAATGCCTCGTTGACGTAGACCAGCCGGTGGTCCTCGCCCGCGGTGATCGCGACGGCCACGATGGCCCGGTCGAACACCTCGGGTTCGAGTTCGGGCACGCCGGGGCCCGCGCCGATCCGCCTCATGCTCCGATCATCGCGCGCCGCGGCCCGCCGGGCGCGTCGAACGCGCCGCGCGTTCGTACATCTGACCGATTCCGGGGGCCGCGGGCTTCCGGCGGGCCGCGGCGCGCCGGTGCCCTTACGGTGGTTTGCGGGGGTACGGCCGCGTAGGTATCCGCGCACCCCCCCTGCCCCGGCAGCCACGCAAGGAAGAAGGCGCTCACCATGGCCTCAGCGCCCACCATCCCGGACGTCACCCTCAACAACGGCGTCACGATCCCGCAGCTCGGCTTCGGCACGTTCCAGATCGAGCCGAAGGACACCAAGGACGCCGTCCTGGCCGCGCTGGAGATCGGCTACCGGCACATCGACACCGCCGAGATGTACGGCAACGAGAAGGAGGTCGGGCAGGCCGTCGCGGAATCCGGCCTGGACCGCTCCGAGGTCTTCGTGACCAGCAAGCTCAACAACGGCTTCCACGCCTACGGTGACGCGCTGACCGCCTTCACCCGCAGCCTGGACGACCTCGGCATGGAGTACATGGACCTGTTCCTGGTGCACTGGCCGCTGCCGGAGGTCGGCGACTACACCGAGACGTGGCGGGCGATGGAGGAGATCTACCGGTCCGGCCGGGTCAAGGCGGTCGGCGTCTCCAACTTCCAGATCGCGCACCTCAAGCGGCTGTTCGAGGAGACCTCGGTGGTGCCCGCGGTCAACCAGATCGAGGTGCACCCCTACCTCGTGCAGGACGAGCTGCGCGCCTTCGGCGAAGAGCACGGCATCGCCACCGAGGCGTGGTCCCCGATCGCCAAGGGCATGGTCCTGGACGACCCGGTGATCACCGCGATCGCCCAGCGGGTCGGGCGCAGCGCGGCGCAGGTGACGCTGCGCTGGCACCTCCAGCGCGGCGACATCGTCTTCCCGAAGTCGGTGACGCGCTCGCGGGTGGCGGAGAACCTGCGCCTGTTCGACTTCGAGCTGACCGGCCAGGATCTGGCGGACATCTCCGCGCTGGACCGCGGTGAGCGGACCGGCCCGGACCCGGACACCTTCAACTGGGTGCCGTAGGGGCGTACCCCGGCCGGGCGGCGCGCCGCCTCCCGCGCCCCGGGTCGCGGGAGGGGGCGCGCCGCCCGGCCGGGGGTCAGACGGAGGTCTCCAGCAGCCTGCGCAGGTCCTCGGCCATGCGCAGCGCCGCGGCGCGCCCGTCGCCGCCGAGCGCGCCGGCCGGCGCGGGCCGGGCCCGGTCCACCACCACCCGCAGCGCGGCCGCCGCGTGCCGGGCGAAGAGCGCCAGCAGGTCCAGCTCGCTCAGGCTGGAGCGGGACTGCGGCACCGGGTCGAGCACCTCCAGCACCCCCAGCACCCGGTCGCCGTGGGTCAGCGGCGCGGCCATCAGCGCGTCGGGGACGTACTCGGTGGACTCGGCGAAGTCCCGGTCGAAGGAGGAGCTGCGGGACAGGTCGTCCACGATGACGGGCTCACCGGAGGAGACCACCCACCCGGCGATGCCGCTCTCGGCGGGGAAGCGCCGCCCGACCAGGAAGCTCTCGCCCTGGCCGGAGACGGCCTGGAAGACCAGCTCGTGAGCCGGTTCGTCGAGCAGGAACACCGAACTGGCCTGGGCGCCGAAGATGGCCCGGGCGGTGTCGACCACCGACTGCATCAGCTCCTGGGAGAGCGGGTCGGTCACTGCGTTGCTCTCGTTGCTCTGTGTCACGAAGCACCCCTGATGCCCAGTTGGACGTTGGCCGCGGAAAGGTAGAGCGCGTTCTTGAGCTGGAAGGTCGTCATCCGGCGGTGCCGGGACAGGATGCGGGCGCACAGCCCGGCGATGTAGGGCGTGGCGAAGCTGTTGCCCGTGGTCCTGATCGACCCGCCGCCGAGCCAGGCCACCTGGACGTTCTGGCCGGGGGCGAAGAACTCCACCGGGGGGCTCGGGTTGTACAGGTGGAGCTCGGGGTCGTCCTCCTGGTGGCTGCCCACGGAGATCACCGACGCGAACCGCCACGGGAAGCTCTCCACCGGGGTGTTGTGCGCGGAGGCGACGATCGCGGTGCCGCGGAAGTACGCCTCGTCGGCGAGGACCCGCAGCTCCTCGGCGAACTGCGGGCGGGTGGTGGACAGGCTGAGGTTGATCACGTCGAAGCCCTGGCGGATCGCCCAGCGCAGGCCCGCGAGCAGCACGTCCCCGGTGCCGCCGAAGCCCTTGCCGAGCACCTGCACGCTGTACAGCTCGCACTCCGGCGCGGTCCTGCGGATGATGCCCGCGCAGGCGGTGCCGTGGCCGCAGGAGTCGCCCGGCTCGGTCGCCACGACGCTGGTGCCGGCGGCGTCCTTGCGGACCGTCCAGGAGCCGTCGACCCGGCCGATCAGCGGGTGGCCGCCCTCCACGCCGGAGTCCACGACGCACACCCGCACGCCGGTGCCGAGCGCGTCGGCCCAGCCGCGGCCGGGCGCCGGCGGCTCGCCGTCGGCGGCGACGAGCACGTCCTCCGGGCGCTTGCCGCGCAGGCTCCAGGTGAGTGAGGGGACGGCGCCCTTCTCGACGGTTCCCATGCAGCAGCCTCTCGCGTTCTGACGGGGTCGCGGGTGCGGTGGGCGGCCCGCGCGGGTTCTCGGGGCGTGACGTGCCGTACGGGCGGCAGCGGCGGCGGGCGGCTCACGCGGGGGCCTGCTGCCGGCGGGCGGCGCGGCGCGCGCCGGGCAGGTGGCCCTTGGCCGCGAAGTGCCGGGCGGCCTGAGCTGCGGCCTCGCCCGCGGCCTCGGCGTTCCCGGCGCGGCGCAGCACGTCGGCGCGGTCCAGCCAGGCGACGGCGAGCAGGACCGGGGAGTCGGTGCCGGCGGCGGTGCGCACCGCGCGGGCGGACAGCGCCTCGGCCTGCTCGGCGCTGCCGCGCGCGGCGGCGATCCGGGCGAGGAGACCGTCGAGGTCGGCCGTGTCGGAGGCGGCCTCGCCGGGGGCGGCGGGGGCGCCGGAGTCCGCGGTGGTGGTGCCCGGGCCGGTGGCAGGGTCCAGGCCCGCGCCGGGGTGGTCGGCGGGACGTTCACCGGTGGCCGCGCCGGGCTCGGCGGGTGTCCCCGGGGCGTACGGGTCCGGGCCGGTGTGCGAGCCGCTGCCGGTACGCGCCCCGGGGCCGGCGGCCGAGGCGGCGGCCGGGCCCGAGCCGTTGGGGGCGGCGGCGAGGCGGGCGGCGGCCTCGTCGTGGCGGCCGACGTCCACCAGCAGCCGGGCCGCCTCGCGGGCGACCACACCGCGCAGCCCGTCGGCCTTCAGGCGCGCCGCGGCGGCGTCGGCCTCCTCGAGCAGGTCCAGGGCCCGGGCGCGGTCGTCCCCGAGGGTCGCCACCGCCGCGGCGAACAGCGGGAGCACCACGCGGCCCTCGGCGTACCCGAGTTCGCCGGCCAGCCGGCGGGCCCGGCTCAGGCACGCCTCGGCGTCCACCCACCGCTCCTGGAGGGCGAACAGCACCGCCAGCGGGCAGTTCAGCGTCAGCCGTACGGTAGGGCGCTGCTCGCCG
Source organism: Streptomyces sp. CA2R106 (assembly GCF_037034245.1). Lineage (NCBI taxonomy): Bacteria > Bacillati > Actinomycetota > Actinomycetes > Kitasatosporales > Streptomycetaceae > Streptomyces > Streptomyces sp. CA2R106. The sequence goes on from NZ_JBAGKC010000020.1 coordinate 91,470, forward strand.
TGCTCGGCCAGCAGGTCGCGGCTGCGGGCGACCGCCGACGGGACCGGTTCGGGGCCGCGCCACAGCGAGACGCCGATCGCGCCGAGGGCCAGGGCCCGTTCGGGCTCGGCGCCGGCCCGGCGCGCGTGGGCCAGGGCCCGCGACAGCAGGTCGTCCGCGGCCACATGGCGGCCCTGCGACTGCCGGTCCTGTGCGATCCGGATGCAGGCCCGCGCCTGGCCGAGGTCGTCGCCCGCCTGCTCGAAGACCGGCAGCGCCCACTGGGCGACGGTCCCCGCGCTGCTGCCGTCCGGCGCCGCCGACACCGCGGCCAGCGCGAGCCGCGCGTGGGCCGCTTCCACCGGGCGCACCGCCTCCCGCCCGAGCACGTCGAGCAGCAGCGCGCGGCCCTGGTCGGTACGGCCGGTCGCCAGCAGGACGTCGCCGAGCCGCCGCGCCGCCGCGCCCCACTCGGGCTCGTCCTCGGCCGCCAGCTCCACCGCCCGTTCCAACAGCCCCGCCGCCCACGCCAGATCCGACCGCGCCAGCGCCCGCGAGCCCGCCTCCACCAGCAACCGCACGGCCCGCACCCGCAGGTGGTCGGTGTGCGGGTCCAACACGCCCAGCTCGGCCCGGTAGCGGTAGGCCCGCTCCAGGTGCGCCGCGACGGCCGCCACGCCCTCGACCCCGCCGGACCGCGCCCGCAGCAGCACCTCGCCCGGGCCGCCCTCCTCCCGGGGCCCCGCGGGCGCCTCCTCGGCGGCGGGCGACAGGCGCCTGGACAGGGCCAGCGCGGCGTGTTCATGGCGTTCGGCACGGGTGCGCTTGGCCATGGACTGGTAGGTGACCTCATGGACGAGGCCGCTGCTGAAGCGCAGCGGATGGGTGCCGGCGAGCAGGCGGTGGCGGCCGAGTCCGGCGAGCGCGTCGCCCAGCGGCCCGGGCGCGGGGGTACGGGCCGCGGCGTCGTAGAGGGCGCCGCCGGGCGCGCCCTCGGGGTCGTCGGCGACCAGGTCGGCGACCTGGTCGGCGGTGAACTCCCGGCCCGCGACGGCCGCGATGTCCAGCGCGGCGCGCTCCGCCCGGCCGAGGGCGCCGATCCGCGCGCCGAGCAGCGCCTGGAGGGTGGTCGGCAGGTCGCCGCCGCCGTCGGGGCGGTAGCCGGAGTCGGGCTGGGTGAGGGCGGCGAGGAGCTGTTCGAGGTAGAAGGGGTTGCCGCCGGCGGACTCCAGCACCTGCGGCGGTACGCCCGTACGCCCGCGGGCGGGTGCGGCGCCGTCCCAGTGCGCGCCGACCTCGGTGAGCGCTTCGGCGACGGTCTCGGCCTGCGCCGTGGTCAGGCCGGGCAGGGTCAGGGTGCGCGCCCGGGGGCCGCCCCACCCGGTGTGGCGGTCGGCGAGGTCGGGGCGGGCGGCGCACACGAACAGCACGCCGGCGCCGGCGAGTTCGGCGCGCAGCGCGGTGACCATGGCCAGCAGCGGCTCGCTCGCCCAGTGCAGGTCGTCCAGCACCAGGACGACCGGGCGGCGGCGCGCCAGTACGGCGAGCAGGCCGGTCAGCGCGGCGCAGGTGTCGTCGGTCGACGGGTTGGGGGTGCCGTCCTCCAGCAGCCCGGCTGACAGCACGGCCAGCGCGGCGGCGGCCTCCTCGCGATCCGTGCGGTCCGCGATGCCCGTGGCGTCCGTGACATCAGTCATGTCCGGCTCGCTGTCGAGGAGTTGGCGCACCGCTTCGGCGAGCGGCGCCAGGCTGCCGTGCTCGCCGTAGGGCCGGCAGCGGCCCGCGCCGTGGGCGAAGGCCCGCCCGGACTGCTTGCGCCACTCGTGGATCAGCCGGGTCTTGCCCATGCCGGCCTCGCCGAAGACCACGACCAGGTCGGGCCCTTGGCCGTCGCGTGCGGCGGTGGCGGTGAACGCCTCGCGCAGCGCCGCCAGTTCGCGGTCGCGGCCGACGAAGGGCACGTCGAAGCGGCGGCTGACCTCCGGCTCCTCCTCGACCACGGCGACCAGCCGGTAGGCGTCGACCGCGTCCTCCTTGCCCTTCAGCCGCAGCGCGCCCACCGGTTCGGTCCTGGCCCGCGCGCCGGCCGCGCGGCGGCTCTCCGGGCCGATCAGCACCTCGCCCTCGGCGGCGTTCTGCTCCAGCCGGGCCGCGACGTTGACCGTCTCGCCCGACACCAGCGCCTGGCGCGAGGACACGTCGGAGGCGGTGACGACCGGCCCGGTGTTGACCCCGATCCGCACCCCGATCCGGATGCCGAGCGAGGGCCCCAACTCCACGTCGTTGAGGCGCTGTACGGCGTCCAGCATCGCCAGTGCCGCGGCCAGCGCCCGCGCCGCGTCGTCCTCGTGGGTGACCGGCACCCCGAAGACGGCCATCACCGCGTCGCCGATGAACTTCTCGACGGTGCCGCCGAACTGCTCCAGGCACTCCCGCATCCGCTCGAAGTAGCGCAGCACCACGGTCCGCAGCGTCTCCGGGTCGAGCACGCCGGACAGCGCGGTGGAGCCCACCAGGTCGCAGAAGACCACGGTCACGACCTTGCGCTCCTCCTGCCGCACCCCGGCCGGTCCGGGGGCGGCCGGGGTGCCGCAGGAGGGGCAGAAGCGCGCCTCGGCGGGCAGTTCGGCGTCGCACGCGGTGCAGTGCATGCTCGGTCCCTTCCGCTGGTGGTGGAGCGGCTCAGAAGAGCGCGCCGCCGGCGATCTCGCTGTGCGCCTGCACTTCCGGGCCGACCTCGTCCAGCCGCGCCTTGATGTCGAGCATCACCGACAGCTCCTCCGCGCTCAGCGCCCGCAGCACGTCCCGCTGCTCCTCGGTGAGGTCGGCGACGCCGAAGCCGTGCGCCTGGAGCACCTCCAGGGTGTCGTCGGCCGTGCCGTCCATGCCCGCCCCGCCGATGTCCGCCCCGCCGATGTCCGCGCCGCCGTGGCCGCCGTCGCGCTCCCGGCTCTGCGCCGCCCCGTCGCTCATGAGGTGTGCGTCCTTTCCCTGGGGTGTTCCTGCTGCGCTGCCCGGCCGATGTGCGCGAACAGCTCCACGAGCCCGTCCACGGTGTGCAGCGCGCTCATCACGACCGCGTGCAGCAGGGGCGGGTCGAGCGGCAGCCCGTCGAGCAGCGCGAACAGCGCGGCGGTGTGCCCGCCGTCCAGCTCGGCGTGGCCGCGTACGGTCCGCAGCGCCGCGGCGGGCACTCCGGCGGCGGCGATCCGGTCCGCCAGCCAGGGCGCGGGCGCGTTGCCCTCCAGCACGGCGATGTAGCCGAGCAGCGCGACGGGGTGGTGGTGCGTGATCCAGTAGTACTGGGCGCCTGCCAGCCGGGCGACGACGGGGGACGGCTGCCGGTCGCGGACGGCCGCGGCATCGCCGCCCAGCGCGGCGATGTCCGCGAGCAGCCAGGCGTCGTGGCCGCGTTCCTCCTCGATGTGCGCGCGCAGGTAGGCGGTGAGCGGCGCGGCAACCGGGTCGCTCGGGCCCAGCCGGGCGCAGCGGCCTGCCGCGTGCTCCATCAGCGGCACGGACGCGCGGATCAGCCCGTGCATGGCGGCCAGGTAGCGGTCGTAGCGCGAACTCAGGCCCTGCGGGCGCCACATGGCGGTGGTGGCCGCCTGCACCGCGGGCGCGGTCAGCGCCAGGCGGGCGCGCAGCGCGGTGCCGGGCGGGACCGCGGTGGCCGCGCTCACCGCGCGGCTCCGCGCGGTGCGACCAGGTCGGCGTAGGGGGCGCAGCCGTGCCGCCGGACCAGGGCGACGGCGCCGGCCGCGGCCTGGCCGTCGGCGGCGTACCGGTCGAGCAGCGCGCCCGCGGGTCCGGCGCCCGCGGCGGCCGCGGCGGCCAGGACGCGCGGTTGGTCGGCGAGCGCGCGGCAGCCGTCGCAGTAGCCGCGGGCCGGGGCCGGCTGGGCGGCGGGGTCGGCTTGAGCGGCGTGGGCGGCGGGGTCGGCGGCGCCGTAGCGGTGCCGCAGGTTCGCGGGGCCGACCGTCCTGATCATCCGCAGCACCGGCGACCGCCGCACCCGGGCGCTGATCTCCGGCCAGCCGTTGGCGCCGATGTGGCCGAGCGCCAGGTGCGCGGGGGCGGGTCTGCGGTCGACGACGTCCTGGTTGCAGCAGGCGAGCACGGCGCCGTCGGCGGCGACCACCGGCCAGGCGGCCATGGCGCAGGGCAGCGCGCGCTCCGGGTCGGGCGCCGCGGTGTCCGCGGCGGCCCAGGAGGCGGCCCGGCCCACCCGGCGCAGGGAGTTGACGAGCATGGGCACCCTGGCGCCGAAGGTGCGGCGGATGTCGGCGGTGGCATCGGCGAGGTAGGGGTCGTCGGGGCCGCTGCCGACCAGGTGGACGCTGGTGGCGACCCCGGCGTCCAGCACCTGCGCCAGGAGGGCGAGGACGGGCGCGCGGCCGGTCTCGCGCTCGTGGAAGGCGTCCATGCTCACCGAGAAGTGGTCGACGGACGTCACGGCCCGCCAGATCCGCTCCGGCACGGCGTGGGCGCCCGGCCGTTCCGCGCGGGCCGCCGGGCCGACGAAGAAGGCGCCGGTGAGCAGCGCGGTCCTGGTGCCGGCCGCCCGCGCGCTCGCGGCGAGTTCGGTGACGAGGCCGGGCCGCAGCAGCGGTTCGCCGCCGGTCATCATGAGCACCGCGGGGTGCTCCTCGGCGGTGAAGCTGCCGACGAAGGACCGCAGCCGGGCGGCGTCGGGTTCGCCGGAGGCCATGGTGGCGGCGGTGGAGCAGTGCGCGCAGTGCAGCGGGCAGCGGCCGGTGACGGTCAGGAGCAGGCCCGCGCCCGGCAGCGGGCGCTGTGTCATCAGTTCGGCGAGTTCCATCGCACGCTCCTCATCGTCCTCCCGAGTGTCGGCGGGAGCGGTTCGAGGTGGGGTAAGAAGCGGTATGGGAGCGGTAAATCCGCAGGTGGCGGCCCGGGACACCGTTGGCCCCCGAAGGGGCGCGCGCCGGGTCGGCGCGTGCGGCTCAGGCGGTGGCCCGCGGCAGCGGCAGGAGGTGGCGCTGCGCCTGTTCACGCGCGTAGACCTTCGTCAGGCGCGGGAGCTCGTAGCGGGCGGCGTGGGCGGTGACCTCGCTGCGCGGTGCCATGAGCACGCCGGCGTCCATCAGCGACTCCAGCCGGTGCAGGGCGTCGTCCTGGTCGCAGGTGAGCGCCTCGGCGGCCTGGCGCAGGGTGAAGGGCCGGTCCGGCAGCTCCCCCAGCAGGCACAGCGCGGCCCGGTCGGCCGGGCCGAGGTCCTGCCAGCAGCCGGCCAGGCTCGGCCGGACGTCGGCGTCCCCGGCGACGAGTTCGTCCAGGACGGTCCGGTCGTCGCCGAGCCGGGCGGCGTACTCGCCCAGCGGCAGGTGGCGGCGTACGGCGAGCTTCAAGCCGCTGACGCGTACGGCCAGCGGCAGCATCCCGGTGGCGGCCACGATCCGTTCGGCCGAGGCCGGACAGGAGCGCAGGCGGTCGGTGCCGATGATCCGGCCGAGCAGTTCCAGGCTCTCGGCCCGCTCGAAGGGCGCCAGCTCCAGCCGGTTGGCCGCGGCCAGGCCCGCCAGTTGGGCGCGGGCGGTGACCAGGACGGCGCTGCCGCCGCTGTCGGGCACCAGGGGCCGCACCGACGCCTCGTCGGCCGCGTCGTCCAGCACCAGCAGGACGCGTCGAGGTGCCAGCCAGGCCCGCCACGCGGCCGCGGCCTCCTCGGCGCCGGGCCGCCGGGTCCCGGGGTCCAGGGCGCCGGCCCCGTGCGGCGGTTCCGGCAGGCCGGCCAGCCGGGACAGCTCGGCCACCAGGGCGGCGGCCGGGCGCGGCCGGCCGTGCTCGTCGCGCATCCGCAGCAGCACCCGCCCGTCGGGGAACTCCGCGGCCAGCAGGTGCGCCGTGTGCACCGCGAGCGCGGTCTTGCCGGTGCCGACCGGCCCGGTCAGCAGCGTCAGCCGCCGTTCGCCCGCCAACAGGCCGCACAGTTCGCGCAGTTGGGGAACGCGACCGGTGAAGTCGGCGAGGTCCTGCGGGAGTACGGCGCCCAGTTCGCCGCCGGCGCGGCGCGGCGCGGTCCGCGGGTCGGCGGCGCCGAGCGGGCCGAGGGTGCCGCCGGGCTGCTGGGGGCCGCCGTCGAGGATCGAGCGGTAGAGCGTCTCCAGCGCGGCGCTCGGCTGGAGCCCGTACTCGGCGGCGAGGAGCTGGCGCAGCGCCGCGTAGGCGGACAGCGCCTCGGTCTGCCGGCCCTGGGCGAACAGCGCGGTCATCTGCACGGCTCTGAGCCGTTCCCGCTCGGGGTGCCGCTCGACCAGGTCCGCGACGGTCTCGGCGACCTCGGTGGCGCGGCCGAGCCGCAGCTCGATCTCGGCCCAGTCCTCGTAGACCTGGAGGTGGCGGCTGTCGAGGCGTTCGGCCTCGGACCGCACCGCGGGCGAGAACCGCAGTTCGCGCAGCGGGAGTTCCTGCCGCAGTCCGAGCGCCTCGCGCAGCATCCGGGACGCCGGGCCCAACGCGCCCTGCGCGGTGGCCTCGCGGGCGGCCCTGGCCAGGTGCTGGAAGCGCAGCACGTCCAGTTCGTCGTCCCGCACCCGCAGCAGGTAGCCGCCGGCGTGGTGCGCGAGGCGGTCGCCCGCCCCGACGGTGTCCAGGAGCTTGCGCAGCGCGGAGATGTACACCTGGATGTTCTTGCGCGCGGTGCGCGGGGGCCGGCCGTCCCACAGGGTGTCGGTCAACAGGTCGAGCGACACGGGGGTGTTGGCGCGCAGCAGCAGCATCGCCAGCAGCAGCCGCTGTTTGAGCGGGCCGAGCGGGAGGGGGCCGTCGGGCGTGCCGACGGACAGGGGGCCGAGGACGGTGAGGCGCAGGGCGTCGTGCTGGGGTTCGGCCATCTCTGGTTTCACCTTTCCCACCGGCTGACCCGGGACCAGGTCATGAGCTGAGATGAATGACATCAGGCGGATGACTTATATCAAACGGATTCGCCCGGGTGAACAAGGCAACATCCGGCCGAGCCGCGGCAGTTGCCGGCCAACCCGCCGCGACCTGCGGCGATACCGGGCGCATACCGCGAGTAGACCGGTTCCGAATCCCCTGCTCCTAGCGTGTGGAACGTCCGAACGACGCTTCACATCCGCTGACACGAGGAGACGATCATGGCTGACGCCGTCGACCCGACCAACGAGGAAGCCGCTGCCGAGACCGAGACCGACAACGAGGTCGAGGCGCACACCGCCGCTCCCCTGGAGCTCCAGGACCTGGAGGTCAGCAACCTGGAGGCTCCCGGCAGCACGGTCAGCCTGGCCGCCTGCGCCTGATCCTCCCGTGTGGGCGGCGTGCCGCGACGGCGCGCCGCCCACACGTCGTTGTGCGCCCGTACGGCCGGGGCCGGCCGCCCGGGCGCCCGCACCCCGACAGGAGACGACCATGGCCGAACCCGTACCGTCCGCGCCCGAACCCGAGCCCGAAACCGCCGCCGACACCGAGGAGTCCGAGGTCGAGGCGCACACCGCGATGCCGCTGGGCCTCCAGGAGCTCGGGGTGAAGGCGCCCGAACCCGACCAGCTGCTCGGCTCCACGAGCGCGACGAGCCTGGCGGTCTGCTGCTGACTCCCCGCCGTACCCCGCACGTCGATCCCGCACCGGAGAGGCCCATGATCCCGTTCCTGTACGTCGTCGCGGACAAGGAGTTCTACGCCCCGCTGGAGACCGCCCGCGACCGCGGGGAGGTCTACCGGCCCGCGGCCGTACCGGACGGCTGGACCGGGGCCGAGGCCGGGATCTGGACGATGTGGCACCGCGGCCGGCAGCTGCGCGGTGTCGAGGACGGCTGGAAGGTCCACGTGTCCGCGCGGCCCGGCCGCCAGCAGCACGTCCTCGACACCGTGGCCGCGGTCTGCTTCGAGCAGGACGTCGCCTTCAAGAACATGTCCTGCGCACTGTTCTACTGGTGGATGCACCACAAGCAGGCCGCCCGCCAGCAGAGCGGGAAGTTCGTCGCCGCCTACCCCACGAGCGTCGAGGCCGCCCGCACGCTCATGGAGCGGCTGCGCACCGAACTCGCCGACGAGGAAGGCCCGTTCATCCTCACCGACCGGCGCTACCGCGACTCGCGCACCGTCCACTACCGGTACGGCGCCTACCTGCCGCGCGACCGCGTCAACGCCGACGGCACCTACACCATGCTGCTGCGCCGCCCGGACGGCGTCCTGGCCGAGGACCGCCGCGGGGTCTCCTTCCACCTGCCCGACGGCGTCACCGACCCGTTCGCCGCCGACCGGCCGAAGGCGAAGGGACCGAAGGCGCAGGGGCCGAAAGCGCGGGGCGCGACCCGGGCGAAAGGCGCCCCGGCCACGGCGGACGCACCCGCACCCGCACCCGCACCCGTCACCTTCCACGGCTACGCCTTCGAAGAGGCCCTCCAGTTCTCCAACTCCGGCGGCACCTACCGCGCCCGCGAACTCGCCACCGGCCGCCAGGTCTTCATCAAGGAGGCCCGCGCGCACACCGGGATCGCCCACGGCGAGCACACCGCGCCCGACCAGCTCCGCGCCGAGCACGCCACGCTCACCGCGCTGCACGAGGCGGTGCCCGGCCTGGCCCCGCAGCCGCTGGAGCTCTTCCGCGAGTGGGAACACCACTACCTGGTCACCGAGTTCGTCGAGGGCGAGACCCTCCAGCGCTGGATGGTCGCCCATCAGCCCATGCTCGGCACCGGCCGCCGCCGCGAGGAGTTCGACGACTACTACGCGCGCTGCGAGAAGCTGATCGCACGGGTCGAGACCGCGCTGGACCGCCTGCACGCGGCCGGCTACCTCTTCGTGGACGTCAGCCCCGGCAACGTCATGGTCGGCGACGACGACAGCGTCCGGCTGGTCGACTTCGAGGCCGCCCAGCGCGCCGACAGCGACGAGATCCTGGTGATCGGCACCCCCGGCTACGCCCCGCCGCCCGAACTCGTCGGCGACGACCGGCTGATCCACGACACCTACGGGCTGGCCGGCCTCGCCCTGCTGCTGCTCGGGCCCTTCCACCAACTGGCCCGCCGCAACCCCGACACGCTCGCCCACCTGCGCGGCGAGCTCCAGGAGCGGGCGCCGGTGCCGGAACCCCTGTGGCGCAAGGCGGTCCGCTTCCACCCGCCGCGCCCCGCCGCCGACGGCGCCGTACCCCTGCCCACCCCCGAGCAGGTGGCCGCCGAACCGCTGCGCCACCTGGCCGAGTTGCGCGACCGCACCGCCGACGCGCTGACCGCCATGGCCGAACCCGGCCACCCCGCCCGGGTCTTCCCCACCATCGCCGACGGCTACGCCAGCAACACCCAGTGCCTGGCCTACGGTTCCGCGGGCGTGCTGCACGCCCTGACCCGGGCCGGGCGCGCCCTCCCGGACGGCGCCCTGGAGCGGCTGCGCACCGACACCTTCGCGGGCATCGAGCGCCTGGGGCCCGGGCTGATGGCCGGCGCCGCCGGAATCGCCTGGGTGCTGGCCGACCACGGCCTGCTGGACGAGGCACGCGACCTGCTCGCCGCCGCCGACCGGCACCCGCTGACCGCCTCCGGCGCCTGCGCCACCCTCTTCGGCGGCAGCTCGGGCCTGGCCATGGCCCACCTCGCCCTCTACGGGCACACCCGCGAGGACGCGCACCTCGACCGCGCGCAGCAGCTCGCCGCGGCGCTGCCGCCCGACGCCGAACTCACCGCGCTGCTCGGCGCCGACGACGCCACCGGCCTGATGCACGGCCGGACCGGCATCGCCCTGATGCTCCAGCAACTCGACGCCGTCACCGGGTCGTCGGCGGGCACGGAGCGCGGGGTGCGGCTGCTGCACGCCGAACTCGACCGCGCCACCGACCCCGACGCGCCCGGTCTGGCCTTCCCGATCTCCGCCGCCGACAGCCGCAGCCTGCCCTACCTGTACTGCGGGTCCGCCTCGATGGCGCACACCGTCGTCCGCTACACCCGCACGATCGGCGACGAGCGGCTGGTCCAGGCGCTGCCGCGGCTGCTGGCCGCGGCCCGCACCCCGTACACCGCGATGTCCGGGCTCTTCCAGGGGCAGGCCGGACTGGGGTTCGCGGCTGCCGAGCACGCCCGGCTGACCGGCGACGCCGCCGCCCGGGACGCCGCGGTCCGCAGCGCGCGGGCCCTGTACAAGTTCGCGGTGCCGCACCCGACCGGGGTGCGCTTCCTCGGCGACCAGAACATGCGGTTCAGCGCCGACCTGTGGAGCGGCTCGGCGGGCGTGCTGCTCTTCCTGACGCAGCTGCTGGACCCCGCGCCCGACCCGCTGTTCACCGTGGACGCGCTCGCCGCCGCCCCCGCCCCGACCGCCGCAGCCAGGTGAGGTGCCCCGATGGACCGTGACACGACCGACATCCAGAGCGGCGGACCGGACGCGGGCGCGAAGCAGCCGCCCGGCCCCGCGGACCGGGGTGTGCGGCGCGACGTCAACTACTACTGGTGCGGGCAGACCGCCTCCGCGTTCGGCTCGGTCTTCACCACCATCGCGCTGCCCGTCGTGGCGGTGGTGCACCTCAACGCCTCGGCCGGGGCCATCGGCCTGATCAGCGCGGCAGCCACCGCGCCGATCCTGCTGCTGGGCTTCCCGGCCGGCGCGCTCGCCGACCGCCTCGCCCACCCGCGCCGCACCCTGGTGCTGCTCGACCTGGTCTGCGCGGCGGCCGTCGGCGCGGTCGCCCTGGGACTGGCCGCGGGCACCGTCTCGCTGCTGTGGCTGGGCCTGCTGTGCGCCGTCATGGGCGCCACCTCCACGTTCTCGATGTCCGTGTACTTCCTGCACCTGCGCCAGCTCGTCGGCCCCGACGGCATCGGCAGCGCCCGGGCCCGGCTCCAGGCCGGGCAGTACGGTGCCGCGCTCGTCGGCCGGCTGCTGGCCGGGCCCGCGATCGCGGTGCTCGGCGCGGCCGCCGCGCTGTCGGTCGACGTGGCCAGCTACCTACTCAGCGCCGTAGCGCTGCTCGCCATGCGCTCGCCCGACCTGGTGCCGCGCGGCCCGGCGCCCTCGATGCTGACCTCGCTGCGCGGCGCGCTGGCCGGCCTGCGGCTGTTCACCGGCGACGGCTTCCACCGCGCGCTGGCGGTGTTCATCGTGGTGCCGGCCGCGGCCCTGGCCGGGGTGACCGCCCTGACCGGCCCGTTCCTGCTGCGGGTGATCCACCTGCCGACGGCCGCGTACGGGTCGCTCTTCGCGCTGTCGGGGCTGATGGGGCTGTCGGGCTCGGCCGTCGCCGGGCGCGTGCTGGCGCCGGGGCGCAACCCCCGACGGGTGCTGCTCGGGGCGTTCACCGCGGCGATGGCGTGCAGCCTGCTGCTGCCGCTGGCCGACGGGCCGCTGCCGCTGGCCGCGTGCTGCGCGGCACTGGGCATCGGGCTGCCCATCTTCTTCGGGTCGATCGCCAATGTGGCCGTCAGCTCGGTGCTCGTCGCCGACATGTCCGAGGAGACGCTCGGCCGCGCGATGGCCGCGCTCCAGGTGTGCGTGGCCACCGCGGGCCTGGTCGGCGCGCTGGGCAGCGGTGTGCTCGGCGACTGGCTCGGGGTGCGCGGCGCGCTGTGGGCGATGGGGCTGATCGCGCTCGGCGGCGTCGCGCTGAGCCTGCCGGCCGCGCTGCGGGCCGCCCGAAAGGCCCCCGCTGTGCCCGCGCCGGAGCCGGCCGCGGTCTGACCGAGGCACCGGCTCGCATCCCCCACCCAAGTGCCGCCCCCAGTCCCCGACATGGCCGGAAATCCCCTTGCCCGGCCGGATCGGCGTTCCGACGGCTCCGGCAGCCCGCCGGACCGAACGGACAGCAACGTCCGTGTCACGCACGGAAGTCGGCGGCGGAGGCGAACCCACGGACACCGGCACCCGCGCCCTGTCACCCGGTTCACATCGGCCACACAGCCGACGGCCATTCCGGGATCGGGTGGGCACCGGCTACGATGAGGCCGGGGGCAGGGCACCCGGGCCTGGCCGGTACTACTCGGGGGGAGGCGGACCATGGACAAGCGTGTTTCCGCCGTGTCGTCCACCACCACCGCCGACCGCGAGCCGGACGCCACCCTCGCCGACAAGATCGACGCCCTCTTCCGCGTCGTCCGGCGCCCCAACCGCGAGCCGTACAGCCACGAGGAAGTCGCCCGCGCCTGCCGCGAGGCCACCGGCGAGAGCTTCTCCGCGACGTACCTGTGGCAGTTGCGCACCGGCCGCCGGGACAATCCCACCAAGCGCCATCTCGAGGCCCTCGCCCAGTTCTTCGACGTCCCCGTCGGGTACTTCTTCGACGACGAGCAGGGCGCGGCCATCGCCAAGGAACTCGAACTCCTCGGGGCGCTGCGCGACGCCGGTGTGCGCAGCATGGCGCTGCGCGCGGTTAACCTGTCCCCCGAGGACGCGGCCACGATCAGCGACATGATCGACGTCCTCGCCCGCAGGGAGCGCAGTTCCCAGGGGCGCGGCTTGTAGCGTGCCCGAACTCCGCTGTGAGGTCTCATGGCTCCGGCCGGTGGAGGGAGGGACAGCGGGTGAGGCGGGCAGGACGCGGCGGCGGCCGGGAGATGTGGAAGCGCTGCCGGCGCACGGTGGACGGGCTCGACCTGCCCGACCCGTTCGACGCGGCGGTCTTCATCGGGATGCTCGCCGGCACCCGCGGCCGTCCGATCGAGCTGGTGCCGATCTCCGCGGCGCTGCACACCCCGTGCGGCCTACTGGTCACCACCGACCGGGCCGACTGCATCCTGTACGCGGCCGACACCAGCGCGCTGCACCAGCAGCACATCCTGCTGCACGAGGCGGCCCATCTGATCTGCGGCCACCACGAGACCGCGCCCGCCGCGTCGGCGGCCGCCGAGGTGCTCATGCCGCACCTGGCGCCGTCGCTGGTCCAGCGGGTGCTCGGCCGCAGCGTGTACACCGAACCGCAGGAGCAGGAGGCGGAGTTGGTGGCCTCCATGATCCTGGCGCGCACCGCCCAGGACGCCCGCGACGCCCGGCCGCAGCCGCCGCACCCGGGGCGGGCCCGGCTGGACCGGCTGTTCGGCACTCCAGAGGACCCGGCGCCGGGCCGCCTCGATGACTGACCTGCTCTCCTTCCTCGGCGCCGCGTTCTTCCTGGTCTTCGGCGTCCACCGGCTGACGATCACCCGCGGCTCCCGCGCGGACCCCGCACAGCGCTACGTCTCCGGTTTCGCGCTGTGCATGGGCCCCGCGCTGCTGCTCAACTCCCCTACGGTGACAGGCGGGTTGGCGGCCGACCCGGTGCTCGACACGGCGGTGATGTTCGTCAGCCACAGCCTGAAGCTGTCGGGCCTGGCCTTCCTCGCACTGGTCGCCTACGCCCTCAAGTCCCCGGCGGCCGGCCGGACGGCGCTGCGGCGCCAGGCGCGGCTGGCGGGTGCGGCGCTGGCCGCGTCGCTGCTGCTGTTCCTGGCCGCCCAACCGCACACCCGGGGTGACGAGTTGTCCGTCCCGGACGGCCACCGGTGGGCGCTGGCCGCCTTCAGCGCGCTCTTCGCGGTCTACGGCGCCTGGTGCCTGCTCGTGCTGGCCCGCGAACTCGCCGGCCACGCGGCCCGGACCGCGCCGGGGCTGCTGCGGACGGGGCTGCGGCTGATGATGCTCGCCGCCGCGTTCGGCGCCGCCTGGACGGCCTGGGCGCTGGACGACGTCCTCGGCGATCTGCGCGCGGGCCACCAGGGCGTGGGCGAGGACATGGTGTCCTCCTTACTGGGCGCGATCACCGCGCTGCTGGCGACCGGCGGGGCGACGGCGACCTTGTGGGGCGGCCCGCTCGGCGCCCCGGTGCGGTGGCTGCGCGCCTACCGCCGCTACCGGGCGCTGGAGCCGCTGTGGTCGGCGCTGCACCGCGAGCTGCCGCAGATCGCCCTCGACCCGTCGGCGGCCGAGCGCCGGCCGGGTCTGCGCCGGGCGGAGTTCGCGCTGTACCGGCGGGTGATCGAGATCCGCGACGGGCACCTGGCGCTGCGGCCGTACTTCGACGCCGACGTCGACCGGTGGACGGCGGGCGCGGCGGAGGACGGCCGCCCGCGGCAGGCGGTGCTGGAAGCGGCCACGATCGCCGCCGCCCTGGAGAACAAGCGGGCCGGGCGGCGGCACAGTGCCCAGGGCGCCCGGACGGCCGGGGCCGCGCCGCAGCCGCCGGCGGCCGTGGCGGCGACGGTGGCGGCCGAGACGGCGTGGCTGCTGGAGGTGACGGCGGCGTTCACCGGTTCCCCGGCCGTCGCCGACGTGCGCCGACGTGTCCGGCGGGCCGCGGCCGGCCCCGGCGGCACCGCGGCAGCTCCCGACCCGCGGACGTGACCGGGGACCGGGGACCGCCGCCCGCGGCTCGGCCGCGGCCCGGTTCAGCCGACGGGGCTGCCCTTGCCCAGCACGATCACCCCCGCGTCCGAGACGGCGTACAGCTCGCGGTCCCGCGCCGGGTTGACGCCGATCGTGGCGCCGGGCGGCACGTCCACGTTCTTGTCCAGCACCGCCCCGCGGACGATCGCGCCGCGCCCGACCCGCACGTTGTGGTGCAGCACCGAGCCCTGCACGACCGCGCCCGGCTCCACCACGACACCGGGTGACAGGACCGAGCGGGTGACCTGGCCGCGCACCACGCAGCCGGGGCTGACCACTGACTCCCCCACGATGCCGCCGGCGGCGATCTTCGCCGGCGGCAGCGAGCCGGGGTTGGTGTGGATCGGCCAGTCGCGGTTGTAGAGGCTGAACGCGGGCCGGTCGGAGACGAGGTCCATGTGCGCGTCGTAGTACGTGTCGAGGGTGCCCACGTCCCGCCAGTAGCCGTGGTCGCGGGCGGTCTCGCCGGGGACGTGGTTGGCGTCGAAGTCGTAGACGTGGGCGGCGCCCTGCGCGGTCAGCCGCGGCAGGATGCTGCCGCCCATGTCGTGCACGGACTGCGGGTCCTCCGCGTCCGCCTGCAGCGCCTCCAGCAGCACTTTGGTGGTGAAGACGTAGTTGCCCATCGAGGCGAAGACCCGCCCGGGGTCGTCGGGCAGCACCGGCGGGTCGGCCGGCTTCTCCAGGAACCGCTCCACCGTCACGCCGTCGGCGCCCGGGGTGATCACACCGAAGCCGCCCGCGTCGGCCCGGGGCACCTTGATGCCCGCCACGGTGACGCCCGCGCCGTGCTCGGCGTGCTGCGCCAGCATCTGCCGCGGGTCCATCCGGTAGACGTGGTCGGCGCCGAACACCGCGACGTAGTCCGGCTGTTCGTCGTGGATGAGGTTGAGCGACTGGAGGATCGCGTCGGCGCTGCCGAGGTACCAGCGCGGGCCCAGCCGCTGCTGGGCGGGCACCGGCGTCACGTAGTTGCCGAGCATGCTGGACATCCGCCAGGTCGTCGAGACATGGCGGTCCAGGCTGTGCGACTTGTACTGCGTCAGTACGCAGATCCGCAGGATGCCGCCGTTGACCAGGTTCGACAGCACGAAGTCGACCAGGCGGTAGTTCCCGCCGAAGGTCACGGCCGGTTTCGCCCGGTCGGCGGTGAGCGGCATCAGCCGCTTGCCCGCGCCGCCGGCCAGCACTATGCCAAGGACCGAAGGTCCACCTCCGCGCATCGGCGCCCCCTTGTCCGTCGTCTGTACGCTGCCTGTACGCCGTCGTCCGTCGTCGTGACGTGCCCGTTCCGTGCCCCGCCCGCGCCCGCCCGCTACGGCGCCGCGCCCGCCTTCGCCACCTCCTCGTACAGCTGCGCGGTGCGGCGCGCGACGGTGTCCCAGCCGAACTCGCCGACCGCGCGCCGCCGTCCCGCCTCGCCCATCCGCGCCGCGGCCGCCGGGTCGGCGAGCACCCGGTCCAGCGCCCGGGCGAGCCCCGCCTCGAACTGGGCGGCGTGGCCCTCCCGGTAGGGCACCAGCAGCCCGGTCGTGCCGTGCGCGACGACCTCGGGGATGCCGCCGACCGCGGAGGCGACCACCGGTGTGCCGCACGCCATCGCCTCCAGGTTGACGATGCCCAGCGGCTCGTAGACCGACGGGCAGACGAACACCGCGGCATGGCTGAGGAGTTGCACCACCGCCGGGCGCGGCAGCATCGACGGAATCCAGTGCACCCCGTCGCGCACCGAGCTGAGTTCGTCGAAGAGCGACCTGAACTCCCGGTCCAGCGCGGGGGTGTCGGGCGCGCCCGCGCACAGTACGAGCTGTGCGGCCGGGTCGATCGAGCGGGCGGCGCGCAGCAGGTGCGGCACGCCCTTCTGCCGGGTGATGCGGCCGACGAACAGCACGTACGGGCGGGCCGGGTCGACGCCGAGCCGGGCGAGGGCGTCGGTGCGCGGGTCGGCCCGGTAGGTGGCGGTGTCAATGCCGTTGCGCACCACGTGCACCCGGGCGGGGTCGAGCGCCGGGTAGCAGGACAGGATGTCGCCGCGCATGCCGTCGGAGACCGCGATCACCGCGTCGGCGGACTCCATCGCGGTGCGCTCGGCCCAGCTGGACAGGGCGTAGCCGCCGCCGAGTTGCTCGGCCTTCCAGGGGCGCAGGGGTTCCAGCGAGTGCGCGGTGAGCACGTGCGGGATGCCGTGCAGGAGCTTGCCGAGGTGGCCGGCGAGGTTGGCGTACCAGGTGTGGGAGTGCACCAGGTCGCGGCCCTGGAGCGCGGCGGACATCTGGAGGTCGACGGCGAAGGTGCGCAGCGCGTCGTTGGCGCCGTCGAGGCTGTCGGGGGCGCGGTGGCGGGCGACGCCCGGGCTGTCGCCCTCGCCCCAGCAGTGCACGTCGAGGTCGACCAGGCGGCGCAGTTCGCGGGCGAGGAACTCGACGTGCACGCCCGCGCCGCCGTAGACGTCCGGGGGGTACTCCCGGGTCAGCAGTGCGACCTTCACGCGGACCTCCTGCCGTCGGCGACCGTTCTCCTTGCTTTCCCCGCTTGCGGGTGACTTATCACCGCGGCGGCCCGGGTTCGCCGGCGGCGCCGCAGGCCGGGGGTGCGCCGGTGCGCGGACGCGCCGCGGTGTGGTGCGGTTGACCCGGATTCGGCCATGCTCGGCGCCTTGCCACCCGTTGCCACCGGTTGCCACCCGTTTGCCACCCATGACCGCCCGCAGTCGCCGGCGCGGGCTTCTCCTCGCGCATGGGGCGTCGGTGCACTCGTGGGCCGGGTGGGACCCGGCCCGGGGCAAGCACAACCCCGTTGCGCCCGCGGCAATACCGCCGATCCCGCCCCGCGGGACGCCGTACGGAATGACGCTTTATTGACGGCTGCGATCCCCCGGTCCCGGGCACACGTATGGGAGAGACGACACGTGATGACCACCCCCCACTCCCCCGCACCTCTGCCGCTGCGCGCCGGAGAGCGGTTGGCACTGGCACTGGCGAGGGAAGAGATGATGCAGGACTACCACCGGTGGGAGACCGACCCGCAGACGGTCGTCGGTTTCGGTGCCCGCTGGCCGGTGTCCTGGGAGGTGTTCCAGGCCCGTTTCCTGAGCAGTCACACCTCGGAGCACTACCAGCTCTTCGAAGTGGTCACCACCGAGGACGCGGTGCCGGTGGGCACCACGTCCCTCTGCGTCGACCAGGCGGTCAACACCGCCGAACTCACCCTGGTGATCGCCCCGGAGCACCGCGGCCGGGGCTATGCGTCCGAAGCCACCGCTCTCACCTTGGACTGGGCGTTCTCCATCGCATCGCTGAGCGCGGTGTGGCTGGAGGTGCTGGCCCCGCACACCGCCGCGGTCAACGCCTATCTGAAGGCCGGTTTCCGTACCGCCGGCCGGCTGCGCAGCGCCGCGCTGTGGCAGGGCCGGCGGGTGGACAAGCTGCTCCTGGACTGTGTGCCCGACGACCTGGCAGAAAAGAGGTGATCCGCGATGTCCTGCCCCGATGTCAACTGCCGCAAGGGCGGCTGCACCACCGACCCCGGTCAAGGCCGGCCCGCCGCTGAGCGCGCTCCCGAGAAGTGAGCCCGGCCGCCCCGGGCCGCGCCCCCGCCTGCCGGAGGTGCGGCCCGGGGCGCGTCGCGGCGGACCGGGCCAGTACGGTGTGCGGGACCTTTGGTGATCAGCCGCGGAGGGGACGCAACCGATGGCCCAGTTCGACATGCCGCTGGAAGAGCTCAGGACGTACCGCAGCGCCTCGATCGAGCCGCCGGACTTCGACCGCTTCTGGGCGGACACCCTCGCGCAGGCCCGCAGCCATGACCTGGACGCCCGGTTCGAGCCGGTCGCGACGGCGATACGCACGGTGGAGATCTTCGACGTGGAGTTCTCCGGCTTCGGCGGGCACCGGATCAAGGGCTGGTTCTCGGTACCGGCCGGGTCCACCGGACCGCTGCCGCTGGTGGTGGAGTTCGTCGGCTACGGCGGCGGGCGCGGGCTGCCGCACCAGAACCTGACATGGGCCTCCGCGGGATACGCGCACTTCCTGATGGACACCCGCGGCCAGGGCGGTTCCTGGTCGACCGGCGACACCCCCGACCCGGTGGGTTCGGCGTCCGCGACGCCCGGCTTCCTGACCCGCGGCATAGCCGACCGCGACACCTTCTACTACCGCCGGGTGATCACCGACGGTGTGCGCGCGGTCGAGGCGGCCCGCAGCCACCCGCTGGCCGACGCCGCCCGCACGGTACTGACCGGGGTCAGCCAGGGCGGCGGGCTGAGCATCGCGGTGGGCGGCCTGGTGCCGGACCTCGTCGCGGTGGCGCCGGACGTGCCGTTCCTGTGCGACCTGCCGCGGGCGGTCCGGATCACCGACGCGGCCCCGTACCGCGAGGTCGCGGTCTACCTGGCCAACCACCGCCCGGAGCGGGAGCGGGTGTTCGGCACCCTCGCCTACTTCGACAACGTGCACTTCGCGGCCCGCGGCAGCGCCCCCGCGCTGTTCTCCACCGCGCTCCAGGACCTCACCTGCCCGCCCTCCACGGTGTTCGCCGCGTTCAACGGCTACGGCCACCAGGACCGGACCATCGAGGTCTACGACTTCAACAGCCACGAGGGCGGCGGCGCCCACCACGAGGCGCTGCGGCTGGAGTGGCTGCCGAAGTACGTCTGAACGGCGCGGGCGGTGCGCCGCGTTGACCGGGTGCGCGGCGAACCGCTTTTGAAAAAGGGAGGAATACGTTCGCGAGGTCCGGGCAGAAGGCGGATGACCGTTTTACCAGTTCGAGGCGATGAGGTGACCGTGACCGTGAACGCGCAGCAGCCGGCCGGCACGAGCGGAACCGCGACCTACCCGGGTCCGGCCGACCAGGCCCAGGAGGCGACCGGCGGGCTCCCCTGGATCGAGGACGCCACAGCCGTCGCCCCGAAGGACGCCCGGGTGCTGTCGAAGCTCTTCTTCGACCGGCTCCAGGAGCTGGAGGAGGGCACCCACGCCCACAGTTACGCCCGCAACACTCTGATCGAGATGAACCTCGCGCTCGTGCACTTCGCCGCCGGGCGCTACCGCAACCGCCCGTCGACCGACCGCGAGGAGATCGTCCAGGTCGGCACGATCGGGCTGATCAAGGCGATCGACCGGTTCGACCTGTCCCGGGAGACGGAGTTCACCACCTTCGCGATCCCGTACATCGTCGGCGAGATGAAGCGGTTCTTCCGCGACACCTCGTGGGCGGTCCACGTGCCGCGGCGGCTCCAGGAGCTGCGGGTGGAGCTGGGCAAGGCCAAGGAGCAGCTGGCGCTGCTGCTGGACCGCGACCCGACGGTGGCGGAGCTGGCCGCCCACCTGGAGATGTCCGAGGAGGACGTGCTGGAGGGCCTGGTCGCCGCGAACGGCTACACCGCCGGCTCCCTGGACGTGCCGTGGTCCGATAGCGACGCCGGCCCCGAGAGCGACGGCCGCACCCTGGCCGACTCCATCGGCGACTGCGACCCGTCGATCGAACTGGTCGAGGACCTGGGCAGCCTGGCCCCGCTGATCGCCGAACTGTCCGACCGCGACCGCGAGCTGCTGCGGATGCGCTTCGTCGACGAGATGACCCAGTCGCAGATCGGAGAGGAGCTGGGGTACTCCCAGATGCACGTCTCCCGGCTGCTCAGCCGTATCGTCCGCAAGCTCCGGGCCGGCCTGCTCGCCCAGTGACGGCCCGCGCCCGGCACGGACGGGTGCGGCAGGGGTGACCGCGGCCGCTCAGGCCGGTTCGGCCGCTTCGGCCGCGGTCAGGGGCCTGGCGATGTCCTCCAGCGACTTCTGCTCCGCGTCGACCGCGAAGACCGCCGCGACCAGGCCGCCCGCGCACATCAGGCCCGCGCCGATGCAGAACGCCAGCACGGTGTCCGCGACCTTCCCCGAGGAGGTCAGGTCGGCGAAGACCAGCGGTCCGGTGATGCCGCCGGCCGCCGTGCCGACCGCGTAGAAGAACGCGATGGCCATCGCGCGGGTCTCCATCGGGAAGATCTCCGACACCGTCAGGTAGGCGCTGCTCGCGCCGGCCGAGGCGAAGAAGAGCACCACGCACCAGCACGCGGTGAGCGTGGTGGCGTCCAGCGTCCCGCGGTGGAAGAGCCAGGCGGTGAGGAAGAGCAGCACACCGGACAGCAGGTAGGTGCCGCTGATCATGATCCGCCGCCCGACCAGGTCGAAGAGCGGGCTGAGCAGCACCGCCCCGCACAGGTTGCCGGCCGCGATCACCGCGAAGTAGTAGCCGGTGTGCCCGGAGTCGACGCCGTAGAAGGTGATCAGGATCGTGCCGAAGCCGAAGGTGATGGCGTTGTAGAGGAAGGCCTGCCCGATGAAGAGGGACAGGCCCAGCACCGCGCGTCTGGGGTACTTCGCGAAGACGGTTTTGGCGATCAGCCCGAAGCCGATGCTCCTGCGCTGGTGGATGGTGATCTCGCGGCCGGCGCGCGGCAGCCGGGTGCCCTTCTCCGTCTCGACCCGCTGCTCGACGTCGGCGACGAGGTGCTCGGCCTCGTCGCCGTAGCCGTGGATGAACTGCCAGCGCGGGCTCTCCGGCACGTGCCGGCGCACCAGCAGGATGACCAGGCCGAGCACCACGCCCAGCGCGAAGGTCAGCCGCCAGCCGACGTCCTTGGCGAACAGGCTCGTGTTCAGCGCCGCGATGGACAGCAGCGAGCCGCCGATCGCGCCGAGCCAGTAGCTGCCGTTGATGCTCAGGTCCACCCGGCCGCGGTACTTCGACGGGATCAGCTCGTCGATCGCGGAGTTGATCGCCGCGTACTCCCCGCCGATGCCGAAGCCGGTCAGGAAGCGGAAGGTGAAGAACCACCACGGCGCGAAGGACAGCGCGGTCATCGCGGTGGCGCCCAGATACACCGCGAGGGTCACCATGAACAGCTTCCGGCGGCCGTAGCGGTCGGTGAGCCAGCCGAAGAAGAGCGCGCCGACGCACGCCCCGGTCACGTAGAGGGCGGCGGCGAGGCCGGTGATGTCGGAGGAGGAGATGGCAAGACCGGAGCCCGGTTCCGACAGCCGCCCGGCGATGTTGCCGACGATGGTGACTTCCAGGCCGTCCAGAATCCACACGGTGCCCAGGCCCACCACGATCATCCAGTGCCAGCCCGACCAGGGCAGCCGGTCCAGCCGGGCCGGCACGTCGGTGGTGACGGTGCGGCCGCCCTCGCTGCGGGACCGGTCCGCGGCGGACGTCGCCATGGCGGATCACCTCCTCGGCGGCCAGTCTCACACCGGGCCGCCCGACACGCGTGCACGCCACCCCCGGCGGGTCGGCGCCGCCGCACACCCGCGCGGCAGGGCACCATGCTGGGACAACGCCGCCGCCCGGGAGGGACCTCGCCGTGCGCACCACGCTCCACCAGATCCGGTCGATCGTCGCGCCTCCGCTCACCGGCCCGCACGGTCCGCTGCCGCCGCTGCTGCTCGTCCTGACCGTGGTGACCGGTCTGGTCGACGCCTTCAGCTACCTCGCCCTGGGCCGGGTCTTCGTCGCCAACATGACCGGAAACGTCGTCTTCATCGCCTTCTCGCTGGCCGGCGCCAAGGGCTTCTCCCTGCTCGCCTCCGTCCTGGCGCTGCTCGCCTTCGTCGCGGGCGCGGTGGCCGGCGGGCGGCTGTACGGGCTGGCCGCCGCGCACCGCGCGCGACTGCTGCTCGGCGCCACCGTTGCCCAACTGGCTCTGGTACTGGTGTCGTTGGGCTTGTCGGAGACGGTGTCGCTGCCTGCGGACGGCGCATCGCGCGCGGTGCTCGTGGTGCTGCTCGGGCTGGCGATGGGCTCGCAGAACGCGGTGGTCCGCCGGCTGGCGGTGCCCGATCTGACCACCACGGTGCTGACCATGACGCTCACCGGGGTCGCCGCGGACTCACGGCTGGCCGGAGGCGGGGACAGCAGGGCCGGGCGGCGGCTGCTGTCGGCGCTGGCGATGTTCGCCGGGGCGCTCGCCGGGGCGGCGCTGATCGTGCACGGTCATCCGACCGCGCCGCTGCCGATCGTGGCGGCCCTGCTGGCCGTGGTGGCGGCCGGGCTCGTCCCGCACCGCCACTCGACGCTGCCGTGGGCGGCCCCGGAGGCCGGCTGACGGCGGGGTGCCCGGCGGATGGCTGCGGTACGGCCCCCGGCGGCGGGGGCGCGGGGGCTCGGGGGGCGCGGGGGGCGCGGGCCGGTTTCACCCGGGTGGCCGCTCACCAGGGGACCTGTGAGGAACATGTGCCGCCGCTGGGAGATCATGGCAGGACAGCCCCCTGTCCCCCGTCCGCCGTCCTGTTGTCCCCCTGTTCCGCAGACCGGCCCCCATGAGGTGAGGTTCCGCAGTGCGCAAGCACCCGCAGCATTCCCCCGCCGCCCGACCGTCGTACTCCGCGCGCCTGCTCCGGCACGGCGCCCTCGCGGCCGGCCTGCTCGTGGCCGTCGCCGGGTGCGGGAACGGCAACTCGTCCTCCTCGTCCACGCCCACCGGCACCACGGCCACGTCCTCGCGGGCCGGCGCCTCCCCCGCGACCTCGACCAGCACCACCGCGAGCCCGACGGGGACCACCAGCGCGCCGCCCAGCACCTCGGCGCAGCCCACCGCCACCGCGGCCTCCTGCGTGGACCGGGCGTACGACGCGATGACGAACTCCCAGCGGGTCGGCCAGCTCTTCATGACCGCCGTCACCAGCACCGGCGTGACCGCCGCCCAGATGCAGGCGATCACCACCGGCAAGACCGGCTCGGTCTTCCTCCAGGGCCACACCACCGCGGGCACCACCGCGGTGAAGGCGGTCACCGCCAAGGTCCGCTCGCTGGCCTCCCCGGTCAAGGGCGTGTCCCTGGGCATGTTCGTCTCCACCGACCAGGAGGGCGGCCAGGTCCAGGTGCTCAACGGCTCGGGCTTCAGCACGATCCCGAGCGCGGTCACCCAGGGCACCTGGTCCACCTCCACCCTCCAGAGCAGCGCCGCCACCTGGGCGCGCCAACTGGCCGCCGCCGGGGTCGACATGAACCTCGCGCCGGTCGCCGACACCGTCCCGGCGAACCAGGTGACGGTGAACGCGCCGATCGGCAAGCTCGACCGGGAGTACGGCACCACCCCCTCCACCGTCGCCTCCCACAGCACCGCGTTCCTGCGCGGCATGAAGCAGGGCGGCGTGGTGCCGGCCATCAAGCACTTCCCGGGGCTGGGCCGGGCCAGCGGCAACACCGACTTCACCGCGAACGTCACCGACTCGGTGACCACCGCCACCGACCCCTACCTCCAGCCGTTCAAGGCCGGTATCCAGGCGGGCACGCCGTTCGTGATGGTCTCCTCGGCGATCTACACCCGGATCGACTCCCACAACCCGGCGGCCTTCTCCTCCGCGGTGATCCGCACCCTGCTGCGCGGCAAGCTCGGCTTCAAGGGAGCGGTCATCTCCGACGACCTCGGCAACGCCGCCGCGGTCGCCAACCGCACCCCGGCCCAGCGCGCGGTGGACTTCATCACGGCCGGCGGCGACATCGTCCTCACCGTGCGGACCAGCGACATCTCCCCGATGACGTCGGCGGTGCTCAGCCGGATGTCGTCGAACTCCGCCTTCCGCTCCGACGTGGCGGCCAGCGTGCGCCGGGTGCTCACCGCCAAGCAGAACGCGGGCGTACTGACCTGCGGCTGACCGGCGGCAGTCTCCTACCACGACCGCAGCAGCACCAGCAGGGCCCCGGTGTCCGCCGACCGGGGCCTTCTGCGGTCCATCCGGGTGGTCCACCCGTTTCCCTGGACCGGTTCGGCGCTCCGGCATGCGATCAAGGAGGAGCACAAGGGAACGCCGCACTGTGAGAAAGAAGGCCGCAATGTACTCAGCGCATGCCCGGCACCGCGTCACGACCGGCATCGCCGGTCTGCTGATCGCCGGTTCCGGCCTGCTCGCCGCGCCGTCCGCGTACGCCGCGGCGCCCCGGCCCGCCGTACCCGCGGACAGCGCCGCCGGCGCCACGACCGCCACGAGCGCCGCCGCTCCGGCGTCGGCCGGGCAGCAGACGCAGGCCACCGCCGAGCCGCAGGGCCGGGTCGTGTCGCGCCTGCCCCTGACGATCCGCGAGAAGGCCACGTCGAACTCCCGCTCGCTGGGCACCCTCCAGCCCGGCACCGTGATCTGGCTGCACTGCAAGGTCGTGGGCCAGAACGTCGACGGCAACAAGCTCTGGTACCTGCTCGGCAACGGCCGCCCCGGCTACGTGGCCGCGCGCTACGTGCAGAACCTGTCCGCGGTGCCGTACTGCAAGTGACACCACCACCGGCCCACCCCGGGCCGAGTTGCGGCGGACCGGCGCGAGGTCCGGCACGAGCCATGGCACGAGCGCCGGCACCGCCGCCGCAAGGTTTGGTGAGGGCACCCTAAGCATGACGCGCGGGTGAACTGCGGGCGAATTGTGGGTTCCTGGCCTTTGTGCAGGTGGGAGGGCGTGCTGCCGCGTGTTTAGCATGTCGGCGTCACATCCTGCTGCACCGATTCCCGGAGGTCCGGTGTGCCCGCCGAACCCGCGCCCGAACCCGCACCGGCGGCCGGCGAGCAGACCGCCGCGCCGCCCGACGGCGTAGTGCCGCCCGCCGAGGAGGCGGCCGAGGTGGAGCGGACACCCGGCGGCGAACCGGCCGCCCCCGAAGGGGAGCCGGCCCCGGCCGACGCCACCGCCGCCACCGCCGACACGACCGGCACCGCCGACACGGACACCGGCGCGGACACCGACCTCACGGCCTCCGCGGCCCCCTCCCCCGCCACCGCCGCCGCCCCCGGAGCGCCCCGCCGGCGCCGCGCGCGCGGCTGGACCGTGGCGGCCACCGCCGTCGCCGTCGCCGCCGCGGTCACCGCCGGGGTGCTGGCCACCGGCGGCGGCCACCGCACCGCCGGCACCAAGGCCGCCGCCTCCGCCGACGGCCTGGAGCACACCGCCGTCGAGGTGTCGCCGAGCACCTGCGGCAGGGGCTGGGGCGCCGCGCAGCAGCCGCACGCCGGCACCCAGGCGTTCGACCTGCACAACACCGCGGGCAGCGCCACCGAGGTCTACCTCAAGGACCCCAAGACCGGGAAGCTGTTCGCGGAGATCGAGGGGCTGGCGCCGGGCGCGACCCGCTCGATGGTCGTGGACCTCGGCAGCGGCCGGTACGCCTTCGAGTGCCAGCAGGAGGACACCGACGCGGTCACCGGCCCCACCGTGACCGTCCCCGGCACCGTCCCGCAGGGGCCGTCCTCGCTGCCGGTCACCGTGCACGACCTGATCCCGCCGACCCTGGCCTACCAGAAGTGGATCAAGGCGCGGATGGCCGAACTCGCCACCGACACCGGGGTGCTGAAGTCCGACCTCGACCGCGGCGACCTGGCCGCGGCCCGCCGCGACTGGCTCACCGGCCACCTGGTGTACGAGCGGATGGGCGCCGCGTACGACACGTTCGGCGACGCCGACGACGTCATCAACGGCACCGCGCCGATCGGCCAGGACCCGTCCGCCGAACCGGACTTCACCGGTTTCCACCGGATCGAGTACGGCCTGTGGCACGGTGCGTCCGCGAAGTCCCTGCGCGGCCAGGCGGACACGCTGGACAAGGCCGTACGGGCGCTGAAGGCGCAGTGGAGCACGCAGCAGATGGACCCGGCGAACATGGGGCTGCGCGCGCACGAGATCATCGAGAACGCCGAGCAGTTCGAACTGACCGCCCGCACCGACTACGGCAGCGGCACCAACCTGGCCACCGCGTCGGCGAACATCGACGGCACCCGGGCGATCCTGGCGAAGCTCCGCCCGCTGCTGGCCGCCCGCGACACCGGCCTGAAGCAGCTCGACGCGTCGCTGGACCGCGCCCAGAACTACCTGAAGTCCCTTGACCACAACGGGAACTGGACCCCGCTGGCCGAGCTCACCCGCGCCCAGCGCGAGCAGGTGAACGCCGACTTCGGCGACCTGCTGGAACAACTCGCCCCGGTGGCGGCGATCTTCGACGTACGGAGGACGGTATGACGACCGACACGGGCTGCCCGGCCGGCGGCGGCGAGCTGCGCCGGCGCGGTTTCCTGCGCGGCGCGGCGGTCGGCGTCGGGGCGGTCGGCGCGGTCGCGGGCGGCGCCGCCGCGCTGACCGGGTCGAGCGCGGCGGCCGCGACGCCGTCGGCGAGCGCCAAGCAGGCGGCGCCGTTCCACGGCGCGCACCAGGCGGGCATCACCCAGGACGTCCAGCCGGCCAGTGTGTTCCTGTCGTTCGACGTCACCGCGGCCGACCGGCGTGAACTGGTGGAGCTGCTGCGCACCGTCACCGAGCGGGCCCGGTTCCTGACCGGCGGGGGCACCCCGGCGGCGCTGGGCATCACCGACTCGCCGTCGGACAGCGGGACGCTGGGCCCGCGGGTGCCCGGCGACGGGCTGAGGGTCACCACCGGGGTCGGCGCGTCGCTCTTCGACGGCCGGTTCGGGCTGGCGGACCGCAAGCCGCTGCGGCTGACCGAGATGCCCGCGTTCGAGGACGACGACCTCCAGCCGGACTGGTGCCACGGCGACCTGAGCCTCCAGCTCAGCGCGCCGCACCAGGACACGGTGCTGCACGCGCTGCGCGACATCGCCCGGCACACCCGCGGCGGCATGCAGGTGCGCTGGCGGATGGACGGCTTCACCAGCCCGCCCCGGCCCAGCGGCACCCCGCGCAACCACCTCGGCTTCAAGGACGGCACCGCCAAC
The DNA here is from genome assembly GCF_037034245.1 of Streptomyces sp. CA2R106. Lineage (NCBI taxonomy): Bacteria > Bacillati > Actinomycetota > Actinomycetes > Kitasatosporales > Streptomycetaceae > Streptomyces > Streptomyces sp. CA2R106. Next base: position 118,480 of record NZ_JBAGKC010000020.1, read on the forward strand.
CCGGACATCAGCGACCCGGCGGTGGCGAAGAAGCTGCTGTGGACCGGCGGCAACGGCGAGCCCGCGTGGACCACCGGCGGCTCGTACCAGGTGGTGCGGCTGATCCGGATGCTCGTCGAGTTCTGGGACCGGGTCTCGATCACCGAGCAGGAGCGGATGTTCGGCCGGGCCCGCGACACCGGCGCGCCGCTGGACGGGAACGCCGAGTCCGACACGCCGAACTACGCGCTGGACCCGATGGGCGACGTGATCCCGCTGGACAGCCACATACGGGTGGCCAACCCGCGCACCGCGAAGACCGACGGCTCCCGCCTGCTGCGCCGCGGCTACAACTACGACCGGGGCATGGACAGCGACGGCAACCTCGACATGGGGCTGGTCTTCGTCTGCTACCAGCAGGACCTGGAGCGGCAGTTCGCCACCGTGCAGAAGCGGCTGGCCGGCGAGCCGCTGGTGGACTACATCACCCCGTTCGGCGGCGGTTACTTCTTCGCCCTGCCCGGTGTCAAGGACCGCAGCGACTGGCTCGGCCGCGCCCTGTTCGCCTGACCTGCGCACACAGTTCCCACCCAGGCCACCCACACCGAACCGCCCCCTTCTGTTCACCCGGGGGCCACCACCGGGCCGTTGTCATGTCGCGGCTCACCCCGACGATCGCGTTCGACACCGCGCGCGAACCGACAACCGGCACGCGTCGAGCACCACACAGCGGAGGCTGACACAGCATGAGCACCACAGGCGGTACGAGCAGGTCAAGAGGGGGTTCCCGGCGGCGCACCGCGCGCTGGGGGGCGTTCGCCGGGGCGGCGGCGCTCGTACTGCTGGGGGGCACCGCGCCCGCCTACGCCGACAACGCGGACCACGGCGGCGGCAAGGGCGGCACCAGCACCACCACGCCGATCAAGCACCTGGTGGTGCTCTTCGACGAGAACGTGTCGTTCGACCACTACTTCGCGACCTACCCGAAGGCCGCGAACACCGACGGCACCACGTTCACCGCGGCGAAGAACACGCCGAAGAACATCGACACCGCCGCGCACGCCGGCCTGGTGAAGTCGAACCCGAACCAGTACACCCCGCAGCGGCTCAGCCCGGACGAGGCCGTCACCTGCGACCAGAACCACAGCTACGGCCCGGAGCAGTACGCCGCGAACGGCGGCAAGGCCGACCAGTACGTCCAGAACACCGACAGCGGCAAGTGCTCGGGCGGCCTGTACTACCAGCCCGGCCTGGTGATGGACTACTACGACGGCAACACCGTCACCGGCCTGTGGAACTACGCCCAGCACTACTCGCTCGGCGACAACTCCTACAGCTCCAACTACGGCCCGTCCACGCCCGGCGCGCTCAACCTGGTCTCGGGCCAGACGCACGGCGTGGTCTCGGTCGACCCGGCCTCCGGCACCGAGAACCCGAAGCAGACCGCCACGCCCGACTCGTACACCGTGGTCTCCCCGAACGCCAAGGGTGTCGGCACGGTCGCCAACGACCCCGACCCGGCCTACGACGACTGCTCGGACAACAGCCACACCAGCACCAACGCGCTCGCCTCGATGACCGGCAAGAACGTCGGTGACCTGCTCAACGCCAAGAACGTCACGTGGGGCTGGTTCCAGGGCGGGTTCCGCCCGTCCACCGCGTGGGACGGCAAGCAGGGCGACTACGCCAGCTGCCTGGGCGACACCCACACCAACGTGGCCGGCGCCTCCTCCGTCGACTACAGCGCGCACCACTCGCCGTTCCAGTACTACAAGTCGACGTCGAACCCGCACCACCTGGCGCCGAAGAACACCGCCGAGATCGGCCACAACGGCCAGGCGAACCACAACTACGACCTGACCGACTTCGACTCGGCGCTGAAGGCCGGCAACCTGCCCGCCGTCAGCTTCCTCAAGGCGGCCGAGTACCAGGACGGCCACGCGGCCTACTCGGACCCGACCGACGAGCAGAACTTCCTGATCAAGGAGATCAACGCGATCCAGTCCTCCGCGGACTGGAAGGACACCGCGATCGTGGTCGCCTACGACGACTCCGACGGCTGGTACGACCACGCGTACGTCGCGCCGAGCAACGGCTCCAAGGACACCACGGTCGGCTCGAACGGCAAGGCCGCCGACAGCCCCGCCTGCCAGGCCGCCCCGGCCGCCGCGAAGGGCTACGCGGACCGCTGCGGCCCGGGCACCCGGCAGCCGCTGCTGGTCATCTCGCCCTACAGCAAGGTGAACTCGGTCGACCACACCCAGACCGAGCAGGCCTCGATCACGAAGTTCATCGAGGACAACTGGAAGACCGGCCGGGTCGGTGACGGGTCCTTCGACGCGCGCGCGAACACCCTGACCAACGCGTTCGACTTCAAGCACCCGAACGACAAGCAGGTGCTGCTGAACACCAACGGCTCGGTGAAGTCGGTCAAGCCGATCAGCGCCACCAAGCCCACCGCGCCCGGCAAGTCCGGCACGTCCGGCAGCGGCGGAAAGTCCGGCAGCGCGGGCGGCTCGTCGAGCTCCGGCGGCAACGCCCCGACGGCGCAGCTCGCCGAGACCGGCGGCTCCTCCCCGGCGCTGCCGCTCGGCATCACCGCGGGCGTCCTGGTGGTCGGCGGCGGCGCGCTGTACTACGCCCGCCGGTACCGCGCCTCCTCCCGCACGGCGGCCTGACGGGCCACCGCGCGGCACCGCGTCACACGAAGGGCCGTCCCGGTCGCCGGGGCGGCCCTTCGCCATGCCCGCCCGCCTGTCGGGCCTTGAAGCAACTGCCGGACCGGTCGGCCGCGTTGCCTTCACGAGGCGAACGCGCGGCGCGCCCGGCGGCGGGTCGGTGCCCGCCAACCGGCCGCCAACCGGCCGCCGGGCACGATCCGGCAGCGGCTGCGCGCACAACTCTTGACATGGGTGAAACACAGGGAGAAACATTCCGGTGTGCGTTGGGAGAGCGCTCTCACCGGTCAACCGGGGGGCGCTCGCCCGCAGTTCGGCACCTTTGGCCCAGCACCTTCAGCTCGGCACCGCAGTTCGGCACCTCAAGTCCGGCACAGCAGTCCGGACTTGCACCCCCACCCCTGGAACCAGGAGAGCCGCCATGCTTCCACCCCCCACCACCGCCGCGCTCAGACCCGCGGCCGCCACGGACCGGCACAGCCGGCGTACCGTCGTGGCCGCGGTGATCACCGCGCTGTTCGCCTCCCTGCTGCTGTTCGTGCCGGCCCGGGCCGCCCACGCGGCCGACACCCTGCTCTCGCAGGGCAAGACGGCGACCGCCTCGTCCACCGAGAACGGCGGCACCCCCGCCTCCGCGGCGGTCGACGGCAGCAGCACCACCCGCTGGTCCAGCGCCTTCTCCGACCCGCAGTGGCTGGAGGTGGACCTCGGCGCCACCGCGACGGTCAGCTCGGTCACCCTCGACTGGGAGACCGCGTACGCGACCGGCTTCAAGATCCAGCTGTCGTCGGACGGCACCACCTGGACCGACGCGTACTCCACCACGAGCGGCACCGGCGGCACGCAGACGGTCTCCGTAAACGGTTCCGGGCGCTATGTCCGGATGTACGGGACCGCGCGGGCCACCCAGTACGGCTACTCGCTCTGGGAGTTCCAGGTCTACGGCACCTCGGGCGGCTCCACCGGCGGCACCGGCCCGATCCAGGGCGGCGGCGACCTCGGGCCGAACGTGAAGGTCTTCGACCCCTCGACGCCCGACATCCAGAGCCAGTTGGACGCGATCTTCGCCCAGCAGGAGAGCAACCAGTTCGGCGACGCCCGCTACCAGGTGTTCTTCAAGCCCGGCACCTACAACAACATCAACGACCAGATCGGCTTCTACACCTCCGTCTCCGGCCTGGGCAAGAACCCGGACGACGTCCAGATCAACGGCGACATGACCGTGGACGCCGGCTGGTTCAACGGCAACGCGACGCAGAACTTCTGGCGCAGCGTGGAGAACATGGCGATCAAGCCGGTCAGCGGCACCGACCGGTGGGCCGTCGCGCAGGCCGCGCCCTTCCGCCGCATCCACGTCGAGGGCGGCCTCAACCTCGCGCCGAACGGCTACGGTTGGGCCAGCGGCGGCTACATCGCCGACAGCAAGATCGACGGCACGGTCGGGCCGTACTCGCAGCAGCAGTGGTACACCCGGGACAGCTCGATCGGCGGCTGGACCAACGGCGTGTGGAACATGGTCTTCTCCGGGGTCCAGGGAGCACCCGCCCAGGGCTTCCCGAACCCGGTCTACACCACGCTGAGCACCACCCCCGAGTCCCGTGACAAGCCGTACATGTACCTCGACGGCAGCGGCAACTACCAGGTGTTCGTGCCGAACCTGCGCACCAACGCCAGCGGCGTGGACTGGCCGAACACGCCGGGCACCTCGATCCCGCTGACCCAGTTCTACGTCGCGAAGCCCGGCGTGTCCGCGGAGACCATCAACGCCGCGCTCGCGCAGGGCCTGAACCTGGTGCTCACCCCGGGCATCTACCACCTCGACGAGCCGATCAGCGTGAACCGCGCCAACACCGTGGTGCTCGGCCTGGGCTACGCCACGCTCATCCCGGACAACGGGGTGGACGCGATGAAGGTCGCCGACGTGGACGGCGTGAAGCTGGCCGGCTTCCTGATCGACGCGGGCACCGGCAAGTCGCCGCAGCTGCTCCAGGTCGGCGCGCCCGGCTCCTCGGGGAGCCACGCGGGCAACCCGACCACCATCCAGGACGTCTTCGCGCGGATCGGCGGCGCCGGCCCGGGCCAGGCGACCACCGCCTTCGAGATCAACAGCAACGACGTGGTGATCGACCACACCTGGCTGTGGCGCGCCGACCACGGCGCGGGCGTGGGGTGGACCACCAACCCCGCGGACGAGGGCCTGAAGGTCAACGGCAACAACGTGCTGGCGACCGGCCTGTTCGTGGAGCACTTCGAGAAGTACGACGTCGAGTGGGCCGGCCAGAACGGCCGGACGATCTTCTTCCAGAACGAGATCGCCTACGACCCGCCGAACCAGGCCGCCATCCAGAACGGCAGCACCCGCGGCTACGCCGCCTACAAGGTCGACAACAACGTCACCAGCCACGAGGGCTGGGGGCTGGGCAGCTACTGCAACTTCACCGCGGACCCGACGATCGTGCAGGACCACGGCTTCGAGGCGCCGAACACCCCCGGCGTGAAGTTCCACGACCTGCTGGTGATCTCCCTCGGCGGCATGGGCCAGTACGCCCACGTCATCAACGACACCGGCTCCCCCACCTCCGGCACCTCCACCGTCCCCTCCACCGTCACCAGCTACCCGTAAGGCCGCACCACCCCCCGGCCGCCGCCCCCACCCGGGGCGGCGGCCCTCTCACTCCCCGATCACTCCCCGCTCCCGCCCCCGCCACGCTCTGCTAACGTGCCCGGACATCTACGGTCAGGGGGGCTGGTGGGAACCGTCAGGCGATCGAGGGCGGAACGGCGGCGGCAGGCGCAGATCCTCCGCTACTGGCGGGCGGTGGAGTACTTCAGCCCGCCGACGGTCGACCGGGTGGACCCGCGCAACAACGTCTTCCCCGTGCGCCCGGACCGGCCGCTCCCCTGGGAGCCCGGTTCCCGGACCGGCCCTGCCCCGGTCCGCGACAACTTCGTGTGGCAGCACACCGTGTACGCCGGCACGTTCGCGGTGGAGAAGGTGCGCGACGTCCTGCTGGAGGCATTCCGGGCGCCGGACGCCGAGCTGGACCTCGACGGCCGGATCAGCGGTGACAGCGCCGTGCTGTGCTTCACCGTCAACCAGGACGGCCTGCTGGTCAAGGACAGCGCCACCCTGTCCGCCTGTGCCTGGGCCGTGGGCCGGACCCTGGACCCGGGCCCGCACGACGACGCCTGGCTGGCCGGATTCGACGAGTACGGCAAGGGGTTGCTCCAGCGTCTGCTGGATCTCGGCGACGGGAAGGTGGCCGTCGAGCGGCGGACGTCGGCCGACCCCGACGGGCCGCCCTCGGGGCTCGGACCGGTCGCGGGCCTCTTCTCCCGGCTCGCGGTCACCGCGGCACGGAACGGGCTGGGCGTCGCGGCAGCGGCGGCCGGCGCGCACCTCGGACCGGTGGGGGGACTCGCGACCGAGCTGATCGAGCAGGCCGGCGGCGAGCTGATCGACGCGGCGGCCCGCAGCCTCGGCGGCCTGGAGGCGGGCGACGGCGGTCCCGCCGACACGCGGCGGCCCCGCGGTGCCGGGGCAGCGGGCGGGCGGGACGGCACGCGGCAGCAGGAACCGCCGGTCGAGCTGGGCACGAAGGTACTCGACGTGCACGACCTGGTGGCCGTCACCCGCTGGGTGGTGGATCAGCTGGGTGTGGGCGCGGCGCTGCGGCCCGACGCGATCCGGATCAGGAGCCGCGCGATCCCGGCACGGCAGGCCGGCGAGACAGTGGGCGACACCCTCCTCAACAGCTTCTACGCCGACGACCTGCAACGGGTCGCCGAGGCCGTCGAGGAGGGGCGGGCCGGCGACGCGCTGCTGGCCTACCTCAGCGCCGACGCGGACCTGGACGCGGCGGACCGCCACGACGTGCGCCGCGCGCCGGAGACCGTACTGGACCAGGTCCGCCCCTCGCGCATGCCGCTGGGACGCTGGCCGGCCGACAGCGACAAGCCCCTCGTCCTGAGCCAGCAGTTCGCGGTCAACCGCGTCATGGAGACGCTCGGAGCCGACGGCGGCACCGGGGTCTACGCGGTGAACGGCCCGCCGGGCACCGGCAAGACCACCATGCTGCGCGACCTGATCGCCGCGGTCGTGGTCCGGCGCGCCGAGCGGCTGGCGGAGCTGAGCAGTCCCGAACTCGCCTTCTCCCGCCAGCCGTACACCTGGCGCAGCGAGGACAACGCGGGCAAGATCCACCCGCGCGGCATCCATCCGCTGGTGCCCGCGCTCACCGGTTTCGAGATGGTGATCGCCTCGTCCAACAACGGGGCGGTGGAGAACGTCACGCTGGAGGTCCCCGGCGCGCGGGCGATCGGTGCGCAGTGGGCGGCCGACGCGGACTACCTCTCGGGCCCGGCCGGCATCGCGCTCGGCGAGCCGGCCTGGGGCGCGATCGCCGCCCGGCTGGGCCGGCGCAGCAACCGCTCCGACTTCGTGCAGCGCTTCTGGTGGGGGAACCCGCCGCAGGTCCCCGGCCGGCGGCGCGAACCGGCGGGCACGGCGGCTTCCTCGCCTTCGCCGGCTTCCCCCGCTTCCCCGGCTCCCGCTGCTCCCGGCCCCCTCGGGCCCCTCGGGCTCCAGAAGATGTTGCAGATGCAGCGGGGTGATCGCCGCACTCCCGGGAGGGCGGCCGCCGCGGTCACCGCCGACGGCGAGCACCGGCCGCTGGGGCGGGAGACGTGGAGCGATGCCGTACGGCGCTTCACCGCGGCCCGCCGGAAGGTACACGAACTGGCCGCGCAGCGGCAGGAGATCGCCGACCTCGCCGCCCGGCTCGCGGGGCCGGACGCGCTCCTGGCCACCCTCCTGACGCGGGAGTCCGACGCCCAGGACGCGCTGTCCCTCCTCCAGCAGGAGCGGCGTCACGGCGAGTCCGCGCTCGACGAGCGCCGTACGGAGTACACCGGGTGCCAGGAGGCGCTGTCGGCCGCACGGCTCCTCCTCGACGAAGCCGATGCCGCCGCGGCCTGCGGTGAGCAGCAGGTCAGTGCCGCGGAGGCGCTGCTGCACCGCCATGACGCGCGCAAGCCCGGCGTCGTCCGGCGGTTCTTCTCGCCGGAGACCCTGCGGCGCTGGCGGGCCGAGCGCACCCTGCTCGAGGCGCAGCTGGCCGCCGCCGACGCCCGGTTCACCGCGCTGGAGTCGGCCAGGGAGACCAGGCGGGTCGAAGTGCAGTCCGCGCGGGGCAGGTTGGACGAGGCGGTGGCCGCCGTCCGGCGGGCGGAGTCGCGGCTCGCCGTCTGCGACCAGGCCCGCGAGCGCCAGACCGCGGCGCTCGCCGAGGCCGGGGACCAGGCGGAGCGCAGGCGGCGCGCACGGGAGGACGAGGAGCGGCGGCTGGCCGACGCGCGCCGGCGCTGGGGCGCCGCCGTTCCGGGTGCGGAGTGGCGGGCCGACCCCGGCGACCGGGAGGCGATGGAGGCGCGGGAGCTGTCCGCGCCGTGGATGGACCCGGAGTTCGCCGCCGCGCGCTCCGCGCTCTTCCTCGCGGCCCTGGATCTGCACCGGGCGCTGCTGGCCAACGCCCCCGACCGCCTGCGCAAGAACCTCCAGGCGGCCATGGACGTGGTGGGCGGCCAGGCGCCGTCGGAGCTGCCGGCGAAGGTGGTGCTCGCCGCGTGGCAGATGCTCTTCCTGGTGGTGCCGGTGATCTCGACGACCTTCGCGTCGATGGGACGGATGTTCGACCGGCTGGGTGGCGAGGCGCTGGGCTGGCTGCTGGTCGACGAGGCGGGCCAGGCCGCGCCTCAGGAGGTGGTCGGTGCCCTGTGGCGCACGCGTCGCGCGGTGGTCGTCGGTGACCCGATGCAGCTCGAACCGGTCGTCACCCTGCCGTGGACCGGGCAGCGGCGGCTCGCGTCCCGCTTCTCGGTGGACCGCCGGTGGGCCCCGTCCGCGGCGTCGGTCCAGACCCTCGCCGACCGGCTCAACCCGTACGGCACCTGGCTGGCCGACCGGGACGGCGAGCAGGTCTGGCTCGGCTCCCCGCTGCGCGTGCACCGCCGCTGCGACCTGCTGATGTTCGAGGTCAGCAACGCGATCGCGTACGACGGGATGATGGTTTACGGCGTCTCCCGCGACCAGGACGACTTCCCCCTGGTGCAGCGCAGCATCTGGCTGGACGTGCCCTCGCTGCCGGGCGAGGAGAAGTGGAACCCCGAGGAGGGCAGCGTGCTGGAGTGGTTCCTCGGCCTCGTCGGGGACCGCATGGCGGACACGGTGGGCGCGGCGCCCGCGGACGGCGATCCGGCGGGGGAACTGCGGCGGCGGTTCGAGAGTCGCTCTTCGTCATCAGCCCCTTCCGCGACGTGGTGGCCGGCATCGACCGGGTGGCGGGCGGCCGCCTGTCCCGCAAGCGGTACGGGACGGTGCACACCACGCAGGGCAAGGAGGCGGACATCGTGGTCCTGGTGCTCGGCACCGGGACCGGCCAGGTCGGTTCCCGCGACTGGGCCGCCAAGAACCCCAACCTGCTGAACGTCGCCGTCACCCGCGCCCGCCGCCGGCTCGTCGTGATCGGGGACCACGCCGTCTGGTCGCGGCACCGCTACTTCGGCGACCTCGCAGGCCACGCCGGGCTCCACCGGTGGACGCCCGAGCGCTGAGCGGGAGCCCGCCCCGGGGGCCGGGCCGCGGGTGCGGCTACGGCTGCGGCTGCGGCTGCGGTTTGCGGGCCTCGATGAGGAAGCGGGTGGAGTGGGCGACGAAGGGGCCCTGCGTGGTGATGAGGCGGTGGAGGTCGCGCAGGCGGTCGCGGTAGCGGTCCACGGTGAAGTCGGGCACCATCCAGATCACCTTGCGCAGGAAGTAGACCACCGCGCCGATGTCGTGGAACTCCATCCGCAGCCGTTCCAGGCGCAGGTCCAGCACCTCCAGGCCGGCGGCCTCGGCCGCCGCCCGGGCCGTCCCGGGGTCGCGCGCGTCCCCGGCGCCGGACGGCTGCGGCCCGAGGAAGTACTCGTAGACCTCGGCAGCGCTGGCGGGACCGACCTGCTGGGAGAGGTAGGTGCCACCCGGGCGCAGCACGCGGGCGATCTCCTGCCACCACACGGTGACCGGGTGGCGGCTGGTGACCAGGTCGAACGCCGCGTCCGCGAAGGGCAGCGGCGGTTCGTCGGTGTCGGCGACCACGACCGCGCCGCGCGGGTGGAGCAGGGCGGTGGCCTTCGCGACGTTCGGCGGCCAGGACTCGGTGGCGGCCATCACGGGCGGGAGGACCGGGGCGCCGGCCAGCACCTCGCCGCCCCCGGTCTGGAGGTCCAGCGCGGCCGAGACCCGGCCCAGCCGCTGCGCCATCAGCCGCTGGTAGCCCCACGAGGGCCGCTGCTCGCTCGCCCGCCCGTCCAGCCAGGAGAAGTCCCAGCCGGCCACGGACACGGCGTCGGCCTCGGCCACCAGCGCGTCGAAGGTCCGGTCCATCGGTTCAGCGTCGCGGCCCGCGCCAGGGGGCGGCAACCGGTTTTACGCGGTCGCGGGCGGGGGGAGGGTGAGGTAGCAGCGGATCGCGGTGCCGGCCGCGCCGGTGTGGGTGCGCACCAGGTCGGCCAGTTGGTGGACCATGAGCAGGCCGCGGCCGCCGGGGCGGCCGGGCGGGGGCAGGCGGCTGCCTGCCAGGGGGTCGGCAAGCCGCCCGCCGTCACGCACCTCGCAGGCGATGTGGCCGTCCTCCGCCCAGATCCGCACCACGCCCGAACCGCCGCCGTGCCGCACGCTGTTGGTGGTCAGCTCGGCGACGGCCAGCGCCAGGTCGTCCAGCCGCCGGCCGGTCAGCCCGAGCGCGTCGGCCGCGCGGACCGCGAACTGCCGTGCCGCGCGCAGCCCGTCGTCGTCGAACCGGAAGGACGCGGCGAACCGGGGCTCGGCCAACGGCACGTTGTAGGAGGCGGCGGCCATCTCGGGCGCGTAGTGCGCGCTGGGCCGGCGGCGGCCGCCCTCGATCAGCACCGGGTGGGTGACGCAGGCGTCGCCCAGGGCCTGCGGGGCGAGCCGGGCCGCGTCGTACAGGCACAGGATGGTCGCGCGGCGCCCGTCGAACGCCGCGTTGACCAGGGCCTCGTGCTGGACGCAGGCCGGGTACTCCAGCGGGGTGCGGCCGGGCCAGACGGGTTCGGCCACGATCCGGACCGGGCCGGAGGGCTGCGCGTCGGCGAAGGCGGCGAGGACACCGGGGATGATCCGGCCGGGGTTGCGGCCCGCGCTGGCCATGTCGGTGAAGTGCACGCCGTCGGCGAGCGGCCCGAGCGCGTTGTGCAGCCGGGCCAGCCGCTCCCCGGGCACCGCGACGGCGACGGGCTCGCCCGCGGCCAGGCCGTCCCGTACGAAGGCGAGGGTGCTCTCGAGGTACTCGGCGTCGTCCCGGTAGAAGCAGGCGGGGTGCGAAAAGGCGTCGGCGGACTCCCCCATGTCCTCCCACCCCCTTTCGGACACCTGTGCCGGTGCCGACAGTATGCGCCCCCGAAAAGATAACCTTGGGCAGGGGCCCTGCCCTGTCCGCCGGGCCGGGCCGGCTGTGCGGCCCGGAGTCAGTCGTGGTTGATCGCCTCGAACGCCGCCGACAGCGTCTCGCTCTCGTCGTCCGGCACCGCCCGCTCCAGGGCCGGCACCAGGTCGCGCCGCTCGTGGAAGAGGTACTGGTACATCTGGGTGAGGGCGCCGTCGATCGTCAGGCGGCGGGTGTCCTCCGGGTGCCGCCCGGTCAGCGCCCGGTCCAGGATGCCCTGGATCAGATCGCCCTCCTGCCGGTCCCGCGCCACCACCCGGGCGCTCTCGCCGTGCCGCTCCAGCACCTTGCGGACCGTGGCCTCCTTGGCCGCGCAGTGCCGCGCGAACATGTCGGCCAGCGGACGCAGCTCCTCCGGGGCGTCCACGTCCCGCATCCGCAGGTCCTCCACCGTCGCCAGCAGCATCCCTCCCGACGTCACCAGGCTCGCCGCCAGTCCGGTCGGCACGTGCTGACCCTTCTTCCCCGCGCCGTCCTCCTGATGCCGGCGCCTCAGACCCCACCTGCCGCGGCCGCCGCCGGCCGCCTTCTCCCGCTCGCCCGCTCCACTCATCGCCACCGGCTCCTTCTCCTGCGCTCACGGACCCCTACCTCCTACGGTGCAACGGCCCGGCCGTCCCCGCTCCTCACCTTGAGCCGCCGGGGCGGGGGCGCCCGCTCACCGGCCGCCGCCGTCCTCCTCCTCGGGCAGGTCCTCGTCGGGCAGGTCCTCGTCCGCCACCAGGTGCACCGCCGCCTCCTCCGCGGACGCGGCGCCCCCGTCGATCCCCACGTCCGCGCCGATCTCGCCGTCCCGCCGGGTGTGCGCGCCCTCGTCCGGGCCGACCAGCCGCCCCGAGCGCGCCTCGCCCGCCTCCGGGTCCACCAGTTCCCCGTCCGTGTCCGACGCGTCCCCCAGACCGTCGCCCTCCGGCGCCTCCCGGTCCGGCCGTTCCCGCGCGAGGCGCTGGTCCAGCGACTCCCCCTCCCGCTGCTCCTCCCCCGTCGTCCCGCTCTCCTCCACCGCCAGCGGTTTCTCGGGCGGGGAGTACCCCTCGTCCAGTACGTCCGCCACGCCCCGGTCCTCCAACGTGTCCTCCGGCTCCAACAGCCCGTCGTCCTCCTCCTGCCGATACACGTCGTCCCCCCACCCGAACCCGTTCGCTCCGACCTGCCGGTCGCTCATCAGCCCGCTCTCATCCCGTCGAGGACCCTTCACCAAACCACCGCCTACCCTTACGCTCTCACCCAAAACGACAGCTCGGGTTCCCCCGCGGCGCCCTCCCCGCCGAAGGGCGGGTCCTGTGGCTTGCGGGACCTTGCGGTC
>NZ_JBAGKC010000021.1:0-127299 GCF_037034245.1 Streptomyces sp. CA2R106
CTCGGCCGGTCGGACCAAATCGGCCCGGTCCTTCGAAACTCCGCTCGCATTCCGCAAAAACGCACACCAAAACGAGGACACGCCGAAGCGCGTATCGAGTCGAGAGGTCACTGCGGGATGGCTGGCCCGGGACCGACCAAGATCGGCGCTCACGTCGGACAGCTCGCGGTACGTTACGCATCCGTCCCGGTGATGTCAACCGCCGGGTCGACCGGCCGGTCAGAGGCGAGGAACCGCGCGGGTTCTGCGGCGAATTCCGCGGCGAGGAGGACCTCAGTCCAGGTCTTCGAGACGGCCGCCGGCGTCGGGCTGGTCGGACTCCACCCGGCGCAGCAGGCGGGTCAGGATCTCGCCGAGCGCCACGCGTTCGATCGGGGTGAGGTCCTGGAGCAGCTCGTCCTCGAAGACCGCGGCCAGGCGCATCGTCTGGAGCCACTTCTCGCGGCCCTCGTCGGTCAGCTCGACGATGACGCGCACGCGGTTGGACTCGTCGCGGGCCCGGGTGACCAGACCCTCGGTGACCATGCGGTCGATCCGGTGGGTCATGGCGGCCGGCGTCAGCCCGAGGCGCTTCGCGAGGTCGCCGGGACCCAGCTGGTAGGGCCGGCCGACGACGACGAGGGCCTTGAGGACCTCCCACTCGGAGTTGCTGATGCCGAGGTCGACGAGCTGGCGCCCGTAGGCGACGTTCATCCGGCGGTTGAGCCGCCCGAGGGCGGTGACGACCTTCTCGACCTGCGGGTCGACCTCCGGGAACTCGCGCTGGTAGGCGGCGATCTGTTCGTCGAGGTCCAGCTCCTGCGGGGTTCCCGCGGAGCCCGGGGCTGCGGTCATGCCCCTGAGTATGCCACGGAAAGAGATTGCGCTAAAGCCCTTCGCTGTGTAGTCTTTAGCTTCGAAGTTTAGAGATGAAGTCTTCACTCCGAAGCTGTTGCGGTTCGGAGGATGTGGCTGGTGCCGTGCCTGGAGAGGGCGCGGCCGTATCGAGTGAGGTGAGTGTGACCACCGCGATGGGCGCCGCGCTGCGCCGTATCCAGCTGGGGAACGCGTTGAGCGCGTTCGGCAACGGCTTCACCGTGCCCTTCACGTTTGTCTACGTGTCGCAGGTGCGGGGGCTGGGTGCCGGTATCGCGGGCGCGGTGCTGGCGACGTTCGCCGTCGCCGCGCTCTTCGTGCTGCCCTTCACCGGTCGGGCCATCGACCGGCGTGGTCCGGTGCCGGTGGCCGTGGTGGGCACCGTGCTGGCCGCGTGCGGCTCGCTCGGGCTCGGGCTGTCCGGCAGCGAGGCGGGCGTCATCGCGGCGGCGGGCGCGCTGGGCGCGGGGATAGCCGTGGTCCAGCCGGCGCTGGCGACGATGATCGTGTGGTGCTCGACCACCGCGACGCGGTCGCGGGCGTTCGCCATGCAGTTCTTCCTGAACAACCTGGGGCTGGGCGTCGGGGGTCTGATCGGCGGCCTGATCGTGGACACCGCGCATCCGTCCTCGTTCATCCGGCTGTTCGCGATCGAGGCGGCGATGTTCCTGGTGCTCGGTGCGGTGATCGCCACCGCGCGGGTGCCCGGGGCGCCGCGTATCGCGGCCGTGGGCCGGACCGAGCCCGGCGCCGGGGCCGCTTGGCGGGCGCTGCTGCGCGACCGGGCGATGGTGATGGTCTGCGTGCTCGGCTTCGTGATGTTCTTCGCCTGCTACGGACAGTTCGAGTCGGGGCTGTCGGCGTTCGCGGTGGAGGTCACGCACATCTCGCCGGCCACGCTCGGGGCTGCACTTGCAGCCAACACGGCGATGATCGTGCTGGCGCAGTTCGTGGTGCTGCGGCTGGTGGAGCGCCGGCGGCGCAGCCGGGTGATCGCGGCCGTCGGCCTGGTGTGGGCGGTGGCGTGGCTCGCGGCCGGCGTGTCGGGGCTGATCAGCGGCAGTCACACGCTGGCGGTCGCGGCGATCATCTCGACGTACGCGCTGTTCGGGTTGGGCGAGGCGATGCTGGCGCCCACCGTGAATCCGCTGGTGGCCGATCTGGCGCCGGAGCGGATGGTCGGGCAGTACAACTCGGCGTTCGCGCTGGTGAAGCAGTTGGCGCTCGCGCTGGGCCCGGCGGCTGCCGGGGTGATCGCGGCGGCCGGGGCGTATGACGCCTACATCGTGCTGCTGGTGGTGTGCTCGCTGGCGATATCGGTGACGGCGCTGCGGATGGCGCGGCACCTCTCACCGGTGCAGGACAGCCCGGCGCCGGTGGCGCGGGTGGTGGCGCAGTCGGCCCGTCCGGAGCCGACCGCGGCCGAGCGCATACCGGGCTGAGTCAGGTCGGCAGGGTGAACTCGCACCAGACGGCTTTGCCGCCGCCCGGGGTGCGGCGGGAGCCCCAGCCGGTGGCGATGGTCGCGATGATCGAGATGCCGCGGCCGGCCTCGTCGGCGAGGTCGGCCCGCTGGCGGCGAGGCAGGTGCTCGTCGCCGTCGGTGACCTCGATGATCAGCCGCCGGTCGGTGCGCCGCAGCCGCAGCCGCATCGGCGGGATGCCGTGCTTGAGCGAGTTGGCGACGAGTTCACCGGCCGCGAGCACGCCGAGGTCCCGCAGTTCGGTGGGGAAGCGCCAGGAGGCGAGCACCCCGGAGGCGAACGCGCGGGCGCGGGGTGCGGCCTCGATGCCGCCGAGCAGGTCGAGCGAGGCGTTGCGGAAGAGTTCCGCGTCGGCGCCGGTGTGCTCGGGGTACTGAAGCACCAGGACGGCCACGTCGTCGTCGTGTTCCGAGGTGACGCCGAGGGAGCGCAGCAGTCGGTCGCAGATCACCTGGGGTGCGCCGGTGGCGCCGGCCAGGGCGCGGGTGAGGGCGGCGACGCCTTCGTCGATGTCCTGGTCGCGGCGTTCGATGAGGCCGTCGGTGTAGAGCACCGCGGTGCAGCCGGGGCCGAGCGGCACCGTGCCGGAGCTGTGAATCCAGCCGCCGGTGCCCAGGGGCGGTCCGGTGGGTTCCTCGACGGTGTGTACGGCGCCGTCGGGGTCGCGGATGAGGATGGGGAGGTGGCCGGCGCTGGCGTAGTGCAGGCGGCCCTCGCTGGGGTCGTGGACGGCGTAGACGCAGGTGGCGATCTGGGTGGCGTCGATCTCGGCGGCGAGTTCGTCGAGGAGTTGGATGACCTCGTGCGGGGGCAGGTCGAGCCGGGCGTAGGCGCGTACGGCGGTGCGGAGCTGGCCCATCACGGCGGCGGCGCGCACCCCGCGGCCCATGACGTCGCCGATGACCAGGGCGGTGCGGCCGGCGCCGAGGGTGATGACGTCGTACCAGTCGCCGCCGACGGCCGCGTCGGTGCCGCCGGGCTGGTAGGTGGCGGCGACGCGGAGGTCGTCGGGCTGTTCGAGTTCCTGGGGCAGCAGGCTGCGCTGGAGGGTGACGGCGGTGTCGCGGAGGCGGCGTTCGCTCTCGCGGAGGCGTTCGGCGGACCGTACCTGGTCGGTGACGTCGGCGCCGAAGACGAGGACGCCGCGCTGCTCGGGGTCGAGGTGCCCGAGCTGGACGGGGGTGCAGGTGAAGGTGAAGTAGCCGTCGCGGGTGGCGGTGCCGGGGCCCGGGCGGGTGCCTTGGGCGACCTTGCGGGCTTTGACGGTTCGGGGGCGGCCGCTGCGGTGGACCTGGTCCATCAGCGGGAGCAGGCCGAGCTCGCCGAGTTCGGGCAGGGCTTCGCGAGCGGGTGTGCCGGTGGTGCGGGCGCCGAAGAGGTCGGTGTAGGCGTCGTTGACGAAGCGGACCTCGTGGCCGGGGCCGCGGGTGACGGCGATGAGTGCGGGGAGGCGGCTGAGCACCCCGCGGACGGACTGTTCACTCGCGGGGGTGGTGTCGTCCGCCGCCGGGGTGTCCTGGGCTCCGGCGCCGTCGTCGGGGGCCGCGCCGCCGGGGTTGCCGGCGGCGTTGCCGCGCTCGGCGGGGGCGGTGGCGGCACCGGTGGGGTCGGCGCCGCCGGCCGGGCCGGTGGTGGCGGATACGGGGTCGCCGGCCTTGCCGCGTGCTGCTGGTACGGCACTGCGTCGCTGTGTTCCGGGGAGCCGGGCGCTCCAGCGCGTAAGGTTCAAACGTCCGATTCCTCGTATTTGTCACTCTTTGTCAGTGCTGTTGCACGCGTGGTCACGCGTCCAGTGTGGCCGAAGCTCGGCGGGGTCGGGAATCGCTGAGCGGCCGGGCGGGGTCAGGGCGCGTCGGGTTTGCGCTCGGAACCGGCCGCGAGTTCGAACTCTGCGCGCGGGTGTTCCAGCGAGCCGAGCGAGACGATCTCCCGCTTGAACAGGCCGGACAGCACCCACTCGGCGAGGATGCGGGCCTTGCGGTTGAAGGTGGGCATCCGGCTGAGGTGGTAGATCCGGTGGATCAGCCAGGCCGGGTAGCCCTTGATGGCGCGGCCGCGGACCAGAGCGACGCCCTCGTGCAGGCCCAGTGAGGCCACCGCGCCGGCGGAGACGTGCCGGTAGTCGGTGAGCGTGCCCCCGTGCAGGACGGCGATGAGGTTGTCGGCCAGGACACGGGCCTGGCGTACGGCGTGCTGGGCGTTGGGGGCGCACTCCGGCAGCTCGTCGCGGCCGTGTGCTTCCCGCTCCCCCAGCCCTCCGGCCCGCTCTTCGGCCTGTTTTCCTGCCTCTCCCTGTCCTCTGGTGCCCGGGGCCGGTGCGGCGCCCCGGTCGGGGACGGCGCCCAGGTCGGGGACGGCGGCCGCGTCGCCCGCCGACCACACCCGTTCGCTGCCCTCCACCCGCAGCGTGGCATCGACGCGCAGCCGGCCGCGTGGGCTCAGCGGCAGCCCGGTGGCGGCGAGCAGCGGTGCCGGTTTGACCCCGGTGGTCCACACCAGGGTGCGGGTCGGCAGCCGGTCGCCGTCGGAGAGCACCGCGATCCGGTGTTCGCAGGAGTCGAGGCGGGTCTCCAGCCGGATGTCGATGTTGCGGCCGCGCAGCTCACGCAGCGCGTACCGGCCCAGGGCCGGGCCGACCTCGGGCAGGATGTGGTCGGACGCCTCGACCAGCACCCACCGCAGGTCGTCGGTGCCGATGTTGTGGTAGTACCGCACGGCGTAGCGCGCCATGTTCTCCAGCTCGCCGAGGGCTTCCACGCCCGCGTAGCCGCCGCCGACGAAGACGAACGTCAGCGCGGCCTCGCGCACCTCGGCGTCGCGGGTGGAGGAGGCGATGTCGAGTTGCTCCAGGACGTGGTTGCGCAGGCCGATGGCCTCCTCGACGGTCCTGAACCCGATACCGTTCTCGGCCAGGCCCGGCACCGGGAGGGTGCGGGAGACCGATCCGGGGGCGAGCACGAGGTGGTCGTAGGGGATCTCCAGCGCGTTGCCGCCCTCCTCCGTGGTGACCAGCGTGTCGACGGTGGCGGTGCGCTTGTCGGCGTCGATGGCGCGGGCCTCGCCGACGATGATCCGGCACTGGTCGAGCACCCGGCGCAGCGGCACCACCACGTGCCGCGGGGAGATCGAGCCGGCCGCCGCCTCGGGCAGGAAGGGCTGGTAGGTCATGTACGGCTGCGGTTCGACGACCACGATGTCGGCCTCATGGCGCTTCAGCCGGCGCTGGAGCCGCAGGGCGGTGTACATCCCCACGTAGCCGCCGCCGATGACGAGAATGCGCGGTGTGCTGGTCCTGGCCATGACTGCTGACTCCGTCGTCATTGCTCCATGACGCAATGGACCGCGGCCGTTTGTCCACAGTACGGACACGACCTTTCCGGAGCGCGGGCAAGGCGCCAGGTCAGCACGGTTGGAACGAGGAGGAGTTGGCGACCGCGGAGGGTGACGGCCGCGGGGGCGGCGCGTGCCGCCATGTGGCGGACCGGAAGCAGACCCTCTTCATTCTGGCCGCGGCCTCAACTATGTTCGTGTCTCGTAGTACCGCGCCACGGGCGCGGCGATCTTCACTATGGGTGAGGAGTCTCCGGGGGGAGACAGTGATTCACCGGGGGATGGGACAAATGCACATTCAGGATTCTCGCCGTACTTCGGCTGCCGATTCGGACCGTCCCGCAGGCGTCGAGCGCCCGGCGCCACTGCGGGTCGACGCCCAGCGGAATCTCGAACACGTACTGCGCGCCGCACGCGAGGTCTTCGGCGAACTCGGTTACGGCGCACCGATGGAGGACGTGGCCCGGCGGGCCCGGGTCGGTGTCGGCACCGTCTACCGGCGGTTCCCCAGCAAGGACGTCCTGGTCAGGCGGATCGCCAAGGAGGAGACGGCGCGGCTGACCGAGCAGGCGCGGACCGCGCTCGGCCAGGAGGACGAGGCGTGGTCCGCGCTCGCCCGCTTCCTGCGCACGTCCGCCGCCTCGGGCGCCGGGCGGTTGCTGCCGCCGCAGGTCCTGCGGGTGGACGGCGGGCCCGGGGGGAAGGAGCCGCGGCCCGGCGGCGACGAGCCGGTCCGGGTGCCGTCGCAGCGCACTCCGGTGCCGGTGAGCCCGGCGGGCGGCGCGCCCGACCAGGCTGCGGCGGCCGGCACCGATCACACGGGAGCGCTCCCGCCCGAGCACACCGGCCCGAACGGCGCCGGGCCGGGCCGCTCCGCCGCCGAGTCGCGGGTGGACGACGACGGGGTGGGCACCCTGCTCGACGTCGTCGGCCAGCTGGTCGAACGCGCCCGTCAGGCAGGTGAGTTGCGCACTGACGTGTCGGTGGCCGACGTCCTGCTGGTCATCGCCACCTCGCCGCCCGCGCTGCCCGATGCCCAGCAGCAGGAGGCCGCTTCCGCCCGGTTGCTGGACATCCTGCTGGAAGGGCTGCGTCCGCGACCGGGGGCCCGCCGCGGGGAGGCCGGGCGCACCGCCGAAGTCGACCACCACGCGGGCGCGGACCCGATCGAGTGACAGTGGAGGATGTGTGAACGGTGTGGCCACGGATGAGTGGTTCCTCCTGAACCCCTGACGCCGCTGTGGGGTCGTGTGTCACGCTTTCCCCGTGGATGAGCTGAACGGCGAGGCCGGCTCCGCGGCCGCGGGCCAGGAGACCGGCGACGCGGCGATGCCGCGCAGAGTGCCGGGGCAGCGCGACCCGTTCGCGCTGCCCGAGCCCGCCGCACCGGAGCCGACCCCGGCTCCCGCACCGACCCCGGGCCCTGCCGCCCCGCCCGCAACGGGCCCCGCGGCAGGGCCGGCCGGGTTGCCCACCGGTGCCCCGGCCGCCGACGCGCCCGGCGCGGGCCTGCCCGTTCCGGGCCCGGCCGGCATCGACGCGC
Source organism: Streptomyces sp. CA2R106 (assembly GCF_037034245.1). NCBI lineage: Bacteria > Bacillati > Actinomycetota > Actinomycetes > Kitasatosporales > Streptomycetaceae > Streptomyces > Streptomyces sp. CA2R106. The sequence continues at coordinate 7,213 of NZ_JBAGKC010000021.1, forward strand.
CCGCCCCGGCACCGGAGTTGCCGGCCGACGCCGACCTGCGCCCGGCCGGGCACCCCGGCATGGAACCGGAAGAGGCGGCTGAGGCCGGTAAGGCCCCTGACGGGCCTCCCCCGGCCGAGGTCGCAGCCGTCGCAGCCGTCGCGGACGCCGACCTCGACGACACCCAGCCGACCGAGGCCGCCGCGGCGACCGGGACCGTACCGGCGCAGTCCGCGCCCTCCGGCGCCCCGCCCGCCCGATCCGGCTACTCGGACGCCGAGTTGGTCGACCAGGTCAGGGCCGGTCAGGACAGCGCGTACGAGGAGCTGTACCGCCGCCACGCCGAGTCCGTACGACGCTACGCGCGTACCTGCTGCCGCGACGCCCACACCGCGGAGGACCTGACCGGCGAGGTCTTCGCCCGCACGCTCCAGGCCATCCGGGGGGGCAGCGGCCCCGAATCCGCCGTCCGCGCCTACCTGTTGACCACGGTGCGGCGGGTCGCCGCGTCGTGGGGCAACACCGCGCGCCGCGAGCAGCTCGTCGAGGACTTCGCGGTGTTCGCGGTCTCCGCGGCCGGCTCCACGGCCACCGAGCGCAGCGCGGACCTCGGCGCCGACGTCCGCGCCATGCACGAGGCCGAACGCAGCCTGGCCATCCGGGCGTTCCGCACCCTGCCCGAGCGGTGGCAGACGGTGCTGTGGCACACCGCGGTCGAGGACGAGTCGCCCAGCGAGATCGCCCCGCTGCTCGGCCTGACGCCCAACGCGGCGGCGGTGCTGGCGCATCGGGCCCGAGAGGGCCTGCGCCAGGCCTACCTCCAGGCCCACGTCAGCAGCACGCTGACCGCCGAGGGCGCGTGCGCCCGGTACGCCGACCGGCTCGGCGCGCACGCCCGCGGCGGCCTGCGGGTGCGCGCGGACCGGGAGTTGAACCGGCACCTGAAGGAGTGCGCGCGCTGCACCGCTGCCTCGGCCGAGCTCGCCGACCTCAACTCCGCCCTCAAGGGGCTGCTGCCGGTCGCGTACATCGGCTGGTTCGCCGCCGTCTACGCCACCAAGGCCGCCGGGATCGTGGTCGCGGGCGGTGCGGCCGCCACCGCCGCGGCGGGTGGCGCGGCAGCCGCGGCCACCGGTTCCGGCGGCACTGGCGCCGCCGCCGGTGGCGCCGCGGCGGGCGAGGGTCTGGGGGCACCGGCCAAGGCCGGGATCGCCGCGGCCGTGGTGGTCGCCGCCGCCGGGGTCGCGTTCGCCTTCGCGCTGACCGGGGGCCACGAGAAGGCCCCGCCGAAGCCGCAGGCCAAGCCGCCGGCCACCGTGGCGGTCAGCTCCGCTCCCCCGGCGAGCCCGGCGCCGAAGCCGACCCCGAAGCCCGCGGCCCCCGCGCCGCCGGCGCTCGCGCCGACCACGGCGCCGCCGAAGCCCGAGCCGACACCCCGGCCCACGCCGAAGCCGACCACGGCCAAGCCCACCCCGAAGCCGACTCCCACCCCGACCCCGACCCCGACACCCACGCCGACCCCCACACCGCCGCCGGCCCCGGTCGCCTACCAGGTCAACTCGCTGCCGGTGATGGGTGTCAACGCTGCCGCCGACGAGCCGGCGATCGTCCCGCAGGGCCTGAACAGCTGGTGGTGGGACCGCTCCGACCCCGGCATCGGCGGCACCACCTACGACCACGGCATCAGCGTCCACGCGCCCTCCACGGTGAACATCGCGCTCAACCGCTCCTGCGTGTCCTACGACGCCCGCGCCGGGATCGACGACCTGGTCACGCCGCTGCTGCGCACCTCGGTCACCTTCGCGGTGTACGCCGACGGGAGCCGGCTGTGGCAGTCCGGCCCGGTCCACCCGGGCGACGCGGCCGTGCCGGTGCACGTCGACCTCACCGGCCGCAAGACGCTCCAGCTGGAGGTCACACCCGACTCCAGCGCCCTGGCCTTCGCCAACCTGGCGGACTGGGCCGACTCGGTGATCACCTGTAAGTGAACGCCCGTAAGCACAACTGGGCCGCCCGGCGCGCGGGTCACTCCACCGCGCAGGCCCCGTCGGCGCAGCCGTCCGCACCGGAAGCGTCGAAGGCGGCGGAGCCGTCGGCCGCCGTCTCCTTGGCCACCTGCTCCAGCACGCGCAGGAACGTCGAGGTCTCCTGGCCGCCCTGCACCGCCCACTGCCCCTCGAAGACGAAGGTCGGCACCGCGGTGATCCCGATCTCGCGGGCATGCGCGATCTCCGCGACGACCTCGTCCGTCAGCGCGTCGCCTGCCAGGAAGGCGGCCACCGCGGCGCGGTCGAGCCCGGCGGCGGCCGCGGCGTCCGCGAGCTGCTCCGGGTCGCCGATGTCCATGCCCGCGGTGAAGTGCCCGGCCATCAGCTCCCCCTTGAGCCGGCGCTGCGCGGGTGCGCCGTACTCGTCGAGCGCGAAGCGCAGCAGCCGGTGGGCGAGCAGCGAGTTGTTCTCCAACACCGAGTCGAAGGCGAACGTCAGGCCCTCGGCGGCACCGAGCTGCGCGAGCCGCTCGTCCATGGCGGCGGACTGGGGCCCGTACTTCGCGTCCAGCACCTCGCGGTGCGGGAGCGGCTCGTGCGGCGCGTGCGGGTCGAGCTGGAAGGGGCGGTAGACCACCTCGACCGCGCCGCCCTGCGGGAACGCCGAAAGCGCCCGTTCGAAGCGGGCCTTGCCCAGGTAGCACCACGGGCACGCGATATCCGAATAGATCTCGACCTTCACGGCAGTCACTCCCGGGAGCCTTCAGCGGACCATCAGACTATCGATTGAAACATCAATCACTCGTCCGGGCGAGCCCGGCCAGCTCCTCCCCCGCCTCCTGCCGGCTCCACCCCGCCCCGCGCGCCCGCTCCCGGGCCGCCTCCTGCGGGGGAGCACCGCCGCGGCGGCCGCACGTACCGCGTCGTCGTCGGCCCGCTCGGGCAGCGTCCGCGGCAGGTCGCCGCGGATCGTGTCCGCGGCGCCGGACATCCGCAGCGCCGCCCGTACCTCGCCCAGCGCGGCGAGAACCGCCGCCGCCGTGTCGAACTGGGCGCCGGTCACCGCCTCGGTGCAGCCCTCCTCCGCCGCCATCCGCACCGCCGCCGCGGCCTCGCGCAGCGCCCCGGGCAGGTCGCCCTCGGCGGCGGTGAGCTGCGCGGACAGCCCGCGCAGCAGGACGTGGAACATCGGCGGCGGGGTGCCGTCCGCGATCCGGTCCACCGCCGCCCCGTACAGCTCCCGGGCCCGCGGCACGTCGCCCTGCCGCAGCAGGACCGCCGAGCGCAGGTAGCGGATGTAGGTGCGGGCGTCCATCACCACATACCGCTCGGCCTCCTCGGCGGCCTCGTCCAGGAGCCGGTGGGCCTCGTCGTTGTCGCCGCACCGGTAGGCCAGTTCGGCCATCCGGCCGAGCAGGAACGCGCCCTCGCTGAAGGCGCCCAGCTCGCGGCCGAGCCGGTAGGCCGCCTCGAAGCCCGCGCGGGCCGCCGCGTGGTCGCCGCGCAGCGCCGCGATCTCGGCGCGGGCACCGTGCACCTGCGCCCTGATCCAGCGGTCCCCCAGCCGCTCGGCCAGCTCGCTCAGCTCCACCCAGTCCCGGTCCACCCGCGTCGTACCGCCCGGCGAGTCGACGGTCAGGTGCAGCCGGAACATCAACGCGGCCGCCAGCTCCCAGTCGCCGCCGTGGGCACGGCAGTTGTCGACGACGTGGTCGGTGAGGCCGGGGGCCATCCGGCCGCGGCCTGCCACGTACAGCGTGAAGGGCCACAGCATCCCGGGGAAGCGGGCGGCGGGTTCCCCCGCGTTCCGATAGGCCGCCACGAGCCGGTCGACCGTCACCGCCACCTCCGGCGCCGACCACTGCTCCTCGGTGGCCCGGTCGCCCTGCACGAACAGCAGCAGCAACTGGAGGTCCAGGCGCGGCCAGTACATCGGGTCGCCGGTGTCGTCCAGCCGGTCCGCGCCGAGCGCGGCCACCTCGGTGAGCCAGCCGACCGCCTCGTCACCGTAGTTGCGCAGCCACCAGAACCACCCCATGGCCAGCGCGATCGGGACGGCGTCGGCCTCCGAGCGGTGCCCGACCGCGCGGTGCAGCGCGGCCCGGACGTTGTCGAGTTCGGCCTCCATCACCTCGAACCAGTGCAGCTGGTCGCTGCCGCGCAGCAACGGGTCCACGGTCCCGGTCAGTTCGCGCACGTACGCGGTGTGCCGCTCGCCTGCCGCGGCGAGTTCGGCGGGTCGCTCGTGGGCGCGCTCCAGGGCGTACTCGTGGATCGTCTCCAGCAGCCGGTAGCGGGTGCCGGACGGGCCGCCGTGCTCGGCCACCACCAAGGACTTGTCGACGAGTTGGGCCACCGCGTCCAGGGCGTCGGGGCCGCACACGGCCTCGGCGGCGGTCAGCGTGCAGCCGCCGGAGAAGACGCTGAGCGCGCACAGCGTCGTACGCTCCCGTTCGTCGAGCAGGTCCCAGCTCCAGTCCACGACCGCGCGCAGGGTCTGCTGGCGCGGCAGCAGGGTGCGGCTGCCGCCGGTCAGCAGCCGGAACCGGTCGTCGAGCCGGTCGGCGATCTGCCGCGGGGACAGGGCGCGCAGCCGGGCCGCGGCGAGTTCGATCGCCAGCGGGAGGCCGTCCAGCCGGCGGCAGATCTCGCGGACCGCGGCGGCGTCGTCCGTCCCCGTACCGCGCGTGCCGGCTCCGTCCTGCCCCGGGGACGGCTCGACGTGCGGGTCGGCGGACCGGTCCGCGGCCGGGCCGGGGATCTCCCGCCGCCGGGCGGTGCCGGCCCGCTCGGTGAACAGCCGGTAGGCGGTGCGCGGCGGCAGCGGCTCGACCGCGCGGACCACCTCGCCCGGCACACCCAGCGGTTCGCGGCTGGTGGCGAGCACAGTCAGTTCCGGGCAGCGCGCCAGCAGCTCCGCGGCCAGGTACGCGGCCGCCCCGATCAGGTGCTCGCAGTTGTCCAGCACCAGCAGCAGGCGGCGGCCGGTGCAGTACTCCACCAGCCGCTCCATCGGATGTTCGCCGCCGAGCGCGTCGCGGGCGGTGCCGAGGACGACGGTGTCGCGGCGCCCGAGCGCGTTGAGCACGGCGTGCGGGATGGCGTACGGGTCGTCCAGCGACGCGAGTTCGGCCAGCCACACGCCGTCCGGGTACCCGGTCTGCGCGGCCTCGGCCGCCTCCAGCGCCAGGCGGGTCTTCCCCGAGCCGCCCGGGCCGGTGAGCGTCACCAGCCGGGTGGCCGCCAGGTCGGCGCCGATCGCGGCGAGTTCGGTCTCCCGGCCGACGAAGCTGGTCAGCCGCGCCCGCAGGTTGCCCCGCGGCGCGGGTGGGGGTGCGGGCGGCGTGGACGCGGCGTGGCGGCGCCCGTCATCGGTCTTCTCCGACCCGCCCGGCCCGCCTGGTGTGCCCGGCGTGCCCGGGCCGTCCGGTCGGCCCGCGTACCGCGGTGTTCGGTGCGGCGTCTGCTGCGGTGCCTGGAGCAGTTCCGCGTGCAGGGCCTGCAGTTCCGGCCCGGGGTCGGCGCCGAGCGTCTCGGCGAGGACCGTCCGGGCCTCCTCGTACGCAGCCAGGGCATCGGCCCCGCGGCCGGTCGCCCGCAGCGCGCGGATGAGCTGGGCGTGGAACGGCTCGTCCAGCGGGTGCGCGACCACCGCCTCCCGCAGCGCCGGAAGCACGGCGGCGGTCTGCCCGCGGGCGAACTCCGCCTCGAACTTCGCCCGTAGCGCGGCCAGGCGCAGCGCGTCCGTACGGGCCGCCGCCGCGTCCCGGTCCGGCAGGTCCGCCAGCGCCGGGCCGCGCCACAGCCCGAGCGCCCGGTCCAGGGTGGCCGCCGCCCGGTCGGGGTCCCCGTCCCGCAGCTCCGCCTCGCCGGTGCGCAGCAGCGCCTCGAACGCGAACAGGTCGACGTTCTCCCGCGGCGTGTTCAGCCGGTAGCCGCCGGGCTCGGACGCCACCGCGTCCCGGCCGAGGGCCTTGCGCAGCCGGGCGACCAGGGCCTGGAGTGCGCCAGCGGCATCGGCGGGCGGGTCCTGCGTCCAGACCTCGGCGATCAGGGTCTCCGGGGCGACCGGCCGGCCGGCGTGCGCGGCGAGCACGGTGAGGACCGTACGGACCTTCGCCCCGCTCAGGGGCAGGACGGTGCCGTCCTCCGACCTGGCCTCGGTGACTCCGAGGACGAAGTAGCGCACGGCGCCTCCGCTCGTCCGCGCGCGGTCCTCGCGCGGGCTCGTCGTGTACGGCGCCTGCTGTCGTCCACCCGCCCGTACGTTCGCCTGCCCCCGCGCGTCGGGCGGGGGCAGGCGGTGGTCCGGGCGGCGGGGTCAGGCGCGCGGGGGGTCTTCCTGGTCCCGGGGGCCGAGCAGTTCGTCGGCGAGGGACGGCAGGTCGTCGAGGGGGGTCTCCTCGGCCCACTGCGGGCGGGGCCGGCGCGACTGGCCCGACTGGGCCGCGGGGATCTCCCGGGTGCGCTCGTCGCCGGTGGGCTGATCCGGGCGGAAGAGCCACGGCGGCACCCGGTCCGTGGGGTCCTCGGAGCGGGCCGTGCCGGGGACCGGCGGCGGCAGCTCGGTGGTCTCGTCGCTGCTGCCGGCGGGCTCGTCCACGATCGGCGCCATCACGGTGGTGGTCTCCGAGGAGGACGACGCCGGCGGCGTGACGGCCGGCAGCACCGTCGTCGCGTCGGCGTCGGTGCCGCCCTCTGCGGGCACGGCGGACATCACCGTGGTCGCCTCGGCGTCCGGCCCACCCGCGGCCGGGCCGGGGTCGGCGGGCAGGGACGACATGACCGTGGTCGCCTCGGAGTCGGACGTCGAGGCGGACGCCTGGCCGGAGCCGGAGCCCGCACCGGAAGCCGGACCCGAGCCGGACCCCGAGCCGGACCCCGCGTCCGAGCCAGAACCGCGGTCCGAGCCAGATGCGGGGCCTTCGTCGGCACCCGAGCCCGAAGCCTTGCCGTGCGAAGCGTCGCCGCCCTCGCCCGTACCGTCGTCCTGCCTGGCGCCGTCGCCGGAGCCCTCCGGAGGCGCGTCCGACACCGCCGGGAGCACCGCGGTCTCATCCGAGTCGGCCGCGGCCGCCGCTGCGGCAGCCGCTGCCGCGGCGGCGGCCCGCGCCGCCTCCGCCCGCATCAGCGCTTCCTCGGCCTTGCGCTGCTTCTCCTCGCGCTTCTCCGCGGCCTCGGCGCGCAGCCGCGCCTGCTCGTCCGCCAGGCGCCGCAGCCGCTCCTGCTCGGCCTCGTACGCCGCTTCCTCGGCGGCGCGCTTGGCGTCCTCCTCGGCCTTGCGGCGGGCGGCCTCCTCCGCGGCGAGCCGGGCCGCCTCCGCCTCCTGCGCGGCCTTGCGCTCGGCGATCTCGCGGCGCGCGGCCTCCTCGGCGGCGAGCCTGCGCTCCTCCTCCTCGCGCCGCAGCCGCTCCAGCTGCTCCTGGCGCTCGCGCTCCAGCCGCTCCTCCTCGGCCTTGCGGGCGGCCTCCTCGGCGGCGAGCCGGGCCGCCTCCTCGGCGGCCTTGCGCTCGGCCTCGGCCCGCGCCTCGATCTCCTGGGCGGAGAGCGGCAGCATGCGGTCGAGCCGGTGCCGTACGACGGTGGTGACCGCCTCGGGGTCCTGCGCGGCGTCGACGACGAGGTACCGCGCGGGGTCGGCGGCGGCGAGCGTCAGGAATCCGGACCGCACCCGCTGGTGGAACTCGGCGGGCTCGGACTCCAGCCGGTCCGGGGCCTCGGTGAAGCGCTCCCTGGCGGTCTCCGGCGGCACGTCGAGCAGCACCGTCAGATGCGGGACGAGCCCGTCGGTGGCCCAGCGGGAGATCCGGGCGACCTCCGTCGGCGCGAGGTCCCGCCCGGCGCCCTGGTAGGCGACGGAGGAGTCGATGTAGCGGTCGGAGATGACCACGGCGCCGCGCTCCAGCGCGGGCTTCACGACGGTGTCGACGTGCTCGGCCCGGTCCGCGGCGTACAGCAGGGCCTCGGCGCGGTGCGAGACCCCGGCGGAGGAGACGTCCAGGAGTATCGAGCGCAGCCGCTTGCCGACGGCGGTGGCACCCGGCTCGCGAGTGACCACGACCTCGTGGCCCTTGGCCCTGATCCACTCGGCGAGCGCCTCGACCTGGGTGGACTTGCCGGCGCCGTCACCGCCCTCGACGGCGATGAAGAAGCCGTTGGCGGCAGGGCCGGTGGCCGGCTCCGCGCCGCGCAGCGCCTCGCGCAGGTCGCGGCGCAGCGGCACCCCGCTGCGATCGTCGGTCTTGCCCAGCACCAGCGCGGCGACCGGCAGCAGCAGCGCGCCGACCAGGATCAGCGTGTAGGCGGCGCCGCTGTGATCGAAGGTGAAGTGGCCGTTCTGGACGCGGTGCGGGCCGATCGCGGCGGCGACCAGCGGCCCGCCGACCGCGGCCACCCCGAGGGCGGCGTGCACCACGGCGTGCAGGTGCTCGACGGTCCGCGTCCTGCGGCTCTCCTCGGTCTCCTGCTCGATCAGGGTGTGCCCGGCGTTCGCGGTGACACCGGCCGCGACACCGGCCAGCAGCGACAGCGCCAGCACGGTGGTCTGGTCGGGTACGACGCCGGTCAGCAGCAGCGCGATACCGGTGACGCCGGTGCCCACGGCCAGCAGGCGGCGGCGGGAGAGCCCGGGCAGGGTGTGCGGGGCGATCCGGATGCCGACCACGGTGCCCGCGGTCAGGGCCAGCACCAGCAGGCCGAAGCCGGTCGGCCCGAAGCCGAGGGCGAGCGCGTGCAGGACGGCGACCGCGACGGCGACCGCGATCGCGCCGGACACCGCGGAGGTGGCGAGCACCAGCAGCGGCAGCGCGCCGGTACGGCCCTGCTCGGCGCCCGCCGGGCCCTTCGGCAGCCGCAGGCCCTGGAGCGGGGAGCGGGGCTTCCTGGCGCCGCCCGCGGGCAGTTCCAGCAGGTACAGCATCGCCATCGAGGACGAGAAGAGCCCGGCCGCCACGTACGACGACAGCGCGACCTGGTGCAGGTGGAACCAGTCGACGCCCACCGCGATCAGCGTGTTGACGAGAGTGACGGCCACCAGGGACGCGGCGGCGATCGGCAGCGCGACGAAGCTCGTCCGCAGGTCGAGCCGGCGCAGCGTGGCGAGAAGGTCGGGCGCGGGCCGCACCGAGGTGTCGCCCGGCGCGGGCAGCAGCCCCGGGGCGGCGCCGTCCTTCGCGATCGCCCACAGGCGCTCGGCGAGCCCGACAGCGAACGCCGTGCCCAGCAGCCACAGGTGCGCGGAGTGCGGGGTCCAGGTGACCCACAGCGGCGCGACGATGAACAGCGCGAGCCGTACGCCGTCGGCGCCGATCATCGTCCAGCGCCGGTCCAGCGGGCCGCTCTCCTCGGTGAGGCCGGTCAGCGGCCCGAGCAGCACCGCGCCGAAGAGCAAGGTGGCCACCAGGCGGGCGCCGAACACCGCGGCGACGCTGTACGCCACCCCGCGGTAGCCGCCTCCGAAGGAGTGGGCGGTCGCGGTGGCCTGCACCGTGAGCAACACCAGCACGAGCAGGCCGAGGCGGTCGGCGACCGCGCCCGTCAGTTGCGCGCTCCACAGCTTGCGCAGCGGCGGAATCTTCAGCAGCGCGCCCACGGCCCGCTCACGGGAGTCCGCCGAGAGGTCTTTCGCGAACGCCTCGGTGACGTCCGCCGCGGGCTGCGCTGGCTGCTCGGATCGCGTCATTCTGACAGCCTATCCGTCTCACCCGAACCAAACGTCTCCGCCCGAACAAACGGACAGTGACCCCTCTCCTGCGCTAGGGGGGCCGGTCTCCTGTGCTGAGGGGCCGGGCGCCGCCCCTGGATCGGGGCGGCCGCCCTCGGCGCCGTGGCCGGCGCCCTTCACTCCGCGGTGGAACTCGTCTTCTTCGCCGCGGTCTTCTTGGCGGCCGCGGCCTTCTTGGCGGGCGCCTTCTTGGCGGCCGTCGACGACGAAGCGGACTTCTTCGCCGCCGCCTTCTTGGCCGGGGCCTTCTTGGCCGGGGCCTTCTTCGCCGTCGTCTTCTTCTTCACCGGGCCCTTCGCCCGCTTCTCCGCGAGGAGTTCGTAGCCGCGCTCGGGCGTGATCGTCTCGACGTCGTCGTCACGGCGCAGCGTCGCGTTGGTCTCCCCGTCGGTGACGTAGGGGCCGAAGCGGCCGTCCTTGACCACGACGGGGCGCTCGCTGACCGGGTCGGTGCCCAGTTCCTTCAGCGGGGGCTTGGCGGCGGCGCGGCCGCGCACCTTCGGCTGGGCGTAGATCGCCAGCGCCTGCTCCAGCGTGATGGTGAAGAGCTGGTCCTCGCTCTCCAGGGAGCGCGAGTCGGTGCCCTTCTTCAGGTAGGGGCCGTAGCGCCCGTTCTGCGCGGTGATCTCCACGCCCTCGGCGTCGGTGCCGACCACCCGGGGCAGGGACATCAGCTTGAGGGCGTCGGCGAGGGTGACGGTGTCGAGCGACATGGACTTGAAGAGGGAGGCGGTGCGCGGCTTCACCGCGTTCTTGCCGGTCTTCGGGGTGTCCTCGGGCAGCACCTCGGTGACGTACGGCCCGTAGCGGCCGTCCTTGGCGACGATCGGGCGGCCGGTCTCCGGGTCGGTGCCGAGCGCGAACTCGCCGCTGGGCTTGGCGAACAGCTCCTGCGCCAGTTCGACAGTCATCTCGTCCGGCGGCAGGTCCTCGGGGACGTCGGCGCGCTGGTGGTCCTCCTCGCCGCGCTCGCCCTTCTCGACGTACGGCCCGTAGCGGCCGACCCGCAGCATGATGCCGTCGCCGACCGGGAACGAGGAGATCTCCCGGGCGTCGATCGCGCCGAGGTCCTCCACCAGTTCCTTCAGGCCGCCGAGGTGGTCGCCGCCGGCGGGGTCGGGCTGTGCGGCGCCGGACGCGGCGGCCCCGCGGTCCTGGCCGTCCTTGCCGTCCTGGCCTCCCTGGTTCTCCTGGCCGAAGTAGAAGCGGCGCAGCCACGGCACCGCCTCGGCCTCGCCGCGGGCGATCCGGTCGAGGTCGTCCTCCATGGAGGCGGTGAAGTCGTAGTCGACCAGCCAGCCGAAGTGCTTCTCCAGCAGGTTGACCACGGCGAAGGAAAGGAAGGACGGGACGAGCGCGGTGCCCTTCTTGAAGACATAGCCGCGGTCGAGGATGGTGCCGAGGATCGTGGCGTACGTCGACGGGCGGCCGATCTCCTTCTCCTCCAGCTCCTTGACCAGGCTCGCCTCGGTGTAGCGGGCGGGCGGCTTGGTGGAGTGGCCGTCGGCGGTGATCCGGTCGGCGGTCAGCGCGTCGCCCTCGGCGACCTGCGGCAGCCGGCGCTCGCGGTCGTCGAGTTCCGCGTTCGGGTCGTCGGCGCCCTCGACGTAGGCCTTGAGGAAGCCGTGGAAGGTGATGATCTTGCCGGAGGCGGAGAACTCGGCGTCGCGGCCGTCGGAGGCGGCGCCGCCGACCCGGACGGTGACGGACTGGCCGGTCGCGTCCTTCATCTGGGAGGCGACGGTGCGCATCCAGATCAGTTCGTAGAGCCGGAACTGGTCGCCGGTCAGGCCGGTCTCGGCCGGTGTGCGGAAGCGGTCGCCGGAGGGGCGGATCGCCTCGTGGGCCTCCTGGGCGTTCTTGACCTTGCCCGCGTAGACGCGCGGCTTGTCCGGCAGGTAGTCGGCGCCGTAGAGCTGCGTGACCTGGGCGCGGGCGGCGCTGACGGCGGTCTCCGAGAGCGTGGTGGAGTCCGTACGCATGTAGGTGATGAAGCCGTTCTCGTACAGCTTCTGCGCGACCTGCATGGTGGCCTTCGCGCCGAAGCCGAGCTTGCGCGACGCCTCCTGCTGGAGGGTGGTGGTGCGGAAGGGCGCGTACGGCGAGCGGCGGTAGGGCTTGGACTCGACGCTGCGCACCGAGAACTGCGCGTCGGCGAGCGCGGTGGCCAGCGCCCGGGCGTGCTCCTCGTCGAGGTGCAGCACGGCGGCGTTCTGCTTCAGGGCGCCGGTGGAGGCGTCGAAGTCCCGGCCCTGGGCGACCCGGCGGCCGTCGACGGACACGAGCCGGGCGTTGAGCGTGGCGGGGTCGGACGGGTCGCCAGCCCGGCCGGTGTTGAAGACACCGACCAGGTCCCAGTACTCCGAGGTGCGGAACGCGATCCGCTCGCGCTCGCGCTCGACCACCAGGCGGGTCGCCACTGACTGCACCCGGCCCGCCGACAACCGCGGCATGACCTTCTTCCACAGCACCGGGGAGACCTCGTAGCCGTACAGCCGGTCGAGGATGCGGCGGGTCTCCTGGGCGTCGACCAGCCGCTGGTTCAGCTCGCGGGGATTGCGCACGGCCGCCTGGATGGCGTCCTTGGTGATCTCGTGGAACACCATCCGGTGCACCGGGACCTTGGGCTTGAGGATTTCCTGCAAATGCCAGGCGATGGCCTCGCCCTCGCGGTCCTCGTCAGTGGCCAGGAATAGTTCGTCGGACTCCTTGAGGAGATCCTTGAGCTTCTTGACCTGTGCCTTCTTGTCCGCGTTCACGACGTAGATGGGCTGGAAATCGCTGTCCACATTGACGCCCAGCCGCGCCCACGGCTGGCCCTTGTACTCCGCCGGCACTTCGGCGGCCCCGTTGGGGAGGTCGCGGATGTGCCCGACGCTGGCCTCGACGACGTATCCCGGGCCGAGATAGCCCTTGATCGTCTTCGCCTTGGCAGGCGACTCGACGATGACGAGTCGGCGGCCGCCCTGTGCGGTCTCGCGGGTCGGGGACAACTTCGCTCTTCTCTCCGGTTCGAAGGGGTGTCGCTGCGGAGTGTGACCGTACCTCCTGGGCCCGTGTCAAACGGGAAAAGTCCGCAACGCCACTCGAACGGTAACCCGATGTACGTTCTATCCACACCGCCGGGGTCCGCCGGCGGCTTCCCCCAGCAGGCTACGTCCACCCGCCTGATCCTGCCCGAAATCGCGGGTTCCGATCCTCGCGGCCGAAAACCGCCGCGGCGACCGGCCCCCGGCGGGTCCGCGGCGGCCGGGCCGGGCGGCGGGCGCGGGACGGCCCCGTGCGGTTCTGTAGCCGGTTTGTATCAAGGGCGGTACGGGACGCGGCGCACCGGGGGCTGCGAAAATGGCCGCGGACGGGCGGGTGGGCAGCCGCGCCCGCCGCGCAACGGTGGGAACGCAGGGGCGGGGGGACGGGGCATGTCCGACCAGGGTCCGTATCCGGACAGGTCGCGGCTAGCAGGTGAGCGGGTGAGCACTCCGACCGGCGCGGGGGTGCGGCCGGTGCGGCGCCGCCCGCACCCGGCGGTCCTACCCCTGGCCGCGCTCGCCGCCGCGGCCGCCGGGTCCGCGTACCTCTACCGCACCGACCCGCACCAGAGCGGGCACTTCCTGCCGCGCTGCCCCTTCAACTGGCTCACCGGGCTGCTCTGCCCGGCCTGCGGCGGCACCCGCCTCGCGTACGACCTGCTGCACGGCGACCCGGTCCGGGCGTTCCATGACAACGCGCTGCTGCTGGTCCTGTCGCCGGCGCTGGCCTGGATGGCCGGCCGCTGGGTGGTCGAGGGGCTGCGCGGCCGGCGGTGGCAGCCGGTGCTGCGTCCCCGGACCCAGTACGCGCTGCTGGTGGCGGCGGTGTGCTGGACGGTGGTGCGGAACCTGCGCTGACGCCGGGGCCGGCTGCTTCGTACGCTGCCCCGTCCGGTCCCGTTGCTCCGATTGCTCCGGTTACGCCGGTTACGCCGGTTACTCGGATTACTCCGATTACTCCGTGACCGGGTTGAGGAAGCCCTGCTCGACCAGCAGGCGGATCGACGCGGGGGTGCGGTCGCGCAGCAGCACCGGGTCCTCGTCCAGCAACTGGGCGATGGCGTCCACGATGCGGCCGGCCGCCAGCGTGCCGTCGCAGACCCCGGCGAACCCGGCGCCCACGGTGTCGACCTTGGTGGCCCGGCGCATGCCCCGCGCGGAGCGCAGCACCACGTGCTCGGGGTCCTCCGCGCCCGGCATCCCGACCTGCTCCTGCACGACGTCGGGCGCGAGGGTGAACCGGGCGGCGAGCAGCGCGGCGTCGTCGTGGCCGCGCAGGAAGTCCTGCCGCCCGAACCAGTCGGCGACGTACGGCCCGAGCGGCTGCTCCACCGGGTGCGGCCACTCCTCGGCGGTGACCGAGGGCTGCGCGGCACCGGACCTGCGCAGCGTGATCCAGCCGAAGCCGATGCCGTTGACCTTGTGCCGTTCGAAGTCCTCCAGCCAGGCGTCATAGCGGCGTGCGTACGCGGCCGGGTCGGCGTGGTGGTCACCGCCGTCGCGCAGCCACAGCTCGGCGTACTGCGCGACGTCCTGCACCTCGCGCTGCACGATCCAGGCGTCGCACCCGGCGGGCAGCCAGGAGGTGACGCGCTCACGCCAGTCCTCGCCCTCGGTGTGCTGCCAGTTGGCGAGGAGCTGGCAGTAGCCGCCTTCGGTGAGGTGGTCGGCGGACTGACGGACGAGTTCGCGGCACAGGTCGTCGCCCGCCATCCCGCCGTCGCGGTAGGTGAACCGGCCGGCGGGGGAGATCACGAACGGCGGGTTCGACACGATCAGGTCGTACCGCTCGTCCCGGACCGGCGTGAAGAGCCCGCCCTCGCGCAGGTCGGGTTCGGCCGCGCCGGACAGCGCGAGGGTGAGCCGGGCGAAGTGCAGGGCGCGCGGGTTGGCGTCGGTGGCCGTCACCCGCGTGGCGTGTCGGGAGGCGTGCAGCGCCTGCACGCCGGAGCCCGTACCGAGGTCGAGCACGCTGCCCACCGGTTCGCGCACGGTCAGCCCGGCGAGCGTGGTGGACGCGCCGCCTACGCCCAGCACGAGGTCGGCGCGGTCCACACCGGGCGCGCTGCCGATACCGGCCGCGCCGCCGACCGCGCAGCCGAGGTCGGAGACGATCCACCAGTCCGCGCCCTCGTCCCCGGCGTACGGGCGTACGTCGACGGTGGCGCGGACCTCGGCGCCGTCGCGGAGCAGCCAGCCCGCCGCCTCGTAACGGTCCAGGCCCCCGCCGCCGAGGGCGGTTCGGGCGCCGGCGAGCGGGACCGCCTGCTGGAGGAGGAAGAGCCGGACCAGGGTCTCCAGCGGGCTGCCGCCGCGGGTGGCGCGCAGCGCGGGGACGGTCTCGGCGCGGGACAGGGCCGCGTAGGCGACGGCCCCGAGCAGTTCCAGGCAGCCGTCGGCGGTGAAGTCGGCGGCGAGCAGATCGGCGCGGAGGGCGGGCGCGGCGGCGGGGTCGGGCAGGGGGCGGCCGGGGCCGCCCGGGCTGCCGGGGTGATGGGGATCGCCGGTCGGCCGGGTGGGGTTGCTCGGATCGCTCACGCCGCTCATTGTCCCGGAACTCGGGGCGGGGCGCGCCGCCGTGCCGCAGGAGGCGGGGTCAGGACTTCTTCGGGTCGGCGCTCGTCATCGTGGTGGGTGTGGCGGTCGTCGTCGCCGAGGCGGCCGGGGTGGTGGGGGTGGTCGGGGTGGTCGCACCGGCCGTCGGGGTGGTCACCTTGCCGCCGGAGACACCGCGGCAGCCGGCCTGCTGGGCGAGGGCCTTGCCCATCTCGCCCTTGCGGAGGGTGTCGAGGGAGGTCTGCCCCTTGGCGGCGGTCTGCTGGAGCGAGGTCGAGACGTCGCCGAGACCGGTCGCGAACTTGGTCTGGTCGCTGGCGTCCAGGCCGTCGACCTGCTTCTTCAGCGTGGCGTACTGGGTGGACTGCTGGGTGAAGACCGTGACCGCGTTCTTCTGGAACGTCGCGCCGTCGTCGCCGGGGGCGGCGCCGGCCTTCTGGAAGATCCCGGCGAGGGACGTGTAGGCGTCGGAGATCGACTGGAAGGCGGCGGAGTCGGCGCTCTTCACGTCCTGCGGCTTGCCGCCGCTGTCGACCTGGCCGAACGACGCGTTGGCGGTGTTGATCTTGCCGAGTTGGACCTGTGCCTGGTCGCAGACGCCCTTCGCCCAGTCGTCCTGCTTCTTGGCGGTGTCGTCCCCGCCGCACGCGGACAGCGCGAGCAGTGCGACCGCGCTGCCGGACAGCGCGGCCAGGAGCTTCTTCTTCACCTTCACCGGGTGGGTCCCTTCCGTGGCCTTCGGCCCCGGAACATACACGGCCGGGCGGTACGGCTCCGGCGGCGCCGAACTCTGCTGACCCCTTTCACCTGCTCTTCGATCGGTTCGCGCCACAGCCTGCACCGCAGGTGAGCGGCGGGCCCGCGGGCCTCGTACAGTGCTGCCCGTCCGGCGGCCGCGGGCGCGGTGGTGTGACCATTCCCACGGAGCCAGGACCGGGGACAGGGGCCGCTGCGCGCGGCGGACCGGGTCGGGTCGGGTCGGGTCGGCTAGACGGTGACGGTCGGCCAGGTCATCCGGATCACGCCGCCGCGGTCGCCGTCGATCACCTCGACGTCGTCGACCAGGCCGCTGATGACGGCGAGGCCCATCTCGCCCTCGTCCTCGGCGGCGTCATCGGTGGGCGGGCCGTCGGTGTGGCCGCCACCGGCCGAAGTGCTGGCGACCTCGTCCACGACCTCGATGGAGAACTTCTTCTCGTCCTCGTTGAGCAGTACGCGCACCGGCTGCTCGACGCCGTTGTTGCGGTGCAGGCCGACGGCACGGCTGCACGCCTCGCCGACCGCCAGCCGGACCTCGTCCAAGGACGCCTCGTCCACCCCCGCTCGGCGCGCCACCTGGGCGGCCACGAGCCGTGCGGTGCGCACATGCTCGGGCTGGGCGCTGAAGAGCAGTTCTACGGTGGGCATGGGGCTTCCCCCTCCGGTCCTGTGGTTGGGCATCACAGGGGACCGGACGGCGGTCCGTCCGGTGCCCCTCTCGGACGAACGTCAGTCGGTCGCCGCGACAGCCTCGTCGACCGAGGTGTGGATGGGGAACACCTTGGTCAGACCGGTGATTCGGAAAATCTTCAGGATGCGCTCCTGGTTGCACACCAGACGCAGCGATCCTTCGTGCGCACGCACCCGCTTCAGCCCGCCGACGAGCACACCCAGGCCGGTCGAGTCGAGGAAGTCGACTCCCTCCATGTCCACGACGAGGTGGTAACTCCCGTCGTTCACGAGCTCCACGAGCTGCTCCCGCAGCTTGGGCGCGGTGTACACATCAATCTCGCCGCCGACCTCGACGATCGTGCGATCGCCGACGGTTCGGGTCGACAGGGACAGGTCCACTGATCCTCCAGCACCTTGCATCGACGCGGCGCCCCCCTGGGGCCTCCACCGAAACGTTAACGGTAGTGGTGACTCCTCCACCGAGCGGTGGGGGAAGGAGTTGGGCCGCGATGGCATTCAATCACTTCGCGGTGGGCCCGCACGACGCCTTACTGCGATTGTCCGTCATGCCGGTGACACACTGAGTGCCGATGGCCCAGGATCAACTTCCGCAGTCGGCGCACGGCCGACCGTCCCCACGGACCGCTTTGGAGCGGCTTTCCGCGGGGGCTGACCGCGCCATACGCATCACCCATACGGAGCACCTGCCCCCGCGGGTCGGGCGTCATGCATCTTGGCCGGAGGGCGTCCGTCCGGAAGTCGTCGCCGCGATCCGGGCCGCCGGGATCGACCGTCCGTGGGAGCACCAGGCGCTGGCCGCCGAGCACGCGCTGCGCGGCGAGTCGGTGGTCGTGGCCACCGGCACCGCCTCCGGCAAGTCGCTGGCCTACCTCGCACCCGTGCTGAGCGCGCTGCTGCCGGAGCCGCGGGGCGCCGGGGGCGCCGGGGGCGCCGCTGATGGTGACCGTGACAGCGGGTCGGTCGCCGCCGATGGGCCGATCGGGGGAAGCGGAGGGGCCGGGAGCGCCGGGAGCGCCGCGGGGACCGTGGCCGCCGTCGGACGGGGCCGGGTCCGGGTGCCCGCACAGGGCGGGCGCGGGCCGACCGCGCTCTACCTCGCCCCCACCAAGGCGCTCGCCGCCGACCAGCGCCGCGCAGTGAGCGCCCTCGCGGCGCCGCTCGGCCACGCCGTGCGTCCCGCGGTCTACGACGGCGACACGCCGTACGAGGAACGCGAGTGGGTCCGCCGGCACGGCACCTACGTCCTGACCAACCCCGACATGCTGCACCGCGGCATCCTGCCCGGGCACGCCCGCTGGTCCTCCTTCCTGCGCGGTCTGCGCTACGTCGTCATCGACGAGTGCCACACCTACCGCGGCGTGTTCGGCTCCCACGTCGCCCAGGTACTGCGCCGCCTGCGGCGGATCTGCGCCCGCTACGGCGCCGACCCGGTCTTCCTGCTCGCCTCCGCCACCTCCGCCGACCCCGGTCAGGCCGCCGCCCGCCTGACCGGCGTGCCCGTCGCCGAGGTCACCGAGGACACGTCCCCGCGCGGCGAGGTGGCCTTCGCGCTGTGGGAACCGCCCCTGACCGAACTGTCCGGTGAACACGGCGCCCCGGTCCGCCGCACCGCCACCGCGGAGTGCGCCGAGCTCCTCACCGACCTCGTCCTGCAGGGCGTACGGACCGTCGCCTTCGTCCGCTCCCGGCGCGGTGCGGAACTCGTCGCCCTCATCGCCCAGGAGCGCCTCGCCGAGATCGACTCCTCACTCCCGCAGCGCGTCGCCGCCTACCGCGGCGGCTACCTGCCCGACGAGCGCCGTGCCCTCGAACGCGACCTGCACTCCGGCCGCCTGCTCGGCCTGGCCTCCACCTCCGCCCTCGAGCTCGGCGTGGACGTCTCCGGGCTCGACGCGGTCCTGCTGGCCGGCTATCCCGGCACCCGCGCCTCGCTGTGGCAGCAGGCCGGGCGGGCCGGGCGCTCGGCCCAGGGCGCGCTGGCGGTCATGGTGGGCCGCGACGACCCCCTGGACACGTATCTCGTCCACCACCCCGAGGCGATCTTCGAACGGCCCGTCGAGTCCACCGTCCTCGACCCGGACAACCCGTACGTGCTCGCACCGCACCTGTGTGCCGCCGCCGCCGAACTCCCGCTGACCGAGGACGACCTGGCTCTCTTCGGCCCCGAAGCCGCCGGTCTGGTGGCGCAGTTGGAGAAGCGCGGGCTGCTGCGCCGCCGGGCGTCGGGATGGTACTGGACCCGCCGGGAACGCGCCGCCGACCTCACCGACATCCGCGGGGAGGGCGGCACCCCGATCCAGGTCGTCGAAGCCGGCACCGGGCGGCTGCTGGGCACCGTGGACGCCTCCTCGGCCCACACCACCGTCCACGAGGGCGCCGTCCACCTCCACCAGGGCCGCACCTATCTCGTACGGCGCCTGGACCTCGAGGACTCCGTCGCCCTGGTGGAGCGCGCCGACCCGCCCTTCAGCACGATGGCCCGCGACACCACTGACATCCGCGTGCTGTCCACCGACATCGACGAACCCTGGGGCGACGCCCGCATCCACTTCGGCTCCGTGGAGGTCACCCACCAAGTGGTGTCCTACCTGCGGCGCCGACTGCTGACCGGCGAGGTCCTCGGCGAGGCCAAACTCGACCTCCCGCCGCGGACCCTGCGCACCCGCGCCGTCTGGTGGACCGTCACCGACGACCAACTCGACACCGCCGGCATCCACCCGGAGGAACTGCCCGGCGCCCTGCACGCCGCCGAGCACGCCTCCATCGGCCTCCTCCCGCTCTTCGCCACCTGCGACCGCTGGGACATCGGCGGCGTGTCCATACCGCTGCACGCCGACACCGGCCTGCCCACCGTCTTCGTCTACGACGGCCACCCCGGCGGGGCGGGCTTCGCCGAACGCGCCTTCCACACCGCCCGCAGCTGGCTCGCCGCGACCCGCGAGGCCATCGCGTCCTGCGAATGCGACCACGGCTGCCCCTCCTGCGTGCAGTCGCCCAAGTGCGGCAACGGCAACGACCCGCTCGACAAAGCCGCCTCCGTCCGCCTGCTGGACTGCCTGCTCGCCTCCGCCAAGGAACCCGACCCCCGGCCCTGACCGGCGCTCCTCCACCGTCGGTGCCCCCGGGAACACGCCCCCGTCAGTCTCCAGCCCCTGCGCCCCGCGTCGGCCTGAACGGACCACCGGCGTCGGCGTCGGCACCGGCACCGGCACCGGCACCGGCACCGGCACCGAGGCAAGCGGCGGGCCCGCCCGCGACCTCACCCGCGCTCCCCCTACCTCAGCCACGACGTCGGCCACCTCCCCCACCACCACGCACTCACGCAGCACCGCCTGCTGAGCGGCCGCCACCCGCGCGGCCAGCCGGCACGCCGCCTCCTCACCGTCGAGCGCGTGGTCCGCAGCGGCCAACGCGGCCAAGTCCGCGGCGCCGCCCGCCCGGTGCCTGGCCACCACCGCCCTCCCCATCAGCGCCACTCCCGCGAAGACCGCGATCAACACCGCCATCAGCCCGAGCGACCACACCGTCGCCGACCCCCGGTCCCGCTCCCGGCTCACGGCCCACCACTCCCCACCGTCTCCTCGTCCGACGCGGCCGCCTCCGCCGTCAACCTCACCGGAAACCGCGGTCTTTCCACCGTCACCCGCACCCTCACCATCCCTCCGCCCCGGCTCACCCTGACCTCCGCTCCCTTCGGCGCTGCCGCGCGGCTGACCCTCACCACATCCCCCGCCCCTTCCCCCCGCGCAGCAGCGCGCGCCCCGGCCCTGGCGGCGTCCACGCACCGAATCTGCGCAGCCGCCGCCATCAACCCCCACGTCAGCAGCCCCGTCAGCGCCACCAGCGTCGGGATCACCACGGCCGCCTCCGCCGTCACATATCCCTGGTCCCCACGACGGCGCACCCACCCGACCCATCCCGACCCGTGTGCGCCGCGCAATCGCCTCACCCACTCAGAACGGCGCATGGAGCGCCTTCTCGATCACCGAGGTCATCGCCGTCCGCACCGGCCCGCTCGTCACGATCTTGTAGAGCACCGCCGCGAACCCGCAGGCCGCAATCGTGCCCACCGCGTACTCCGCGGTGCTCATCCCCGCATCGGCCGCCACCCGGCACCGCCGGACGCACCCGGCCCACCGAACCGCCACCCGCTCAGCCAACTTCCGCCTCGTCATTTCCGTTCTCCTCCTGTTGGTTTCTTGTGATTCCTACTGATTCCGTGCGCCGTCCCGACCGGCCGAAGGGGGCGCGCGTCCTGCCGCGGGCCTCAACCTCCGCCACCGCCCACCGGGCCTCCCAGCACCGCCCCGGCCAGCCCCATCACCACCGGCGCGACGCCCACGAACAGAAAGGCGGGCAGGAAGCACACGCCCAGCGGTGCGGTGGCCAGCACCGCGGCCCGGCGAGCCCCGGCGACCGACGAACGGGCGTGCTCAGCGCGGTAGTCCGCGGCCAGCCGCGCCATCTCCGCCACCGGCGCGCTGCCGGTCGTCGACGCCCTCGCCAGACAACGGCCCATCGCCCGGGCCGCAGGCAGTCGGCCGAACCTGTCCCAGCATTCCGACGGCTCCCCACCGAGCCGCAACTCCGCCTCCGCCCGCAGCAGCGCGGCTCCCAACGGCCCGTCCAGGCACCGCCCCACCGCCCCCGCGGTCTCCCCCGGCGTGGCCCCCGCGGCCAGGCAAGCCGCCATCAGGTCGGCGCACAGCGGCAGTTCGCCCGGACCGGATACCGCGTGGTCCGCCTGCTCTTGTGCCGCCCGCCCCGTGGCCTTCGACCGGTGGTGGACGAGCACCATCCGCACGCCGACCCCGACCACGGCCCCGGCCATCACCCCAGCGAAGCTCCCCACGAACGCCGCTGTCCCCAGCGCCGGCGCGACCACCGGCAGCCAGACCCGTCCGGCGTCTCGGGCTTTTCCCCGCCACGCGCGCGGCGCCTTCACCGGCTGGGCTTCCTCCAGCAGGAGACTCAACCTGCGCACGCCGCCACGCCTGTTCCTCCCCGCCACAGCCGCGCCGACTGCCGCACACACCGCCAGTACGACGGCCACCGTCATCCCCAGGCTGTGGACAACCTCGCCGCTCACGACCGGTCCCCTTCCACAACGGGCTCACTCGACGCCTGGGCGGACCGCGGCTCCGCCTTCCCCGGGCCGGGGCCGCCCCACGCGGAGCCGCCCCGACCACGATCCGTCCCGGTCGGCGGGCCGCCCTCGGCAGCCCGGATGATCCGCGCGGTCCAGGCCAGCCCGGCCCACTCCAGAAGCGCGCCCACGACCAGGCAGCCCAGCCCCGCCGGCGTGTGCAGCAGCACCTCGGCCGGGTCGGCTCCCAACGCCGTGCCCAACACCAACCCGAACACCGGGAGCAGCGCCAGCAGCACCGCGGTGGCGCGCGGGCCGGCCAACTGCGCTCGCAGGTCCTCCCGTTGCTCGGCCTCGGCTCGTAGCGCGGCGGCGACCCGGTCCAGGGCCGTGGCCAGCCCAGCGCCTCCGTCCACCGCGACCTGCCAGCACGCGGCCACCGCACCGAGTCCCTGCGCGCCCGGCCCTGACCGAGCCGCCGTCCGAAGTGCGCCGGGCACGTCCCCGCCGAACCGGGCGGCAGACAGCAGCAGGCCCGCGATCCGTGCCAGTTCCGGCGACCCGGGCCACCCGGCCGACTGCACCGCCTCCGCGAGCGCCACGTGCGGCGGCCGTCCTGCCCGCAGGTCGCCCGCAAGCGTGCCGCACAGGCCGCTCACCGCGGCCGCGGTCCGTTCCGCCACCGCCCGTTCGGCCCGGTCGCGCAGTGCCCTTCGCACCAACGGGACCGCGACCGCCGCGCCGACCACCGGCACCACCGACCAGGTGACCGCCGCGAGCACCATCCCGGCGGGCAGGCACAGCCACTCCGGACCGCCTCGCACGAGCCGCGCCTCTGCTGTCCCGGCCATCCGCTGCCGGGCGCCGCCGGGAGCACCGCGCCTGCCTGGCCGTTCACGCCGCCAGGCCCGCAAGGACTTCCGCTCGGGCTGACCGCGCCAGTGCGGGCGCCGTCCACCGATCCACGCCCGGACGGCCTCGACCACACGACCCCATCGGTTCCGCCACTGCTCAACCCTGCCCGCCATAGCGCCTGCAGGGGTCTGTGCGCGCGTCAGCAACCCGTGCACGCGTCGCCGGTATCCGTGCCGCTGCAGAGCGGTCCACGCGGGCAGACAGGCCACCAGAAGCGCGGCCCACAGCGCCAGAGCGGGAGTCACCGGCGGGCATGTCGCGGCGTTCACGACACACCTGCCGAGCACAGCTGAGCCAACCGGCTCCAGCCCGGTCCGCGTTCCACCCCGCCACATCCGTCGCGGACAAGCGCCGGTACCGTGCCGACCAAGCCGTCCCGCCGACGGCTCACCACGTGGATCTCGGCGACTCTGCGCCGACCCGCACCGTCCCGCACGAGGTGGACGACCGCCGACAGCGCGGCGGCCAACTGACTGTGCAGAGCGGCCCGGTCCAGGCCCGCGGTCGAGCCCAGAGCCTCCAGCCTCGCGGGCACATCCGCAGCCGCATTGGCGTGCACGGTCCCGCAGCCGCCCTCGTGACCGGTGTTCAGGGCACCAAGGAGGTCCAGCACCTCGGCGCCGCGCACCTCGCCGACCACGAGCCGGTCGGGCCGCATCCGCAGCGCCTGCCGCACCAGGTCCCGCAAGGTGACCTCGCCGGCCCCCTCCTGGTTGGCGGGCCGGGTCTCCAGCCGGAGGACGTGCGGATGGTCCGGGCGCAGTTCGGCGGAGTCCTCGGCGAGGACGATGCGGGCCGCGGGGTCGACAAGGCCGAGCAGGCAGCTCAGCAGCGTGGTCTTTCCCGAGCCGGTGCCGCCGCTGATCATGAACGACAGCCGTGCGTCCAGCATCGCCCGCAGCAGCGCGGCGGTCTCCTCGTCGAGGGTGCCGACCGCGACGAGTTCGGGGAGCGTGAACGCGCGGGCCCGTACGACACGGAGTGACAGGCAGGGCGAGCCGACCACAACGGGTGGTAGTACCGCGTGCAGCCGTGTGCCGTCGGGCAGCCGGGCGTCGACCCACGGCCGCGCGTCGTCGAGGCGGCGGCCTGCGGTCGTGGCGAGCCGTTGGGCGAGACGTCGCACCGCCGCGGTGTCAGCGAACCGGATCGGGCTGCGTTCGAGGCCGCGGCCCCGGTCGATCCAGACCTGGTCGGGTGCGTTGACGAGGATGTCGGTGACGTCCGGGTCGGCCAGGAGTGGCTCCAGCGGTCCGGCGCCCACCAGTTCGGAACGCAGCGCGGCGACCACATCGAGCACTTCGGAGTCCCCGATCAGGCGTCCTTGGGCGCGCAGCGCCGCGGCCACGCGGGCGGGGGTGGGTTCGCCGCCGTGTTCGGCCAGGTGGAGCCGGACCGCGTCGAGCAGTGCCGCACTCATGCCATCACGCACCCGGCGGCCGCGAGCGCCTGTCCGAGGAAGGCTCCGCTGAATCGCGCGAGGGGGCCGCGAGTGGAGGAGCCCGGTGGCGCGCCGCCGGACATCGGATCGGCCAGACCGGGTTCGGGCCGCAACTCACCTGCGAGCGGCAGTCCGATCAGCCGGGCGATCTCGTCGCCGTCCAGGCCGGTGGAGAACGGCCCGCGCGCGACCACCCGCAGGTCGTCCAGCGCCGGGGCGAAGGCAGCCGCCACTTGGCAGGCGGCGGCCACCGCGCGGAGTTCAGCGGGCACCACCAGCAGTCCCACATCGATCTGGCCGAGCGTCTCGGTGACGGTGTCGTCCACTTTGCGCGGCAGATCGACGACGACCAGGCCGCCGCCCCGCCTGGCAGCTCCCATCACCGACCGCATGGCCTGGGGCGGGATGAGCATGGACTGTCCGCGGTCCCAGCTCAGCACACTGAGCGAGCCCAGCCGGGGCAGGGATTCCTCCAGCACGCCGCTGTTGACGCGGCCGCGCGAGTCGGCGAGATCGGGCCAGCGCAGCCCGCCGGTGCGTTCAGCCCCGAGCATGATGTCCAGGCCCCCGCCGAGCGGGTCGCCGTCGACGAGCATGACGCGAAGGCCGGTGCGCGCCGCGGTCACGGCGAGGCCGCAGGCCAGCGTGCTGGCACCGGCGCCGCCCCGGCCGCTGACCACGCCGATCGTCAGAGCGGGCCCGCCGCCGCCTTCTGCCAGGTCCGCCAGCCGGTCCACCAGCCACGCCTCGGCGGCCGGCAGGAACAGGACGTGGTCGGCGCCGACCGCGACGGCCCGGCGCCATGTTTCGGAGTCGGCGGAGTCTGCGCCGCCGCTCCCGACCAGCAGAACGCCCTTGCGCCGCGCTGCTCCCTGGACTCTTCCGGATGCCTCCACGCCGACCAGGACAAGCGGTGCGTTCTCCCAACTCGCATTGCGCGGGGGCGCGGTGAAGGCGACTTCCGGTTCTGCGCCGGCCGCCGCGCACAGTCGGAGCAGATCGTCGAGGAGGCTTTCGTCCTCCGTGACAATCAGCGGTCCGCGGATGCCTTCGGCGGCTTCGCGCGGTCGATCGGATGCACTGGTTCGAACCATTTCCCTGTCCCCTGTCGCTTGTCGTGCGAGCACGGTGTGCTGCGCCTGCGATCAGCTTGGGCCAGGAAGTGGAATTGAGACGATCTTGGTCGGAATCTGTGGATAACTCGGCGATTGTGGATAACTCCACCACCCGGACGAGTGGGTTCACCGGGACCAGCGGGACGATTACCGAACGTCACGTGTCATACGCATAGAAACGCACACGCGCACGAGTGAGAGGAACGCCATGAACACGTCGACGTACGCCGCAGCCCCCACCGCCAACTCCCCGTACGCATGCGGACATGCGACGACCCCCGCCGGGGGGGAGAGCGGGGGTCGTCCCCACGGTCCGACTCGGGGGGGGAGGAGCCAGACCGGGTTAGCACGGTCGCGAACGATCCGTGACTTCCATGGTGTACCCGACGGCCCGCCCAGGCAAACCCACACGCCAGGCCTTAGGCCGAATGGTGGTTGCCTATGCTCGTCCCGTGGAAAACCACCTGCCCCCGCGTACTGCGGCGTTCTTCGATCTCGACAAGACCGTGATCGCCAAGTCGAGCACGCTCGCCTTCGGACGGTCCTTCTACCACGGTGGACTCATCAACAGGCGAGCGGTATTGCGCACCGCATATGCCCAGTTCGTATACCTCGTCGGTGGCGCCGATCACGACCAGATGGAGGGTATGCGCAAATACCTCTCTGATCTGTGCCGCGGCTGGAATGTGCAGCAGGTCCGGGAGATCGTCGCCGAGACGCTGCACGACCTGATCGACCCGATCATCTACGACGAAGCCGCCTCGCTGATCGAGGAGCACCACGCGGCCGGCCGCGACGTGGTGATCGTGAGCGCCTCGGGGTCCGAAGTGGTCGAGCCGATCGGGGAGATGCTCGGCGCCGACCACGTGGTGGCCACTCGGATGGTCGTGGCCGACGGCGCGTACAACGGCGAGATCGAGCATTACGTCTACGGTCCGGCGAAAGTCGAAGCCATCGCCCGGCTGGCCGAGTCCGAGGGGTACGACTTGCAGCGGTCCTTCGCCTACAGCGATTCGGCTACGGACCTACCCATGCTGGAGGCGGTCGGCCACCCGTACGCCGTCAACCCTGACCGGGCGCTGCGCAAGGAGGCGGTCGCACGGGACTGGCCGATCCTCACCTTCGACCGTCCGGTGCGCCTCAAGCAGCGCATCCAGTCGCTGTCGATGCCGCCGCGCCCGGTCCTGGCGGCCGCCGCGATCGGTGCTGCTGCCGCCACCGCGGGACTGGTCTGGCTCGCTGCGCGCCGACGCCGGCCGCTGGCGGCTTCCTGACCGACCGAGACCCCTCGTGGCCGACGGGACCAAGGCGACGTGAGCCAACGATCGGCCGAGCAGAATGTCCGACTTGGCAGCAAAAGTAAAAAGTGTAGCCAGGGGTTCCGCTACCTGTCGGTCGGGAGTACAAAAGAGTTAACGGCCCGCGAGACCACGGACTTCCGAGAGGAAGACCGCAGTTCAGCTGGCGGCCCCACGGACCGAGCACAGAAGCCGGGCACCCACGCGTAGCCGACCCGCCAACCGGGCCAGCCGCACCAGGCAGCGGGCAAAGTCCCCGCCCTGATGGGCAACATTCGAGCACGCACTGGTAACTCGGCGGACGTGCCCAAGCGGCGGCACCGACGGGTGCCGCCGCTCGTCGGTTCAGGCGGCGCCGCGCTGCATGGCCTCGCAGACGGCGACGCTCTCACGCACCCCGAGTTCGAGCGCGCGCCCGCAGTGGCCGATCCACTCGGCCATGCCCTCGGGAGTGCCCGAGGCGTACCCCTCGAGGGCTTTGAGGTATCCGGCCAGGCCCAGCTCCGCGTGGCCGACCTCGGCCGGGCAGATGGACTTGGGGTCCAGCCCGCTGCCGACCAGGACGATGCGTTCGGCGGCGCGCGCGACCGGCCCGTTGAATGAGCCGAAAGGGCGCAGGCAGAGCAGTTCGCCGTGTACGACGGCGCCCACCACGAGCGCGGGCGCGGTGGAACCGGCCCGCAGCAGTTCGGCGAGTCCGTCGAGCCGCGCGGCGACCTCGGAGGGCTCCGGAAGCGGGACCGTCTCGAAGCCGACCACCTCGTCGGTCACCGGCTCGCCGGCCAGTCGCGGCCGCCCGACGGTGGTTTCCTCAGCGGCCCCGCCGGCCGCGGTCAGGTGCAGCCGGGCAAGTGCCTGCACCGGGGACCGCCGCCATACGCTGAGAAGTTGGCCGGCTTCGGCCGTCACCCGAAGGGCAGCACCAACGGTGCGCGACTGGTCGTCGGCGGAGAAATCGCTGCGGCGGCGTACCTCCTCCAGCGGCCAGTCGGCGCCCGAGAGGGCGGCGGAGGCCCGGGCGCCGCGAAGGGCGGCTTCCGAGGCGATCTCACCGGCCCGGCGACGCATCACCCGGTGGCCGTAGACCCGGTCCACCGCCTGGCGCACGGACTCCACCGCGTCGGGCACTCCCGGCAGCGCGGCGAGCACGGCCAGCGGGTCCGCCTGCCCGGAAGGTGGGGAAGGAGCAGCGTTCGTAGCCATGTCCCTGACCCTACGCACCCCCCACGGCCCGGAAAGACCACGATCGAGTGGCCTTCCCCACTCCCCGTCAGTTCGCGCGGCACACCGCCCCTACGCTTAGCGAACATGAAGATCGCTTTCGTTGGGAAGGGCGGCAGCGGCAAGACGACGCTGTCGTCCCTGTTCATCCGCCACCTCGCCGCAGCCCGCGTCCCCGTCGTCGCGGTCGACGCGGACATCAACCAGCACCTCGGCCCAGCGCTCGGGCTCGATGAGGAGGACGCCGCGGCGCTGCCCTCGCTCGGCGCGCACCTGCCGGCGATCAAGGAGTACCTGCGCGGCGCCAACCCGCTCATCCCCTCGGCCGACAGCATGATCAAGACCACCCCGCCCGGTAGCGGCTCGCGCCTTCTGCGGCTGTGCGAGGAGAACCCGGTCTACGCGGCGTGCGCCCGGCAGGTCGATCTCGGCACCGGCGGC
Organism: Streptomyces sp. CA2R106; assembly: GCF_037034245.1. NCBI lineage: Bacteria > Bacillati > Actinomycetota > Actinomycetes > Kitasatosporales > Streptomycetaceae > Streptomyces > Streptomyces sp. CA2R106. The sequence goes on from NZ_JBAGKC010000021.1 coordinate 35,457, forward strand.
ACCGCGCGACTGATGGTGACCGGCCCGTTCGCCGAGTCCGACCTCGGCGTGGCCTGCTACCACTCGAAGGTCGGGGCGGTGGAGCTGTGCCTGAACCACCTGGTGGACGGGCGGGACGAGTACCTCGTGGTCGACATGACCGCGGGCAGCGACTCCTTCGCCTCGGGGCTGTTCACCCGGTTCGACCTGACCTTCCTCGTGGCCGAGCCGACCCGCAAGGGCGTCTCGGTGTATCGCCAGTACAAGGAGTACGCCCGCGACTTCGGGGTGAACCTGGCCGTGGTCGGCAACAAGGTGCACGGGGAGGACGACCTCGCCTTCCTGCGGGCCGAGGTCGGGGACGACCTGCTCATCACGGTCGGATACTCGGACTGGGTGCGGGCGATGGAGCGGAGCAGCCCGCCCGGCTTCGAACTGCTGGAGGCCGCCAACCGCCAGGCCCTGTGCGTGATGCACGACCGCGCCGACCGGTCGTACCAGTCCCGCGACTGGCACCGCTACACCCAGCAGATGGCGCACTTCCACCGCAGGAACGCCGAGAGCTGGGGCAATGCCCGGACCGGCGCCGACCTCGCCGCCCAGATCGACCCCGACTTCACGCTGAGTGAGGATCTGGTCGAGGCGCCTGCCGTGCTGTCCCACTAACACCTCCGCGGCGCACCGATACACCGCCTTCCCGCATCCTCAGATTCACTCCAAAGACGGAAATAGTACATGGATTCGGGCTCAAGCCTTCACTCTCCGCAGTCATTCCATTACTCTCCATTTACAGATGCTTGGAGAGCGCGAAAGGGAATGAGAGGAGTGAAGAGCTCATGAGACACCACCGGCACGACGTGTCCGCGTCGATCACCGTGTTCTTGATCGCCGTGCCCCTGTCGCTCGGCATCGCGCTGGCCACCGGCGCGCCGTTGCAGTCCGGTCTGGTCGCCGCGGCGGTCGGCGGCATCGTCGCAGGGCTGCTCGGAGGGACCCCCTTGCAGGTCAGTGGTGGCGCGACGAGCTTGGTCGTGGTCACCGCGGGCCTTGTCGAGCGCTACGGCTGGCGGGCGACGTGCGCGATCACCGTGCTGGCCGGCCTGGTCCAACTGCTGCTCGGCGGACTGCGGGTGGCCAGGGCCGCGCTCGCGGTGAGTCCGGCGATCGTGCACGGCATGCTCGCCGGTATCGGCACGGTCATCGCCATCGGGCAACTGCACGTGGTGCTGGGCGGCAGCCCGCAGGTCTCCGCGGTGGACAACATCGCTGCGCTGCCCGACCAGTTGATGCACAGCCACCCCGTCACGCCCGTCATCGGCGCGGCGACGGCGGCCGTCCTGCTCGGCTGGCCGCGGTTGCGGAGCCGGTTCCGGGCGCTACGGGCGGTCCCGGCGCCGCTCGCCGCAGTCGCGATGGCCACGGCGGTGAGTGCGGCGTGGTCGGTGCCCCGGGTCGACCTGCCACGCTGGACAGCACCTGGTCTGCCCGCTCCACCCGGCGGCCCGGCCACCGCGATCGTCGCGGCCGTCCTGACCGTCACGCTCGTGGCAAGCATGGAGTCGCTGCTGTCGGCCGTCGCGGTGGACGCACTCCAGACGCGGCGCCCGGGGCCGCACGCTCCTCCGGCCCGCCTCGACCGCGAGTTGCTCGGCCAGGGCGCGGCCAATGTGGTGTCCGGACTGCTCGGCGGCCTGCCGGTGGCCGGTGGCGCGATGCGCGGCTCGGCCAACGTCGAGGCGGGTGCCCTGACCCGGCGCTCCACGGTGCTGCACGGCGTGTGGGTGCTGCTGTGCGCGGGGTTCGCCGCCGGAGTGCTCGAGGAGATCCCGCTCGCGGCCCTCGCCGCGCTGGTGATGCTCGTCGGCGTGCGCATGGTCAGCTTCGCCCACATCCGGCACATCCAGCGGCACCGCGAGTTCCCCGTGTACGCGATCACCCTCGGCACCGTGGTGGTCTTCGGGGTGCTCCAGGGGGTGGCCGCGGGCATCGCGGTCGCCGCCGCCCTGGCACTGCACCGGATCACCCGTATCCGGGTCACCGTCACCCAGGAAGGCGGGTGCCATCGGGTCCGCGCCAGCGGGCAGTTGACGTTCCTCGCGGTTCCCCGGTTGGCCAAGGCCTTCGCCGAGGTGCCGGCGGGTGCGAACGTCGTCGTGGAGCTGGACGGTTCGTTCATGGACCATGCCGCCTATGAGGCGCTGAACGCGTGGAGCACGCGGCACCGTTCGCGGGGCGGGAGGGTGGTGCTCGGCGACGGCGACGGACGGGCGGTCAGCGAACCGGTCAGCGCGCACACCTGCCGCCCTTGGACGCCCTGGCGCAACCACCACTGCACCCGCCCGACGGCCGTCCCGGCCACCAGCGGCGGCCAACTGCTGGGCGGGGTGGGAAACTTCCAGCGCCACACGGCGCCGCTGGTGCGCGACGAACTCGCCCGGCTAGCCCGCGAAGGCCAACAGCCCGGCCAGCTCTTCCTGACCTGTGCGGACTCCCGGCTGGTGACCAGCATGATCACCTCCAGCGGCCCGGGCGACCTGTTCACCGTCCGCAACGTCGGCAACATGGTGCCACCGCCGGAGTCGGACGCGTCCTGCGATTCGGTCGCCGCCGCCGTGGAGTACGCGGTGGACGTGCTCGAGGTATCCAGCATCACGGTGTGCGGGCACTCCGGATGCGGCGCGATGCAGGCGCTGCTCGGCTCCGCTCACGAACCGGGTGCACAGACGCCGCTGGCCCGATGGCTGCGGCACGGCCGGCCGGGCCTGAGCCGGCTCACCGCGGCCACAGCCGCCGGCCCCGTCGGCGCGGCCGCCCCACGTACGGCCCCCGGAAGCGATGCCGCGCCCGTCCCATCCGCGCTCCCGCGCTTCGAGGACCGCCCCGCGGCCGACGATCAGGAACTCCTCGCACTGATCAACGTGATGACGCAGCTGGAGAATCTGACGGCCCATCCGTGCGTGGCCCAACGGGTCGCCGACGGCACCCTCCACCTGCACGGCATGTACTTCCATGTCGCCGAGGCCCAGGCGTACATCCTCGACCCTCCCACCGGCGTCTTCGTTCCGGTCCGGCCCGGAACCGGAGTACCGGGGGCACCGGGCGGGGAAGCTGCCACGTCAGCAGCCATACCCGCCACAAAGGTCTAAACCAGTTCTCCAGGAACCCTTGTCAGGGTGCGCCAGGACTGATGAGGTAGGGGCGGGACATCTGGGACACCCTGACAAGGAGCTGGCGTGAGCAGCAACGAGAGCCTGGCCAACCTGTTGAAGGAGGAGCGGCGTTTTGCTCCCCCGAACGAACTGGCCGCTGCGGCCAACGTCACCGCGGCCGCGTACGAACAGGCCAAGGCCGACCGGCTGGGTTTCTGGGCCGAGCAGGCCCGCCGCCTGACCTGGGAGACCGAGCCCACCCAGACGCTTGACTGGTCGAACCCGCCGTTCGCGAAATGGTTCGCGGACGGACGTCTGAACGTCGCCTACAACTGTGTGGACCGCCATGTCGAGGCCGGCCACGGCGACCGTGTCGCCATCCACTTCGAGGGCGAGCCGGGCGACAGCCGCGCGATCACCTACGCGGAGCTGAAGGACGAGGTGTCCCGCGCCGCCAACGCCCTGACCGAACTCGGCGTGAGCAAGGGCGACCGCGTCGCGGTCTACCTGCCGATGATCCCCGAGGCCGTGGTGGCGATGCTCGCCTGCGCCCGGATCGGTGCCGCGCACTCCGTGGTCTTCGGCGGCTTCTCGGCCGACGCCGTCGCCTCCCGTATCGACGACGCCGACGCGAAGCTGGTCATCACCGCCGACGGCGGCTACCGCCGGGGCAAGCCGTCGGCGCTCAAGCCCGCCATCGACGACGCGGTGGCCCGCACCCCGCAGGTCGAGCACGTCCTCGTGGTCCGCCGCACCGGCCAGGACGTGGAGTGGACCGAGGGCCGCGACCTGTGGTGGCACGAGGTCACCGGCCGCCAGTCCACCGAGCACACCCCCGAGGCGTTCGAGGCCGAGCAGCCCCTGTTCATCCTCTACACCTCGGGCACCACCGGTAAGCCGAAGGGCATCCTGCACACCTCCGGCGGTTACCTCACCCAGGCCGGCTACACCCACCACGCCGTCTTCGACCTCAAGCCGGAGACCGACGTCTACTGGTGCACCGCGGACATCGGCTGGGTCACCGGCCACTCGTACATCGTCTACGGCCCGCTCTCCAACGGCGCCACCCAGGTGATCTACGAGGGCACCCCCGACACCCCGCACCAGGGCCGCTTCTGGGAGATCGTGCAGAAGTACGGCGTGACGATCCTCTACACCGCTCCGACGGCGATCCGCACGTTCATGAAGTGGGGGGACGACATCCCCGCCAACTTCGACCTCAGCAGCCTGCGGGTCCTGGGCAGCGTAGGAGAACCGATCAACCCCGAGGCGTGGGTCTGGTACCGGGAGCACATCGGCGCCGGCAAGACGCCGATCGTGGACACCTGGTGGCAGACCGAGACCGGCGCCATGATGATCAGCCCGCTGCCCGGCGTCACCGAGACCAAGCCCGGTTCGGCGCAGACCCCGCTGCCCGGCATCGTGGCCACCGTCGTGGACGACGAGGCGAACGAGGTGCCCAACGGCTCGGGCGGCTACCTGGTGCTCACCGAGCCGTGGCCGTCGATGCTCCGCACCATCTGGGGCGACGACCAGCGCTACATCGACACCTACTGGTCCCGCTTCCCCGGCCGCTACTTCGCCGGTGACGGCGCGAAGAAGGACGAGGACGGCGACATCTGGCTGCTCGGCCGGGTGGACGACGTGATGCTGGTCTCCGGCCACAACATCTCCACCACCGAGGTCGAGTCCGCGCTCGTCTCGCACCCCAAGGTCGCCGAGTCCGCGGTGGTCGGCGCCGCCGACGAGACCACCGGACAGGCCATCGTCGCGTTCGTCATCCTGCGCGGCAGTGCCGAGGACAGCGCCGAACTCGTCGCCGAACTGCGCGACCACGTCGGCAAGACACTCGGCCCGATCGCCAAGCCCAAGCGGGTGCTGATCGTCGCCGAGCTGCCCAAGACCCGGTCCGGCAAGATCATGCGCCGCCTGCTGCGGGACGTCGCGGAGAACCGCGAACTGGGCGACGTCACCACGCTCACCGACTCCTCGGTCATGGACCTCATCCAGAGCAAGCTGCCCTCCGCGCCCAGCGAGGACTGAGACCCGCCCCGGCCCCGCCGAGACCGTTCCCCGAGGGGCGCCCGCACTCCGAGCAGTGCGGGCGCCCCTCGGCGTGGCGGGCCCTAGACCGCCGCACTCCGCCACTCGTTCGGGTTAAAGTGACGTCACGTCGCCTCACCATCGCGACGAGACTGATGGGCGCGCCGGGAAGTCTGGTCGGCACACAGGACACCTGTGTCCGAAAGCCGGCTACGACGCCCAGGAGGCCGCCCCCGTGACCGAGCAGCCCCGCCGCCGCTCTTCCATTCTTCTCGGCCGGCTCCCACTGCCCGAACGGAACTTCATCGCCGACGCCCTGCGCGCCGAGACCGTCGGCGGCGTCCTCCTGCTGATCGCCGCCGTCATCGCCCTGATCTGGGCGAACACCCTGCAGCACAGCTACGACGCCACCGCCCACTTCCACTTCGGCCCGTCCGCGCTCGGCCTGCACCTGTCTGTGGCGCACTGGTCGGCGGACGGCCTACTCGCGGTGTTCTTCTTCGTCGCGGGCATCGAGCTGAAGCGCGAACTCGTCGCGGGCGAACTGCGCGAACCGGCCAAGGCGGTACTCCCCGTCGTCGCCGCGCTGTGCGGCATGGCGGCACCCGCGCTCGTGTACACCGCGGTCGCCGCGGCCGGGGGCGGCTCGTTCAAGGGCTGGGCGGTACCCACCGCCACCGACATCGCCTTCGCGCTCGCCGTACTCGCCGTCCTCGGCACCGCCCTGCCGTCGTCCCTGCGCGCGTTCCTGCTCACCCTCGCCGTCGTCGACGACCTCTTCGCGATTCTGATCATCGCGGTCTTCTTCACCTCCGGCATCGACTACGTGGCCCTCGCGGGCGCCGCGGCGTGCCTGGTGCTGTTCTGGCTGCTGCAGCGCGGCGGCGTGCGCGGCTGGTACGTGTACGTGCCGCTCGCGCTCGTCACCTGGGCGCTGATGTACAACAGCGGGGTCCACGCCACGATTTCGGGCGTCGCCATGGGACTGCTGCTGCGCTGCGACCGCCGGGAGGGCGAGGAGCACCCGCCGGCCGAGCGCGTCGAGCACCTGGTGCGGCCGTTCTCCGCGGGACTGGCCGTACCTCTGTTCGCCCTGTTCGCAGCAGGTGTGTCGGTCTCCGGCGGCGCGCTCGGCGACGTTTTCCGGCGCCCGGAGACCCTCGGCATCGTCCTCGGCCTGGTCTGCGGCAAGGCGATCGGCGTGTTCGGCGGGACCTGGCTGGCGGTCCGCTTCACCCGCGCGGAGCTGAACCCCGAACTGCGCTGGCCGGACGTCTTCGCGCTCGCGACACTGTCCGGCATCGGCTTCACCGTGTCCCTGCTGATCGACGAACTCGCCTTCGCCGACCACCCGCAGCTCGCCGACGAGGCCAAGGCCGCCGTGCTGCTCGGCTCGGTCACCGCCGCCGTCCTGGCCGCGATCCTGCTCAAGGCGCGCAACAACCGCTACCGCCGGCTCACCGCGGACGAGGAGCGCGACGACACCGGGGACGGCGTGCCCGACGTCTACGAGCAGGACCAACCCGCCTACCACGTCCGGATGGCCGAGATCCTGGAGCGGCAGGCGGCCGAGCACCGCCGGCTCGCCGCGCTCGCCCGGCGGCGGCAGGCGGGCGGCCCTGATGGCACGTAAGGCATGATCGGGGGCAGACATTCACTTGCCCGGACCACCACGACCCGCGAGCGAAGCGGTGCGACGACCACGGAGGACTCGATGAGCCCAGCCTCGAACGGTGACGAGCGCAGCCTCGGCGAGCTGTTCTCCTCCGCCACGGCGGAACTGTCCGCCCTGGTGCACGACGAGATCGCGCTGGCCAAGACCGAGATTCGGCAGGACGTGAAGCGCGCCGCGATCGGCAGCGGCGCACTGGTCGTGGCGCTGGCGCTCGGCCTGTTCGCGGTGCCGATGGGCAGCATGGCGCTGGCGTACGTCATCCACCGCACCGGGCTGCCGCTGGACGCGTCGTTCGGCATCGTGTGCGGGGCGTTCGTGCTGCTCGGCGTGCTGCTCGGCCTGCTGGCCTACAGCCGCTTCAAGAAGGTGAAGAAGCCGGAGCGCTCGATCGCCTCGGCGAAGGAGACCGCCGTGGTGCTCCAGAAGGCCAAGCCGCGCCCGCGCGACACCGCGCCGAAGGACGCCGGGCAGTTGGGCGCCACCGTCGCGGCGCCCGCGCTCGAATCGAAGATGTGACACGCTCGACACCATGAGCCTTCCCGCCGGGTCGTCGCCCAGCCAACCCAGTCGGCCCGCCAGGTCCGCCAGGTCCGAGCAGCCCGACCGGCCCGAACCGGTGCCGGGCCGGATCGACCCGCTGGAGCGCAGCGCCCCCCTCGCCCCCGCGCCCACCCGCGGCAGCCAGGTCCCCCGTCTCGACGGTCCCTGGACCCACCGCGACGTGGCCGCCAACGGCGCCCGGTTCCACATCGCCGAAGCCGGTGACGGCCCGCTGGTGCTTCTGCTGCACGGCTTCCCGCAGTTCTGGTGGACCTGGCGGCACCAGTTGACCGCACTGGCCGAGGCCGGCTTCCGGGCGGTCGCGATGGACCTGCGCGGGGTCGGCGGCAGCGACCGTACGCCCCGCGGCTACGACCCCGGAAACCTGGCGCTCGACGTGACCGGCGTGATCCGCTCGCTGGGCGAGCCCGACGCCGCGGTGGTCGGCCACGACCTGGGCGGCTACCTGGCCTGGACCGCCGCCGCGATGCGGCCGAAGCTGGTGCGCCGCCTGGTCGTGTGCTCGATGCCGCACCCCCGGCGCTGGCGCACCTCGATGCTCACCGACCTGCGGCAGAGCAGGGCCGGCGGCTACATCTGGGGCTTCCAGCGCCCCTGGGTGCCCGAGCGGCAGCTCGTCGCGGACGACGCGGCGATGGTCGGCAGGCTGATCCGGGACTGGACGGGGCCCGGGCCGCTGGACGAGGAGGCGATCGACGTCTACCGCGAGGCGATGCAGATCCCGTCCACGGCGCACTGCGCGGTCGAGCCGTACCGCTGGATGGTGCGGTCGATGGCCCGGCCGGACGGCCTCCAGTTCAACCGCCGGATGAAGCGCCCGGTACGGGTGCCCACCTTGCAGATGCACGGCTCGCTCGACCCCGCGGTCGGCACCAGGAACGTGGCGGGCAGCGGGGAGTACGTCGAGGCGCCCTACCGCTGGCGGCTCTTCGACGGCCTCGGGCACTTCCCGCACGAAGAGGACCCGGTGGCCTTCTCGACCGAGCTGGTCAACTGGCTCCAGGACCCCGAACCGGACCGCTGAACCCGCCCGGTACGACAGCGGAGCCGTCCGGTACGCCTGCCGAACCCGCCCACTGCGATGATCCGATGATCCCCAAAATGCCGGGCGCATAAGCCAATCGGACGACCTGAAGGCGATTACCGACCCGATGGCGCGGGCACGTAGCACCGTATGGGTTCGACGCACGACTACCGTGACGTATCACGCACTCACCGAAACCTCGCAGCCGCCGATCGGGCTATTCCGATGACGCTGCTCCCCACCGGGGCCGGTCGCCTCGGTATCCCCCGCATACTCGGCCGCCGGGCCCGCTGGGTCAGTGCCCGGCTGCGCCATGTGAGGGACTGACGGCGGCACCGCGCAGCACCCGGCGCCGCGCGCCGAGCCCGCCTCACCGGTCCGTCACAGCGCGCAGCCCTGCGTGCTCACCTGCCTGGTCGCCGTACGCCCTGCTGTCACGTCCGGGGCCACCTCGGCGGCGGTGAGCGCGTAGCCGGTGTGCGCGTCGTCCAGGGACTTGGCGAAGACCACCCCGGCCACCTCGCCGTCGGTGGTCAGCAGCGGGCCGCCGGAGTTGCCCGCGCGGACCGTCGCGTACAGCGAGTACACGTCGCGGTGCACGGTGCCGCGGTGGTAGATGTCCGGACCGCTGGCCCTGATCCGGTCCCGGACCCGGGCGGCGCGTACGTCGAAGGGCCCGTTCTCCGGAAAGCCCGCCACGATGGCGTCGTCGCGGCTCTGCTCGGGCTGTGTCCTGAAGTGCAGCGCGGGGGCGTCCAGCCCGGGCACGTCGAGGACAGCGATGTCGCGCTGCCAGTCGTAGAGGACCACCCGGGCGTCGTGCAGCCGCCCCTTGCCGCCGATCTGCACGGTGGGCTCGGAGACGCCGCCGACGACGTGGGCGTTGGTCATCACCCGGTCCTTGGCGAAGACGAAGCCGGAGCCCTCCAACACCTTCCCGCAGCTGGGGGCGGTACCGACGACCTTGACGATGCTGCCGCGGGCGTCGGTCACCGCCTGGCTGCCGACCAGCGCGGGGTCGGGCGCGGGCACCGAGGTGATCGGCTCGGAGCCGAAGGTGCCGAAGACCTGCGGCAGGCCGTTCTGCGCGAGGGTGTCGCTGAAGTCGTTGAACCAGGTGTCGGCCGACGGCGGCATCACCCGGGAGACCCCGATGAGCACCCTCGAGGACCGCACCTCGCGCCCTATCGTCGGCAGCGTCGTGGTCGCCAGCGCGCTGCCGATCAGCCACGCCACCAGCAGCATCGCCAGGACGTTGACCAGCGCGCCGCCACTCGCGTCCAGGGCCCGGGCCGGGGACCAGGTGATGCGGGTGCGGAGCTTGTTGCCCAGGTGGGTGGTGAACGCCTGCCCCACGGACGCGCACACGATGACGATCACGACCGCGGACATCACCGCGACCGAGCCGGGGGTCGCGGTGTCCGTCGCCTTGTCCCACAGCAGCGGCAGCAGGTAGACCGCGGCCAGGCCGCCGCCCAGGAAGCCGGCCACCGACATGATGCCGACGACGAAGCCCTGCCGGTAGCCGATCACGGCGAACCACACGGCGGCGAGGATGAGCAGGATGTCCAGCACGTTCACGGGGAACACGGTCTCACGTCGGCCTGAGCGTGTGGGGCGGTACGGCGCTGCCGGTCGTCACGGCGCCCGATGCGGACGGGCTAGCCGAGCGGTACGGTCCGGTCCCGGTCCCAGGGCCGCTCCCACCCCGCGTAGTGCAGCAACTTGTCGATCAGACCTGCGGTGAAGCCCCACACCAGGGCGTTCTGGACGAGGAAAGCGGGGCCGCGGAAACCGCTGGGGTGCACCAGCGTCGCACGGTTGGCCGGGTCGGTGAGATCCGTCACGGGGGCCCGGAAGACGCGTGCGGTCTCGGCAGGGTCGACCGCGCGGACCGGGCTCGGCTCGCGCCACCAGCCCAGCACCGGGGTGACCACGAAGCCGCTCACCGAGATGTACAGCCGCGGCAGCACGCCGAACAGCTGCACTCCGGCCGGGTCGAGGCCGGTCTCCTCCTCGGCCTCGCGCAGCGCCGCCCGCAGCGGGCCGTCGCCTTCGGGGTCGCCGTCCTCCGGGTCGAGCGCGCCGCCCGGGAAGGACGGCTGGCCCGCGTGCGCCCGAAGGGCCGCGGACCGCTCGATCAGCAGCAGGTCGGGGCCCTGCTCACCCTCGCCGAACAGCACGAGCACGGCCGACTGCCGGCCGCCGCCGTCGGGCGGCAGGAACCGGCTGAGCTGCTCGGGCCGCACCGTCCCGGCGGCCGCGGCCACCGGTTCCAGCCACCTCGGCAGCCCGCCGGCGCTGACGTCCACCTTCGGCGCGCCGGCCTCCCAGGACCGCGTCATGAGGCGCCCAGCGGCGGCGCGGGCTGCCCCGGATAGTCCGGCGGCGGGTTCAGCCGCTGCCCGGGGAAGCCGCCCTTCTCGTACTTCAGCAGCTTCTTCGCCTTCTCCGGGTCCGTCTCGCCCTCGCCGAAGGACGGGCAGAGCGCGGCGATCGGGCAGACCCCGCAGGCGGGCTTGCGGGCGTGGCACATCCGGCGGCCGTGGAAGACGACGCGGTGGGACAGCATCGTCCAGTCCGACTTGGGGAAGAGCGCGGCCACATCGCGCTCGACCTCCTCGGGGTCCTGCGAGGTGGTCCAGCCGAAGCGGCGCGAGAGCCGGCCGAAGTGGGTGTCCACGGTGATGCCGGGGACGCCGAAGGCGTTGCCCAGCACCACGTTCGCCGTCTTGCGACCCACGCCGGGCAGCTTCACCAGGTCGGCCAGCCGGCCGGGTACCTCACCGCCGAACTCGTCCCGCAGGGCGGCGGACAGGCCCAGCACCGAGCGGGTCTTGGCCCGGAAGAAGCCGGTCGGGCGCAGGATCTCCTCCAGGTCCGCCGGGTCGGCGGCCGCCATGTCCTCGGGCGTGGGGTACTTCGCGAACAGCGCGGGTGTCGTCTGGTTGACCCGCAGGTCGGTGGTCTGCGCGGACAGCACCGTGGCGATCAGGAGCTGGAAGGGGTTCTGGAAGTCCAGCTCGGGATGGGCGTACGGATACACCTCGGCGAGTTCGCGGTTGATCCGGCGGGCCCTGCGGACCTTCGCGACCTGGGATTCCGCTGCGGGGGCCTTGCCGACCTTGCTCTCTGCCATGTACGAAGGCTACGCCGAAGGTCCGACAGCGTGGGGCCGGTCACACGACTGCGGTACGGGGCCAGGTCCGGTAGCGTGTTCGCTGACAGCGGAACACCCGGTGGCCGCCACCCGTTCGGCGGCGCGGCGGCCCCCAACCACGCAATTCCGGCCGCCAATCGGACCCCCGGAGCACGGCGGCGCGCACACATAAGACAAACTTGTGATTGATCGCACTGTTTCCCGTGTCATGCATCATGGGGACAGCCCGGCTGACAACCCGGTGATGTCGACAGTCGACAAGGAGAGAGCTCGTGGACGACGTTCTGCGCCGTGCCCCGCTTTTCGCGGCGCTCGACGACGAGCAGGCCGCTGAACTGCGTGCCTCCATGACCGAGGTCACGCTGGCGCGTGGCGACGCGCTGTTCCACGAGGGCGACCCCGGGGACCGGCTGTACGTCGTGACCGAGGGCAAGGTGAAGCTGCACCGCACGTCGCCCGACGGCCGGGAGAACATGCTGGCCGTCGTGGGACCCGGCGAGCTGATCGGGGAGCTGTCGCTCTTCGACCCCGGCCCGCGCACCGCCACCGGTACCGCGCTCACCGAGGTGAAGTTGCTGGGCCTGGGCCACGGCGACCTCCAGCCGTGGCTGAACGTACGGCCCGAGGTCTCCACGGCGCTGCTGCGCGCGGTCGCCCGCCGTCTGCGCCGTACCAACGACGTCATGTCGGACCTGGTCTTCTCGGACGTGCCCGGCCGCGTCGCCAAGGCCCTGCTGGACCTGTCCCGGCGCTTCGGTGTGCAGTCCGAAGAGGGCATCCATGTGGTGCACGACCTGACGCAGGAGGAGCTGGCGCAGCTCGTCGGCGCCTCCCGCGAGACCGTGAACAAGGCGCTCGCCGACTTCGCCGGGCGCGGCTGGCTGCGGCTGGAGGCCCGCGCGGTCATCCTGCTCGACGTGGAGCGGCTCGCGAAGCGCAGCCGGTGACCGGCATCTGATCGTCCACCGGCCGGCGGCCCCCGCAAGGGGGCCGCTTTGCTGTGTCCGGGGGCCGCAGCGGCGCCGTCACCAGGCGAGTTGGGCGATCTCCTCCACCACGGCCGCGCAGGCACCACTCGACGGGTCGATCAGCGGGAAGTGCCCGACGTCCGGCAGCCACGCCACGGTGGGCTCCTCCCCCGCCGCCCTGGCAGCGCGTACGAAAGCGGCGCTGACCTGCGGCGGGACCACGTTGTCAGTGGTGCCGTGCACGATGGTGGTGGCGATACCGGTGGGCAGCAGCGCGGCCGGGTCGGCGTGGAGCAGGCGGTCGGTGGCGTGGTCGGGGCCGCCGAGGAGGTCGAGCACCGCGCCGGAGCAGACGCGCAGCCGGATCGCCGAGGTGAAGTCGGCGACGGGGGCGAGGGCCACCACGCCGCGGAGGGCTGGAGGTGTGGAGCAGTGCCAAGGGGAAGCGGCGGGCAGCAGGTGGCGGGCGGCGGCCCACAGTGCGAGGTGCCCGCCCGCGCTGTGTCCGGTGTACACGACGCGGCGGGTGTCCACGCTGTCCGCGCCGAGTGCCTCGCGGGCGAGCGCGGGCAGGGCGTCGAGCGCGGCGGCGACGTCGTCGAAGGTGTCGGGCCAGCGCCCGGCAGGGGCAGGCGCGGGCGCGATGCCGTCCGCGTGGTCGCCAGGGGGCTGCGGGCGTATCGCCGTGCGGTCCGCTCCGCCGCGGCGGTACTCGACCGAGGCCACCGCGAGGCCGGCCGCCGCGAGGTGCGCGGCGAGCGGGGAAGCGTGGGCGCGGTCGTAGGCGGCCCGCCAGGCACCGCCGTGCAGCAGCGCGACCAGGGGCGCCGGGCGGGCGCCGCTGCCGGTGGTGGCGGGCCGGTAGAAGTCGATCACCTGGTCGGGGCCGTCCCCGTAGCGCGCGGTGGCGTCCGGGGGCACAGGGGCGTGGCCGAACGCCGATGCCTCCTCGGCCGCCGCCCGGTCGGCGGGCGGCGGCGGGGTCGGGCGGGGCACGGCAGCGGTCATCGGTTACGGGGTCCCTTCGCGGTCGCCCTCGGGCTGGCCTTCGGGTCGGGGGTGGGTGCCGGCGCCCGGGAGGGTGCCCGGGCCGGCGGTGTCGCGTGCGTCAAGGATGTCGGCCAGCACGCGGGCGGCGTGCCAGGCGTCCGCGTAGCGGGTGTAGAGCGGGGTGAAGCCGAAGCGCAGCAGGTCGGGCTGCCGGAAGTCGCCGACGACGCCGCGGGCGATCAGCGCGCGCATCACCCCGCCGGCGTCCGCGCAGCGCAGCGACACCTGGCTGCCGCGCTCCGCGTGCGCCTGGGGTGTCACGGAGCGCAGGCGGCCGCGGGGGTCGGTCGCCGCCACGCACGCGAGGAAGAAGTCGGTCAGGGCGAGGCTCTTGGCGCGCACGTCGGCGAGCGTGACTCCGTCCCAGACGTCGAGGGCCGCGTCCAGCGCGAGCAGGGAGAGGATCTCCGGGGTGCCGACGCGCCCGCGCGCCGCGCCGTCGGCGGCCACGTAGTCCGGGGCCATGCCGAAGGGGTCGGCGTGGGAGTTCCAGCCGGGCAGCGGGGAGTCGAAGCGCGGCTGGTGCTCGGCCCGCACGTAGAGGTAGGCGGGCGCGCCCGGGCCGCCGTTGAGGTACTTGTAGGTGCATCCCACCGCGAGGTCCACGCCGTCGGCGTCGAGGGCGACCGGCAGAGCGCCCGCACTGTGGCACAGGTCCCACACGGCGAGCGCGCCGGCCGCGTGCAGGGCGGCGGTGACGTGGCGCAGGTCGTACAGCCGTCCGGTGCGGTAGTCCACGTGGTTGACGAGGGCGGCGGCGGTGCGGGGCCCGGCCGCCTCGGCGATCCCGTCGGCGGGCACCGGCCTGACGGTGCGGCCGGTGAGGCGGGCCGCGGACTGCGCGATGTAGCCGTCGGTGGGGAAGGTGGCGGCGTCGACCAGGATCTCGTCGCGGTCCTGGGGTGCCATGCGGACGGCGGCGACCAGCGCCTTGAAGACGTTGACGCTGGTGGAGTCGCCGACGACGACCTGCCCGGGCGCGGCGCCGATGAGCGGGGCGATCCGGTCGCCGATCCGCTCGGGCGCCGTCCACCAGCCGCTCTCCTCCCAGGAGCGGATGCGCAGTTCGCCCCACTCGCGGCCGACCACGTCGGTCAGCCGCGGCAGCACGGTGGTGGGCAGGGCGCCCAGCGAGTTGCCGTCGAGGTAGACGGCGCTCTCCGGGGAGCCGTCCACCGGGGCCCCGCCGAGGGTGAAGCGGTCCCGGACGGGCGCGAGCGGGTCGGCCGCGTCGAGGGCGGCGGCGCGGTCGGCGAGGGTGTCCTGCACGGTCCGGTCCTCCCGGCTGTCCTGGGCGTGGGGGCGGGTCGCGGGGAGCTCAGACATGGCTGCGCGCCGTCCACAGCTCGGGGAAGACGTTCTTCGCGGCACGCTTCTCCAGCCAGGCCACCCCCGCCGAGCCGCCGGTGCCGGCTTTGGCGCCCATGGCGCGCCGGGTCGCGACGAGGTGGTCGTTGCGCCACCGCCAGACCAGTTCGGCGACGTCGGTGAGGAGTTCGCCGAGCCGCACCAGGTCGGAGTCCTGGTCCTCGGCGGCGTAGACGGCCTGCCAGGCGGCTTCGACCGCGGGGTGCGGTTCATAGCGCAGCGCCGGGTCGCGGTCGAGCACGTCGGCGGGCAGGTCGTAGCCGCGGCGGGCCAGCAGCCGCAGCACCTCGTCGTAGAGGCTCGGCTCGGTGAGGGCCTTCTCCAGTTCGGCGTGCGCGCTGGGGGTGCCGCGGTGCGGCACGATCATGGACGCGGACTTGTCGCCGAGCAGGAACTCCAGGCGGCGGTACATCGCGGACTGGAAGCCGGAGCCCTCGCCGAGGGCGGACCGGTAGGCGTTGAACTGCGCGGGGGTGAGATGCGCGATCGGCTTCCAGGAGGCGTTGAGGGACTCCAGCTCGGGCAGGCTGCGGCGCAGCGCGGCCGTCGCCCCTGCCAGGTCGTCCTGCCGCAGTGCCGCGGCCGCGTGGCTCCACTCGTGGACGAGCAGGGTGAACCACAGCTCCATCACCTGGGTGGTGACGAGGAAGGCCATCTCCCCGGGTTCGTCGGAGAGCGGGTGCTGCAGGTGGGTGAGGACGGACGCCTGGACGTAGTCCTCGTAGGGCGTGCTGCCTTCGAACGAGAGGTTCGGGGTCGCCGCCTCGTCGATCGGTGTGTCGGGCATGGTGCTACCTCCATCGTGCCCCGGGGTCGCCGGGCCTGTGCGGCGATCATCTGCGGTGCGGGCAGATCCGGCAAGGGCCGACAGGCAGCAGGGTGGAGGTGGACCGGGTCGCGCCCCGGCCGTACGAGCCCGGCGCCGCGGGTGGGGCACGTACGCCGCGGCCCGCCCGGGTCGGGGCGGGCCGCGGCGGAGGTTCGCGTGGACCGGCTTCGGCCGGTCCACGCGAGGGTCAGCCCAGCGTGTCCGCGGCGGTCGGCGAGCTGTCGCGCAGGAAGGTCGTGCAGCGCTCGTACTCGTCCTGCTCGCCGATCCCCTGCGCGGCACGGGCCAGCGCGTGCAGGGCGCGCAGGAAGCCGCGGTTCGGCTCGTGCTCGAACGGTACGGGGCCGTGGCCGCGCCAGCCGGCCCTGCGCAGGGCGTCCAGGCCGCGGTGGTAGCCGGTCCGGGCGTAGGCGTAGGACTCCACCACCCGGCCGCCGGCGAACGCGTCGTCGGCGAGCTGTGCCCAGGCGAGCGAGGAGGACGGGTACTTCGCCGCCACCTCGGCGGGCGCGGCACCGGCGGCGAGCAGTTCCCGCGGCTCCGGGTCGTCGGGCAGGTGGGTGGGGGCGGGACCCCCGAGCAGGTTCTCGTGATTGGCCATGGGCTCCAGTCTGCCCGAGCCGGCACGCGTAAGGCCCCCGGCAGGTGCCGGGGGCCTCGGGCGAGCGCGGTGGCCGTGGTGCCGCGCGCCGAAGCCGGCGCGGCGGACGGCTACTTGCGGCGGTTGCCCGCCGAGCGCAGGTCCTGGGCGGCGACGACGACGCGCGCGGCCATGCCGGCCTCGGCGGCCTTGCCCCACACCCGCGGGTCGTAGGCCTTCTTGTTGCCGACCTCGCCGTCGACCTTCAGCACACCGTCGTAGTTGCTGAACATGTGGCCGGCGACGGGGCGGGTGAACGCGTACTGGAGGTCGGTGTCGATGTTCATCTTGACCACGCCGTTCTCCAGCGCCTCGGTGATCTCCTCGATCGTCGAGCCGGAGCCGCCGTGGAAGACGAAGTCGAACGCGTTGGCCTTGCCGTACTTCTCGGCGACCGCGTCCTGGAGCTCGCGGAGGATGCTCGGGCGCAGCACCACGTTGCCCGGCTTGTACACGCCGTGCACGTTGCCGAAGGAGGCGGCCAGCAGGTAGCGGCCGTGCTCGCCGAGGCCGACGGCCTCGACGGTGCGGAACGCGTCGTCGACGGTGGTGTAGAGGGAGTCGTTGATCTCGTGGGAGACGCCGTCCTCCTCACCGCCGGTCGGGGTGATCTCCATCTCCAGGATGATCTTCGCCTTGGCCGCCTCGGCCAGCAGCTCCTTGGCGATGGCGAGGTTGTCGTCCAGCGTCTCGGCGGAGCCGTCCCACATGTGGGACTGGAAGAGCGGGTTGCGGCCGGCGGCCACGCGCTCCTGGGAGATCTTCAGCAGCGGGCGGACGTACCCGTCGAGCTTGTCCTTGGGACAGTGGTCGGTGTGCAGCGCGACCGTGACCGGGTACTTCTCGGCGACGATGTGCGCGAACTCGGCGAGCGCGACCGCACCGGTCACCATGTCCTTGCTGTACTGGCCGCCCAGGAACTCCGCACCGCCCGTGGAGATCTGGATGATGCCGTCGCTCTCCGCCTCGGCCAGGCCGCGCAGGGCCGCATGCAGGGTCTGTGACGACGTGACGTTGATGGCCGGGTAGGCGAAGTTTCCGGCCTTCGCCCGGTCGAGCATCTCGCCGTAGACCTCGGGGGTTGCGATGGGCATCGTTTCCGCTCCTCATGGCTGTGCGGGTGGTACTGCTGGCATGCGTGGCGACGTCATCGTCGCCCTCATCTTCCCAGACTCGAACGGATACACCAGCTCGCCATACACCAGGACGGCCGCGGGCGCGCCCTGTGCGCGCGAACTGCTCCCGGGATGTTCCACGTGGAACATCCCGGGAACCGCGGCATCGCAGGTAAAGCCGGTGTTCAGGACAATTCGAGATCAGCCAGAGAGTACGCCGCCAGATAGGGCAGGCCCGCCTCGGCCACCTTCGCGGCGGCGCCCCGGTCGACGATGACCGCGACCGCCACGACCTCGCCGCCCGCCTCGCGGACCGCCTCGACGGCCGTCAGCGGCGACCCGCCGGTGGTCGAGGTGTCCTCCACCACCAGCACCCGGCGGCCCTTGACCTCGGTGCCCTCGATCCGGCGCTGCAGGCCGTGGGTCTTGGTGGCCTTGCGCACCACGAACGCGTCCAGCCGCCGGCCGCGGGCGGCCGCCGCGTGCAGCATCGACGTGGCGACCGGGTCGGCGCCGAGGGTCAGCCCGCCCACCGCGTCGAACTCCAGGTCCGCGGTGAGGTCGAGCATCACCTGCCCGGCGAGCGGTGCGGCCTGGCCGTCCAGGGTGATCCGGCGCAGGTCGATGTAGAAGTCGGCTTCGAGGCCCGAGGAGAGGGTCACCTTGCCGTGCACGACGGCCTTGTCCTTGATCTGCCGCAGGAGGGCGGTGCGTACGTCGCTCATACGGATGAGATTAGCCGAGCCGCGGGCATGGGTATGTTCCGGACAGAAGGGCGGAAGCGGGTCTCCCGGCTCCCGTCAGCCGACCTTCTGCCAGCTCCACACCGTGCTGATCTCCAGCGGTTCGATCGGGGTGACCAGGCGCGGATGCGTGTTCAGGCCGTTGGGCGGTCCCGACTGCGGCTCCACGCACACCGCTTCGGGCTGCTCGGTGTAGACGACGACCCACTCGCTCGGGCTGCTGACCCGCACTGCCATCTCCCCGGGCCAGTTCAGGGCGACCTCCACACCGTCCGGCATCCCGAAGCAGTCGTCCCAGGGGCCGGGCTTGGGGTCGATGCGGTTGCCGTTGGGCAGGTGGTTGTCGCCGCGCTCCTCCTGCCAGGCGGCGCTGAAGGCCAGCTCGACGTCCTGACCGCCCTGGCCGAGGTTGCGCAGCCACCACGGGTGCCAGCCGGCCTGCGCCGGGAAGGAGTCGCCGCGCGCCTCGACGCTCAGCGTCAGCTTCGCGGAGTGCGGCGCGAGTTCGACGGTGTGGGTCACCCGTCCCGGATACGGCCACGGGTCGGTGAGGTCGTAGTAGAAGGCCGCGGTGGTCGGCGTGGCCGGGGCGGCCTCGTGCCAGACGGAGTGCCGGCCGGTGCCGTGGATCGCGTGCGGCGGCGCGTCGACGGGGAGTTGGTGGCTCACCCCGCCGTTGCGGAACACGCCGTTCTCGGTGCGGCCGCACCACGGCACCATCAGGAAGGCGCCGAACTTGTCCCCCTGGCGGAGGAGTTCGGTTCCGCCGACCTTCAGCGAGGCGATCCGGCAGCCTTGCTCGGGCCGCAGGGTCAGTTCGGCGTCGCCCGCCGTCAGTTTCGTTTCAGTCTCCACGGAAGCGAGCGTAGCGGCCGATACCGCGCCGGCTCACGCGCGCTCGCCCGGGCAGGCGGGTCATCTGCGGCGGCGCAGTACCCTGCCCACCACGACGGCCGACGCCAGCAGCGCCGCGGCCGCCGGCGCCGCCCAGCGCAGCGTCGCCGCCGAGGAGGAGTCCGGGGCGGGCACGGGCGCGTACCGGCCGCGCGGCGGCGCGTGGTCGACCTCCTCCGCGCTGCGGCCGATCATCGTCCGCCGGGCGTGGGCGGCCTCGGCGGGCGGCACCAGGTCGTCCAGCGCGGCGGCGCTCTCCGGGACGTCCACCTCGACCTCGACGAGTTCGAACTCCTCCAGGTCGGCGCCCGGGTCACCGAGGTCGTCCACGATGTCGGGTTCCTCAGAGTCCGGCTCCGCGGCGGACGGCTCTTCGGTGCCCGGCTCTCCGGCGCTGCCCGGTTTCTGGGCGTCCGGCGCTTCGGTGCCCGGCTCATCGGCGTCGGCGATGGGCTCGGGGCCGGTGGGAGGTTCCTCCTGCGCGGCGGGCGGTTCGAGCTCGGCGACGCCCGCGGAGAAACGGTCCAGCAGGCGGCGGAGTGCGGCTTCCGCGACCGCCGGGTCGTAGGACGTGAGACGGCCGTTCGCGGTCGCCTCGCCGCGGTAGGTGATGGTGCAGCCGGACCGGGGCACGTCGATGTCCGCGAGGGTGATCTGGAGGGTGGCCTCGACCACGCCTTCGCCGCGTACCTCTGTGCCCCGTGCCTCCAGCGTGAAGGGCGGGGCGTCGCCCGTCACGGTGACGGAGCCGCGGTAGGTGATGGTCGAGCCGGCGATGCGCAGGCGCAGGCGCCCCCGCGCGACGCGCTCGTCCGTGGCCGTGTCCGGGTCCGGCTGCCAGCCCGGCAGGGCGGATGCCGCGGCGCCCGGGGTACGGAACGTTTCCGCCAGCCGGGCGGACGGGGTCGGGACGAAAGACTCGTGCTCCATGCGGCGGAGCCTACCCACGCGGAACCGGATTGACGGCTCTCCGTCCGCATTTCCCCCACCCGCCCGCCCCTCCCCCGCCCCCTCCAGGCCGCCCGGCCCGCCTACCGCTGCCACGAACAGAGGTGCACTATCTTCACTTCTGCCCGATTCCGCCGGGAAGTCCGGAGCAGACCATGTCGCGATCCTGGTACGGCACCGTCGTAGCCCTCGTGGCCGCCGCTGTCCTCCCCCTCACCGCGGGCTGCGGCACGTCCCGCCACCCGGTCCGCCCGACCGCCGGCACCACCCGGAGCGAGGGGGAACTGCGCCGGCAGGCGGAGGCGCGGCTGACACCGTCGTCCGACGTCCGGTTGCGGTGGACCGGCGCCGTCGAGAAGCGGCGCCGGCTGGGCCGGACGACCCCACGGCTTCCCGCCGGGAAGTACGTCCTGGAGGCGGCGTGTGCGGGGTCGGGGGCGGTGGAGCTTTACTGGAACACGAAGCAGCGGGACAACGACGCCGAACCGGAAGTGCGCTGCGGAGACGGCGTTACCAGGTCCTATTTCAGCGGTGACAACCTCGTCGCGTTCGCGTTCGAACCAAGTGACATCTACCCGCCATCCGGCTACTTGTCGTGGCAGATCATCCCGTCATGAGGAGTCCCCGCGAGTGACGCCTCGGCCGAGCAACGAGTCGAACGCGCCGCGTCCGGCGAGCCTCGTCACCACCGCCGGGTCCTCGATCCAGTCGCTGTAGGAGCCCAGTTGGCGCGGCGTCATCTTCGCGAGTGCCTGCTGCCCGCCGTACTTCCTCATGACCGAGACGAAGTCGTCCTCCGGGCCGGTGATGTATTTCACCGCGCTCCCGCCGCGCCCGTATGGATCGCCCGTGTACGTCGTAGGCGCGCTATGGCCAGGCAGCTGCACCGCGACCGGCCGGATGCTCTTGATGGTGGCAGCCGAGCCAAGAAGCGCTGAGGCGTGGCTGGCGAACGTAGCCCACCACGTCGTGCTCAGCTCTGCGTCCTGGAGGCCCTTCAGCCCGTCCACCAGGTCCTTCGGCGCTTCTCCGGGCGTCGCCATGACCGTCTGGTGAATCCAGCTCTCCAGGATTCCCGTGGCGATCTCCTGGCCCGTCTGTTCTGCGAAACCGGCAGCGCCGTCCGGGCCCGTGGCGAGGGTGGCGGCCGCACGGACGAGGTTCTCCCGTGAGCTGGTCATCGCGTCCGCCCACGCCTGGCTCTCGGCGCCGAGCTGCTGCTCGGTCGTCGTGAAGACGTCACCGTAGAAACCGTCCATCAGGCCCTTCGAGAAGCTGAGGTACGCGACCGCGTCCTGGTCCTCCTCGCTGAGCCCCGCGGTCTCCGCGTCGTTCACGAGCTTCCGGCCGCTCGCCTCGAAGAGTGCGCTCATGCTCGCGGCTGCTTGGGGGTTGCGGATGGACTCCTCCATGAAGGCCTTCCAGACGGAGGGGTGGAGTTCGAGGCCGTCGCGGGTGGGGTTCTGGGAGTGGGTGAAAGCGGTGGGGTTCCAGGTGGGGGCGGGCCAGAAGGCGTCCTGGGCCGGGGAGGTGATCGCGTACTGGAGGTCGTCCCAGTGCTGGGCCAGGATCTCGGAGAAGAGGAGGGAGACCGCGGGGTAGGGGTGGGCGGTCCGGAGGGACGGGTCCTGGGAGTGGGCGAGGTTGGTGGTGAGGAGCCACGCGGTGTTGCGGTCGGAGAGGGCGGGGTGGGTGTCGCGGAGGGTGACCGTCGCGGCCTTGAGGGTGGCGGTGAAGGCGGCGATCCGCTCGGGGGTGGTGCTGCCGCCGCCCGGGTAGAGGGCGTTGGCGGCGATGTCGGGGCGCCGGGCAACGAACTGGCCTGCGGCGAGCGGGCACTTGGCGAGGGCGTCGAAGAGCTGGACGTAGTGGTCGGCGTGCCAGGCGTCCTCTACGGCGGGGGAACCGGACATACGCGGGGTGACGCTGCGGGACGGGTCGGTGGTGAAGGCGCGGTCGGTGAGGGCGAGGAGGAAGTCGGGGGCGTAGGTGCCGCTGTCGACGAGGGGAAGGAGGAGGTCGGGGCGGAACCCTTGGCCGGGGTCGTCGAAGCGGTCGAACCAGGTCGACCAGAAGGCGTGTCGGTCGCGCTCGGGGCTGGTGTCGGCCGCGACGCGGGTGAACCCGCCGAAGGTACGGGCCAGGACGTCGCGGTCATAGGCGAGTTGGTCGGGGTGGTCCGGGTAGCGGCGGTCGTAGGGGCTGCCGGACATGGCGTTGGACAGTTGGGACAGGCGGCGGGGGCCGAGGGTGGTGTAGAAGCCGCGGAGGAAGTCGCCGTCGTAGCCGCCGGCGGCGAGTTCGGCGAAGAGGTGCTCGGGGACGGCGCCGTAGTGGTCGGCCATCTGCTGGTCGAAGTCGCGGGCGAGGGCGCTGCCTTGGGCGGTGGCGCGGGCGGCCGCGCCAGGGGTGACGGCGCTGTCGGGGACGGAGATCAGGGTGCGCTGCGAGCTGTGTTCGCCGATGGCGGCCGCGAGGCGCTGGCGGCGGCGGAGCAGGGGGAGTTCGCCGTCGGCCCAGCGGGAGATGGCGAGCAGCCGGTCCAGCGGCCGGGTGTCGAGGTCGTAGTGGGCGAAGCGGTTGCGGAAGCGGGTGGCGCTGTCATGCAGCCGTTTGGTGTCGCTCTCCAGGGAGTTGATGGTGCCGGGCAGCCGGTCCGGGTCGATGCCGGAGAAGGTCGGCTTCCGCTGGGGGTGTCCCATGTGTCGTCCCACGGTGCTTCCGTGCACGCGGACGCGGCGGCTGTGCGCGGGCCCGGGTACGTACGTACGGGGGTCAGGGGCGGTCTCGCCCCGGCGGCAACTACGGCTGGAGCAGGTCCACCTGGAGGCTCTTCGCCTCTCCCACGGTCACCTGCGGCGCACACGCGCCGATCGCGGTGTCCACCAGCGGTACCAGCAGGTCGAGTTGGGCCAGCAGGTCGGTGCGGCGGGCCTGCGCCTCGGTGTGCCAGGTGTCGGCGGTCGGGCCGACCCAGATCTCCCCCTGGCCGATGTCGGCGCACGGGCCCTTGAGCAGGGCGCGAAGGTCGTGCATCTCCTTGAGGAGATCCGTTCTGAGGGTGACCAGTTGCTCTCGCCACGGGTTGTCCACCATGGGCCCGTGGCTGTCGTCCGCCGCCACCCGCCGCCTCCCGTCGTACCGTCGTACGTCTCCCCCGCGCATACCGAGCGCACCCGGGCACCCCAAGGCATCCCAGGCACCCGCGATCACCGCGAAGGGTCACCAACTCCGCTACTCACCACGGCAATTCTGACACAACCCGGGCATCGCCCATCACTTTGCGTACACACGATACGGTGACGCCCCGCGCCAAACCGCCCCGCACCCCACTACTCCGCGACGCGCGGACGCAGCAGCGTGGACGGCGGCACCGGGTGGGACGGACGCTCCCGCTCTGCCCGGCGGGCGGCGGCACCGAGGTCCGCAGCGGTGAGCGCCGAACCGGACCCGGGCGAGGCGGAACCCGACGGAGCCGCACCGGCCGGGGCCGACTCGCCCCTCGCGTCCGACACTCCCGGCCGCTCCGGCGGAAGCCTGAGCCGAGGCGGCACCGAAGTGGGCGCGGCCAGCAGGAAGTTCCAGTCCTGCGTCGCGCCGCACGCCCCGGAGGCGGGCAACGTGTACGGGGTGCCGCGCAGGGACACGGCCCGAAGCGTCGCGTCCGTTGTCCACAGGCTGTGGACAACGGAACCCGCGTGAACGGCGATCCGCCCCCCGGCTGCCAGTTCACGCGCGGCCAGCCCGTAGAACTCCTGCGAGTAGAGCTTCGCGCTGTCGGAGTCGCCGGGCGCGGGGAGGTCCTCGATGATCACGTCGTACCGCTGCCGGGCCGCGCTCCCTCCGCGTACGGACCGGCGCAGCCAGCCGAACACGTCGCCCCCCACCTCCCGCACCCTCGGGTCGCCGAACGCGTGCCCGTTGAGCGCGGTGAGCCCCGGGTCAGTGCGGCCCAGCCGGGCGACCTCGGTGTCGCCGGGGACGACGGTCACCGCCAACACGCCCTGGTGGCGCAGCACTTCACGCAGCGCGAGCCCGTCACCGCCGCCGAGGACCAGCACCCGGGCGTGCGGCCCGCTCATCGCCGGCGCCACCAGCGCCTGGTGGTGGACGGCCTCGTCGGCGCCGCAGACCGCCAAGTCGCCGTCGACGTACAGCCGCAGCGAGGCGCCGCCGCCCGTGCCGGTGCCGCCGGCGAGCACGATCTCCTCCGCGCCGGTCTGCTCGGCGACGCGCACCCCGTCGCCGTACACGGCGTGCCGGGCGGCGCGTTCGAACGGCCCGGCGCCGACGGCCGCGCACGCGAGCAGGGCGAGCACGCCGACGTTGGCGGTCAGCAGCCAACCGCGCGCGCGGGCGGACAGGTCGCCGCGGAAGAGCCACAGCATGATGCTGCCGCCCGCGACCGCGTTGACCGCGCCCGTCGCGAGCGCGCCGGTCAACTGCCCCAGGAACGGCAGCAGAACGAAGGAGAAGGCCAGGCCCCCGAGGAGCGCGCCGACGTAGTCCGCGGCGAACAGGTCGGCGACGGCACCGCCCGCGTCCTGGCGGCGGATGCGCTGCACGAGCGTCATCAGCAGCGGCACCTCCGCCCCGATCAGCACGCCGATCACATAGGCGCAGCCGATCATGGCGAACCGGGCCTGGCCGTACCAGGCGAAGACCGCGTAGAGCGTCATCACCGACAGCCCGCCGACGAGCGCGAGCGCGGACTCGACGGCGACGAACGCGGCGGCGGCGCGGCTGCGCAACCGTTTTGCCAGCAGCGAGCCGCAGCCCATCGCGAAGACCATCACCGACAGCACCACTGACGCCTGGGTGACCGAGTCGCCGACCAAGTACGAGGCGAGGGCGACGAGTTCGAGTTCGTACACCAGCCCGCAGGCGGCGCAGACGAAGACGGCCGCGAGGACCAGCGCGCGGGCCGCCCGCACGGGGACGGGCAACGCCAAGGCGAGCGGGCGGGGGGTTTGCGGTCGTCCGCGCTGGTCGAGCATGAATGCACGCTATGTCAGGGTTGCGCCGTCACCCGTCACCCACAAGGGTGCAATTCGTCCGTACAGGCGGGCGGGTGGCGGCGGGCGGTGGCGCCCGGAAGCGCGCAGGGGTACGGCCGGGCCCCATGCCGTACGGCACGCGCCCCGGGGGCGGCGGGCGGTGGAGCCGCGCCGGGGCCGGTCAGCACGGGACCCGCAGCCTGGTCCGGGTCGCCACCAACCGCCCTTCCTGCGGATAGGCGTGCCAGGTCCGCCAGCGCACGCTGCCCTCCCTGCACTGCACCAGCATCGCGGTGAACGCGTTGGGGTCACCCGGGAAGGTGCCGGCCAGGCCCTGCGGGTGGTCGGTGACCAGGGCGAGCAACTCCTGGGCGCGGGCGGTGAAGGAGCCGGGCGTGAGGTGCTCGATGCGGGCCGCGAACTCGTACTCCCAGGTGCCGACCCGGCGGGATACGCCGAACGGCAGCGGTGCCTGGCTGCCCGGCAGGCACGCCACCGTCTCGGAGCAGTTGTCGCGGCCGGCGTCGACGAGCACCTGGTGGGAGGCGCCGAGCAGGCGTAACTCGACGTCGGCATGGAGCGCCGCGGCCTCGCCGACCCGTACGCCGAGGGTGGCGAGCGCGGGCAGCGCTTCCTTGTCCAGGCACCAGGCGAGATCGCCTGCCCGGGTGTCCGTGTATGCGGTGTCAATGGTGGTGAGCATGGGAGGGCTCCGCGGTGCACGCTGGGGATCGCACACCCGGCGCGAACAGGCCGTCCCGCCCGCGCCGCGAGGCGGAGGTGCGGTGGCTTGCGCCGGTGTGGGGGCCAGGTGGATGAGGGATCGTTCAGGCACGGATCGCCGGTGGACCTGGCTCGGCCCGGCGGGTTCGGGGTGATCTGGATGATCGGGAGGCCCCGACGACTCCCGCGGCGATCCGGGACCTACGGAACCACGGATCACACGCCGCGCTCAGCGTTTTTACCCATCTGCGCGTACTTTCCATCCCTTGGAGCGCTTACGAGTTCAGGTGTTCCGATATGACAACCCGGTACCATCGGCTGATCGGTTGGGCTGGTGCGTGGAGAGCGGGTGGACCTCGATGGCAGGCACGGTGGGCGCGGCGGACGGCCCTGACGCGTCCCGGCGCCCCTTCCTGAACCGCCGGCTGGCCGGCCTGGGGACGACGATCTTCGCCGAGATGTCCGCGCTGGCGGTTGCCACCGGCGCGATCAACCTCGGGCAGGGCTTCCCCGACACCGACGGGCCGGAGTCCGTACGCGAGGCGGCCGTACGGGCGCTGCGCGACGGCCGCGGCAACCAGTACCCGCCCGGCCCGGGCGTCCCCGAACTGCGCACCGCCGTCACCGACCACCAGAAGCGCTTCTACGGGCTCGACTTCGACCCCGACACCGAGGTGCTGGTCACCGCCGGTGCCACCGAGGCGATCGCGGCGGCGATGCTGGCGCTGCTGGAGCCGGGCGACGAGGTGATCGCGTTCGAGCCGTTCTACGACTCCTACGCCGCCTGCATCGCGATGGCCGGCGGCGTCCGGGTCCCGCTCACCCTGCGCGCACCCGACTTCCGCCCGGACCTCGACGCCCTGCGCGCCGCGGTGACCCCGCGCACCCGGCTGCTCCTGCTCAACAGCCCGCACAACCCCACCGGCATGGTCCTCACCCGCGACGAGCTGACCGCGATCGCCGAACTCGCCGTCTCCCGCGACCTGCTGGTCGTCACCGACGAGGTCTACGAGCACATCGCGTACGACGGCGCCGAGCACATCCCGCTGATCTCCCTGCCGGGCATGCGCGAGCGCACCGTCGCCATCTCCTCGGCGGGCAAGACCTTCTCCTTCACCGGCTGGAAGGTCGGCTGGGTCACGGGCAGCCGCGAACTGGTGGCCGCGGTGCGGACCACGAAGCAGTTCCTCACCTACGTCGCCTCGGGGCCGTTCCAGTACGCCGCCGCCGAGGCCCTCGCGCTGCCCGACGCGTACTTCACCGGTCTGCGCGACGGCCTGCGGGCGCAGCGCGACATCCTCGCGGCGGGACTCGCCGACGCGGGCTTCGAGGTGTACGCGCCACGCGGCACCTACTTCATCACCACCGACATCGCCGGACTCGCCCCGGGCATGGACGCGTTGGCCTTCTGCCGCGCCCTGCCGGAGCGGGCCGGGGTGGTCGCCGTCCCCAACTCCGTCTTCTACGACCACCCCACCGCCGGCCGTACCCAGGTCCGCTTCGCCTTCTGCAAACGCCCCGAGGTGCTCCGCGATGCCGCCGAGCGCCTGCGGCAGGCGTTCACGGGCTGAGACCGACGCCGCTCAGGGCTGTCGCGCGGGGTGGTCGGCGGGCCGGAGGTAGGGGGGTCGGGGGCGCTTGGCAGCCTTGGGGGCGTCGTCGACGTCGTCGTGCCGGCGGGCGGTCCGCCGCCGCCGGACCCGCTCAGGAGTCACCGTGCCCTACATACTGCTCGCGCTCGCCATCGCCTCCGAGGTCTGCGCCACCAGCTGCCTGAAGCTCACCGACGGGTACACCCGGCTGTGGCCGACGGTGGCGGTGGTCATCGGCTATGTGCTGTCGTTCGCGCTGCTCGGCCGGGCGCTCGTCCGCATCCCGGTGTCGGTGGCGTACGCGGTCTGGTCGGGCGCCGGTACGGCGGCGGTGGCCGCGATCGGGGCGGCGGCGTTCGGCGAGTCGCTGGGGCGGGTGCAGTGGGCGGGGATCGCCCTGGTCATCGCGGGCGTGGTGCTGCTGAACGTCCACACCTCCCACTGAGAGCCCGGCCGCCGGGCGCCGCGCGAGCCGGTCCGGTCCGGTCCGGAACACCGGAACCCCAGGTCACGAGGGACGCGACCTGGGGTTCCGCCGTGCTCTGTGCGCCTGCGGGCGGGGCTGCGCGGGTCAGTCGGTGCCGGACTCCATGGCGGCCAGGTCGAGCAGCTCGTCGTCCTCGGTGGCCTCGCCGCGGGAGGCGATCGCCTCGGCGCCGCCCTCGGGCAGGCGCGGCATGGTGCCGATCAGGCCGGTGGCGGCGGCCTGGGCGGCGCCGATGGCGGGGCTGCCGGAGCCGATCAGGCCGAGCTGGGCGTACTGCTCCAGCTTGGCGCGGGAGTCGGCGATGTCGAGGTTGCGCATGGTGAGCTGGCCGATCCGGTCCACGGGGCCGAACGCGGAGTCCTCGGTGCGCTCCATCGACAGCTTGTCCGGGTGGTAGCTGAAGGCCGGGCCGGTGGTGTCGAGGACCGAGTAGTCCTCGCCGCGGCGCAGCCGCAGGGTCACCTCGCCGGTGACGGCCGCGCCGACCCAGCGCTGGAGGGACTCGCGGATCATCAGCGCCTGCGGGTCCAGCCAGCGGCCTTCGTACATCAGCCGGCCGAGGCGGCGACCCTCGGTGTGGTACTGGGCGAGGGTGTCCTCGTTGTGGATCGCGTTGACCAGGCGCTCGTACGCGGCGTGCAGCAGCGCCATGCCGGGCGCCTCGTAGATGCCGCGGCTCTTGGCCTCGATGATCCGGTTCTCGATCTGGTCGGACATGCCCATGCCGTGGCGGCCGCCGATGGCGTTCACCTCGGTCACCAGCTCGACGGGGCCGAGCTTCACGCCGTTGACCGTGATCGGGCGGCCCTGGTCGAAGCCGATCGTCACGTCCTCGACGGCGATCTCGACCGACGGGTCCCAGAACCGCACACCCATGATCGGGTCGACAGTCTCGACGCCGGTGTCCAGGTGCTCCAGCGTCTTGGCCTCATGGGTGGCGCCCCAGATGTTGGCGTCGGTGGAGTACGCCTTCTCGGTGCTGTCGCGGTAGGGCAGCCCGTGGTCGAGCAGCCACTGGGACATCTCCTTGCGGCCGCCGAGTTCGGTCACGAAGTCCGCGTCCAGCCAGGGCTTGTAGATCCGCAGGTGCGGGTTGGCGAGGAGGCCGTAGCGGTAGAACCGCTCGATGTCGTTGCCCTTGAAGGTCGAGCCGTCGCCCCAGATCTGGACGTCGTCGGCCAGCATCGCCCGCACCAGGAGCGTGCCGGTGACGGCGCGGCCGAGCGGGGTGGTGTTGAAGTAGACGCGCCCGGCGGAGCGGATGTGGAACGCCCCGCAGGCGAGCGCGGCCAGGCCCTCCTCGACCAGCGCCGCGCGGCAGTCGACCAGGCGCGCGACCTCGGCGCCGTAGGCCAGCGCGCGATCGGGGACCGAGGCGATGTCGGGTTCGTCGTACTGGCCGATGTCGGCGGTGTACGTGCACGGGACAGCGCCCTTGTCGCGCATCCACGCGACCGCCACCGAAGTGTCGAGGCCGCCGGAGAAGGCGATGCCGACGCGCTCGCCGGCGGGGAGGGTGGTGAGGACCTTGGACATAGCAAGAGTATGCATGATTACGCATGATCATGCAATGTCGGGTTGCCGATGGCTTCGCCGGACGGTAAGGCGCCGGTCAGGTCGGGTCGTCGGGCCGCCGTCGAGGGGGCAGCACGGGTTGGCGCTCAGGCAAAGAATCGGCGCTCGAAGCAGCGCGCCCCGGTCAGTCGAAGGGCGGGACGGCCGGGTCCGTGGCGAGGCGGGCGTGCAGGTGGCAGTCGTGCCGGGTGCCGTCGGGCTCGACGAACGACCCGCGCATCACGCCCTCCTGCGCGAAGCCCGCCCGCAGCGCGGCCCGGCAGGAGCCGACGTTGTGGAGGACGTGGTCGAGGTGGATGCGGTGCAGTCCCAGACCGCCGTCCTGGGGCGGGCGGAACGCCCAGGTCGCGGCGGCGTCCAGAGCGCGGGCGGTGATCTGGCGGCCGCGCGCCGAGGGCGTCACCCAGTACCCGGCCACCGCCTGGTCGGGCACGCGGTGCACGTCGCGCAGACCGAGGTAGCCGAGCATCTCGTCGTTCGCCGGGTCGGTCACCGCGAACGCGGCGGTGCCCGTCGTCCACGCGGACAGCCGCGCCGACAGCCACACGGTGCCCCGGTCCTTCGGCGGCGAGCCGATCACCGCCATGCCGGCGGCCCACCGCAGGATGCCGGGGTCGGCCATCGCCTTCCTGACCGCGGGTTCGTCGGCCGCGACGACCGGGCGGAGCAGCAGCCCGTGGGCACGCAGGACGGTCGGCGCCAGGAGGTCGGCACCACGCGGAGAGGCCATGGCCAACACCTTACTGATCCGGCGCTCCGCCCGACCTCAGGTTTTGGCGTACGGACGCCGGTCCACACGCCGGTACGCACGGATGCACGTACGGCTCCCGCTCCACCCCACTGCCCGCACATACACAGGCGAGCGCCCGGGCCCGTACGGCTCGCGTACCGGTCCCGGGCGCTCGACGCGGTGGACCCGCTCAGCCCTCGGAGCCCTCGCCGGACTCGCCCGGCTCCCCGGACTCGTCGTCGTCCGCGGCCCCTTCGAGGCCCAGCCGCTCGCCGAGCCACTTGTTGAACTCGATGGACGCCTGGACCCAGCTCACCGTGGTGGCCACGAAGTGGTCGAGGCCGACGCCCATGCCGATGAGCATCTGGGCCTCGCCGATGAGGCGGACGACCCCTTCGTCATCGGTGTTCGTGTAGACCTTCGGCCACAGCGTGAGGTGGTTCCACTCGTCGAGCGCCTCGAGGAGCTGCGCCTTCTCGTCCACGGAGTACGCGCGCTCGTAGAACGTGCGCACCGCGAAGACGTGCTGCTGCGCCTCGCCGCGGAACATGAAGTAGGTGCGGAACTCCTCCCAGGGCGCGAGGAGGTCGCCCTCGTCGTCGACCGCGTGCTTCAGGCCCATCTGGTCGAGGAGCTGCGTGACCAGGTCCTGGTCCGGGATCACCACGCTGGGGGCCGCGGGTCCTCCGCTCGGCTGGTCCGGTTCCGGCTGGCTCCCGAAGTTCGGGATCGAGGAGGGGTCGATGCTCACCGTGAGGGTTCCCTTCGTGACGTTTCCCCGCCATCCTCCCCCATGAGGATCAGCCCGTCGACCGTCCGGTCCACCCGGACGGTCTGCCCGTCGAGCACCTCTCCGGCCAGGATCGCCTTGGCCAGCGGGTCGCCGATCGAGGTCTGGATCAGCCGGCGCAGCGGGCGGGCGCCGTACGCCGGGTCGTTGCCCTCCTCGGCGAGCCAGTCGAGCGCGCTGTCGGTGATGTCCAGGGTGAGCCGGCGGTCCTTGAGGCGGGCGCCGAGCCGGTCGGTCTGCAACCGGGCGATCCGGCGCAGCTCGTCCTGGTCGAGCGCGGAGAACACCACGATGTCGTCGAGCCGGTTGAGGAACTCCGGCTTGAACGAGGCGCGGACGGTGGCCAGGACGCTCGCCTTCTTCTGCTCCGCGTCCAGGGCCGGGTCGACCAGGAACTGGCTGCCCAGGTTCGAGGTGAGGATCAGGATCGCGTTGCGGAAGTCGACGGTGCGGCCCTGGCCGTCGGTGAGGCGGCCGTCGTCGAGCACCTGGAGCAGGACGTCGAAGACCTCCGGGTGCGCCTTCTCCACCTCGTCGAGCAGCACCACGCTGTAGGGGCGGCGGCGGACCGCCTCGGTGAGCTGGCCGCCCTCCTCGTAGCCGACGTATCCGGGCGGGGCGCCGACCAGGCGGGCCACCGAGTGCTTCTCGCCGTACTCGCTCATGTCGATGCGGACCATGGCCCGCTCGTCGTCGAAGAGGAAGTCGGCGAGCGCCTTGGCCAGTTCGGTCTTGCCGACGCCGGTGGGGCCGAGGAAGAGGAAGGAGCCGGTCGGGCGGTCGGGGTCGGCGATGCCGGAGCGGGAGCGGCGCACCGCGTCGGAGACCGCGCGGACCGCCTCGGTCTGGCCGATCAGCCGCTTGCCGAGCTCGTCCTCCATGCGCAGCAGCTTCTGCGTCTCGCCCTCCAGCAGGCGGCCGGCGGGGATGCCGGTCCAGGCGGCGACGACGTCGGCGATGTCGTCCGGGCCGACCTCCTCCTTGACCATGTTGGTCGAAGGGCCCTGGGCGGCGGCCTCTTCCTCCTCGCGGGTGGCCGCCTCCAGCTCCTCCTCCAGCTTGGGCCGCTCGCCGTACATCAGCTTCGAGGCGGTCTCGAAGTCGCCGTCGCGCTGGGCGCGTTCGATCCGGGTGACGATGTCGTCGAGGCGCTCCTTCAGCTCGCCGACCCGGTTCAGGCCCTGCTTCTCCTTCTCCCAGCGGGCGGTCAGGCCGCGCAGCTCCTCCTCGCGGTCGGCGAGGTCCTTGCGGAGCTTGTCCAGGCGCTGCACGGAGCCGGGGTCGGTCTCGTTCTTGAGCGCCATCTCCTCCATCCGCAGCCGGTCGACCGAGCGCTGCAGCTCGTCGATCTCGACCGGCGAGGAGTCGATCTCCATGCGCAGCCGGGACGCGGACTCGTCGACCAGGTCGATGGCCTTGTCGGGCAGGAAGCGGGAGGTGATGTAGCGGTCGGAGAGGGTGGCGGCGGCGACCAGCGCGGAGTCGGCGATCTGCACCTTGTGGTGCGCCTCGTAGCGGCCCTTGAGGCCGCGCAGGATCGCCACGGTGTCCTCGACGCTGGGCTCGGCGACCAGCACCTGCTGGAAGCGCCGCTCCAGCGCCGGGTCCTTCTCGATCCGCTCGCGGTACTCGTCGAGCGTGGTGGCGCCGACCATCCGCAGCTCGCCGCGGGCCAGCATCGGCTTGAGCATGTTGCCCGCGTCCATGGCGGAGTCGCCGCCCGCGCCCGCGCCGACGACGGTGTGCAGCTCGTCGATGAAGGTGATGACCTGCCCGTCGCTGTCCTTGATCTCGGCGAGCACCGCCTTCAGGCGCTCCTCGAACTCGCCGCGGTACTTCGCGCCGGCCACCATGGCGCCCAGGTCGAGGGAGACCAGCCGCTTGTTGCGCAGGCTCTCGGGCACGTCGCCCTTGACGATGCGCTGGGCCAGGCCCTCGACGACGGCGGTCTTGCCGACGCCGGGCTCGCCGATGAGCACCGGGTTGTTCTTCGTCCGGCGCGAGAGCACCTGGACCACCCGGCGG
Source organism: Streptomyces sp. CA2R106 (assembly GCF_037034245.1). Taxonomy (NCBI): domain Bacteria; kingdom Bacillati; phylum Actinomycetota; class Actinomycetes; order Kitasatosporales; family Streptomycetaceae; genus Streptomyces; species Streptomyces sp. CA2R106. The sequence goes on from NZ_JBAGKC010000021.1 coordinate 68,522, forward strand.
ATCTCCTGGTCCCGGCCGATCACCGGGTCGAGCTTGCCCTCGCGGGCGGCCGCGGTGAAGTCGGTGCCGTACTTCTCCAGCGCCTTGTAGGTGCCTTCCGGGTCCTGGCTGGTCACCCGTTGCCCTCCCCTGGCGTCCTCGAACGCCGTCAACAGCGCCTTGGCCTTGGCGCCCGCGGCGTTGAGCAGGTCGCCGGCCGGGCCGCCCTTGACGGCGATCCCGATCAGCAGGTGCTCGGTCGACACGTACGCGTCGCCGAGGTCCTTGGCGCGCTGGGACGCGTCGGCGATGACCGCGAGCATGTCACGGTTCGCCTGCGGGGGTGCGACGGTGGCGCCCTGGACCGACGGCAGGCCCGCCACCAGGCGCTCGGTGCCGGCGCGCACGGCGGCGGGGTCGGCGCCGGTGGCCGCCAGCAGGTCGAGCACGTTCTCGTTGTCGGCGCCGCTCAGCAGAGCGAGCAGCAAATGCGCGGGCGTCAGGTCCGGGTTCCCCTCGGTGACGGCCTTGGCGTTCGCGCTGTTGAGCGCTTCCCGGCTCTTGTTGGTCAGCTCGGCTTCCACGGGCGTTCTGTCCTCCTCATACGTACGTCGCTAGCATGTACCTCAACCTGACTACCTCAACATGAAGCAAGTTGAGTCTATTCCACTCAAGGTGATTCCGGGCACAGAAGAGCACGCGTTTTTTGGGAGGACCCATGACCTCGGCGCACCCGGCGACACCGGACCCGGCACATCCGCACCCGGCGACACCGGACCCGACCCAGCCGTACACCCTGGGTGCCGGCGGCGCCTCCGTACGGGCCGACGCCGACGATCTGCGCGAGCGCGCCGCCGCCTGCCCGGTGATGCTGCCGGGGGGAGTCCCCGGCATGATCGTCTCCCGCCACCGCGAGCTGCGCGACTTCCTCGCCCACCCCGCCGTGGCGAAGAACGCCCGCCACTTCGCTGCCCTGACGGAGGGCCGGGTCCCGGCGCAGTGGCAGCTCAACGCCTTCGCCCTGGTCAACGGCATGACCACGGCCGACGGCGACGACCACCGGCGGCTGCGGGGCCTTGCCGCCAAGGCGTTCACACCGCGACGGGTGGCCGCCATGCGGCCCTGGATCGAGCAGCTGGCCGGCGGGCTGGTGTCCGCCCTTCCGGACCGCGCCGGGCCGGACGGCGTCGTGGACCTGCGCGCGCACTTCGCCTATCCGCTCCCCATGGGAGTGATCAGCCGCCTGCTCGGGGTGGCGCCCGGGCACCGTGACCACCTGCACGACCTGACCGGGCTGCTGGTCAGCACCTCCAGTTCGGCCGCCGAGGCGATGGCCGCGCAGCGCGGCATCCACGCGGTGCTCGCCGAGGTCGTCGCCGAGCGCCGGGCCCACCCGGCCGACGACCTGGCCGACGACCTGGCCGGCGCGCTGGTCGCGGCCCGCGACGAGGACCGGGCGGGCGGCGCCGAGCGGCTGAGCGACGAGGAGGTCGCCGGCACCCTGCTGCTGATGATCGTGGCCGGCCACGAGACCACCCTCAACCTCATCACCAACGCGGTGCGCGCCCTGTGCCGCCACCCGGACCAGCGCGACCTCGTCCTGACCGGCGGCGCCTCCTGGGACGCGGTGGTCGAGGAGACGCTGCGCTGGGACAGCCCGGTGGCCAACTTCCCCTTCCGCTACCCGACCGCCGACCTCGACGTGGGCGGCACCGTCATCCCGCGCGGCACCCCCGTGCTCGCCGGATACGCCGCCGCCGGACGCGACTCCCGGGAGTACGGCCCGGACGCCGACCGGTTCGACGTGACCCGGCCGCCCGGCACCCGCCACCTGTCCTTCGGGCACGGCCCCCACTACTGCCTGGGCGCCCCGCTGGCCCGCCTTGAGGCCGCGGTCGCGCTGCGCACGCTGTACGGGGCGTGGCCGCGGCTGGCGACCGCCGTACCCGAGGCCGAACTGCCGCCGCTGCCGGGCTTCGTCGGCAACAGCGTCAGCGAACTGCCGGTGCGGCTGGGCGGTTGAGCGGTCGGGTGCCCTGACCGGGCGGGGCGGGGCGGGGCGGGGACGGGCTACCGTTTCCCCATGGCCCGCCGCGATCCCCGCTCCCCCGAACCCGGCTTCCTGGAGTTCTGGCGCGAGTACCACCTGTGCACGCTGACCACCACGCGCCCCGACGGCTCCCCGCACGTCGTCCCGGTCGGCGTCACCTACGACCCCGACGCGGGGCTCGCCCGGGTGATCACCAACACCCGCAGCCGCAAGGCCGCCAACGTACGGGCCGCCGGACCCGCGGGCGCCCGGGTGGCGGTCTGCCAGGCCGACCGCGGCCGCTGGGCCACCCTGGAGGGCCTCGCGACCGTCTCCACCGACCCCGAGCGCGTCGCCGACGCCGTCCGCCGCTACGCCGAGCGCTACGACCGCACCCCCGCCCCCAACCCCGACCGCGTCGTCATCGAGATCGCCCTCACCCGCGCCATGGGCAACGCCTGACCCGCACTCCCCGACCACCCGGCCCCACGCCCGCCCCCACCTGCGCGAACACGCGCTCACGCGGGGTGCGGCGCCTGCTACAGTGCGCTGACTCGGTCGAGCTGGGGGGCAGTTGGCGATGTGGGGACGAGCGCGCCGTGACGCGCGGAGACGTACCGCGGTCAGCACGGGAACGCGGATGCTGGCGGCGGGGGGCGCCGCGGCGGTGACGCTGCTCCTCGCGGGCTGCGGAGCCTCGGACGGAGCGTCGTCCGACGCGTCCGCGCCGACTACGAAGCCCGCCGCCACGAGCAGCACTCCGACGGCGACGACCCCGACGATGGCGCCTGCCGCGACGACGCCCGCCACGGCGTCGCCGGAAGGCTACGACCCCACGCGGGACGCGGCGGCGGACGTGACCGCTGCCGAGCACGCCTCGGCCAAGGACGGCCGACCCGTACTGATCGACTTCGGCGCGGACTGGTGCCCGGACTGCGTGGTGCTCGGCCGCACCTTCACCGAGCCGGCGACGGCCGCCCTGCTGGCCAAGTACCACGTGGTGCGGGTCGACGTCGGCCAGTTCGACCACAACCTGTCGCTCGCCGCGCGCTACGTCGACCTCGACTCCAGCGGCATTCCGGCGCTCGCCGTGGTGGACCGGCACGGCACCACCGAGACGGCCACCAACCAGGGCCAGTTCTCCAACGCCCGCAGTATGCCGGAGAGCCAGGTCGACGCCTTCCTGAAGACGTGGGCGTGAGAAGGGCCCCGGCCGCCGTACGAAGGAACGCCGTCCGCTCCACCGCCGTCGCCCTGCTGCTCTGCACGGTCGGCTGCGGCCAGGGCGGACAGGGTGGCCAGGGCGGCCACGGCGGTTCGCCACACGCGGCGCCGACGCGTACGCGGGCGTCCTTCACCGCGGGCGGGGTGGACGTCGCCGTCACGCTCGAACGGTCGGGCGCGGACACGGTGGCGGTGCGCGCCACCCTCAGCCCGCGGCAGAAGGGCTTCCACCTCTACAGCCTCACGCTGCCCGACGACGGGGTCGACGGTCTCGGCATCCCGACCCGCCTGACGGTCGGCGCGCCGCTCACCGCGACCGGCCCGGTGACGTCCTCCGTCGCCCCGCACGAGGTGCGCCCCGCCGGCCTCGACCTGGCGCTCCCGGTCTACCCCGACGGGCCGGTGACCCTGAGCCTGGCCACGCGGCTCGCGGGCAGCGCCGACGGATCGGCCTCCGCGCGGGTCCTGCTCACCTACGGAGCCTGCTCCACCGACGGCGCCTGCCTCGCGCCGGTCCGGGCGCACCCGGTGACGCTGGCCGTTCCGCCGCGCTGACGCCAGGCGGTCAGTGCGGCTGGGGAGCGGTGATCTTGGTGAGGAAGCCGTCGAGGTTGCGCAGGGTGCGGTCGATCTGCTCGGCCAGGGTGAGGGTCTCGTCCATCCGCTTGGCCAGTACGGAGGTCTTCTTGCCCCGGACGTAGAGGGAGCAGGCCAGGTCGGCGCACATGTAGATGCCCACGGTGTTGCCCTGCCGGCCGGCCGGGCCGGCCAGCGGCGCGGCCAGCAGGTCGACGCCGCCGCCGGAGTGGCCGGTCAGGCAGACCGAGCACAGGCTGCTGCGCATCAGGTTGCGGCGCGCGCCGGGGGCCACCCGCAGGGTGACGCCGACCGGCTGCTCGCCCGCGGTCACCAGGTAGGCGCGGTCGGGCGCGCCCGGGTCGCGCCAGCCGAAGAAGTCCAGGTCGTCCCACGGCACCTCCGCGAGGTCCCGCGGCAGCCGGACGCGCTTCGCCTCCCCCTTCGAGCAGTTCACGAAGGAGTCCCGGATCTGCGCCTCGCCAAGTGGGTCCATGACGACCGAAGCTAACAAGCGCCCGGCGCCGCTGTCGCCGCATTTACCGGCGGCCCGCCGGCCGCACGGCGGGCCGACGCACGAGATCCCCGCGACCCTCGGGAGGGCGCGGGGACCGTGTGTGCTGCGTGAACAGCCCGGCGTGAACAGCCCGGTCAGACGTCCCGCTTGGGGCGCCACACCACGAGCGCGCTCGTGTGCTGCACGTCCTGGTACGGCACCAGGTCGCGCCGGTAGGAGGCGTGCACCGCTGCTTCGCGCTGCTGGATGACGGCGGCTGCGCCGTCGACGGCGGCGGAGAGTTCGGCGACCCGGGCCTGGAGCGCGGCGACCTGGTTCTCCAGTTCGATGATCCGCTTGATGCCGGCGAGGTTGATGCCCTCGTCCTGCGAGAGCCGCTGCACCTCCCGCAACTGCTCGATGTCGCGGGCGGAGTAGCGCCGCCCGCGCCCGGCCGCCCGGTCCGGCGAGACCAGGCCGAGGCGGTCGTACTGCCGCAGGGTCTGCGGATGCAGCCCGGACAGCTCGGCCGCCACCGAGATCACGTAGACCGGTGACTCCTCCGTCAACTGGTACGGATTGCGGCCACGTCCCATGCGGGGCCCGGGAGCCCCGCCGCCGTCGATGCCCATCCGTTCACGCTCCCTTCGCGGCCTTGAACAGCTCCGCCCGCGGGTCGATGTCCGCGGTCGCCTCTCGGTACGACTCCAGTGCGTCCAGCGCCTTGCCCTCGGTCTGCGCGGGCACCGCCACCTCGACGGTGACGAGCAGGTCGCCGCGCGACCCGTCCTTGCGCACCGCGCCCTTGCCGCGGGCCCGCAGCGTCCGGCCGTTCGGCGTGCCGGCCGGCAGCTTCAGGGTGACCGGCGGCCCGCCCAGGGTGGGCACCTTGATCTCCCCGCCGAGCGCGGCCTCGGTGAAGCTCACCGGGACCGTGACCGTCAGGTTCGCGTCCTTGCGGCCGAAGACCGGGTGCCGGCCGACGTGCACGACCACGTACAGGTCGCCGGCCGGTCCGCCGCGCTCACCGGGGGCGCCCTTGCCGCGCAGCCTGATCCGCTGCCCGTCGGTGACGCCCGCCGGGATGCGCACCTGCATGGTGCGCGAGCTCTTCGCCCGGCCGCTGCCGTGGCAGACCTCGCAGGGGTTCTCCGCGATCAGGCCGCGGCCCTTGCAGTCCACACACGGGTCGGTCAGCGAGAAGCCGCCACCGCCGCCGCGGGAGACCTGCCCGGTGCCGACGCAGGTCGGGCACACCCGGGGGGTGCCGTTCTTGTCGCCGGTGCCGGAGCACGCCTTGCAGGGCGCCTGCGAGGACATCCGTAGCGGGACCGTGGCCCCGTCGACGGCCTCGGTGAAGCTGAGCGTCACCTCGGACTCGATGTCCTGGCCGCGCCGCGGCTGCACACGGGTGCCGCCGCCGCCCCGGTTGAACAGGCCGCCGAACACGTCGCCGAGACCGCCGCCGAAGCCGCCGCCCTGGCCGCCGGTCGTGGTGCCGCCGGGTCCCTGGGCACCGCCGAAGAGGTCGCCCAGGTCGAAGTTGAACCCGCCGGTGCCGCCCGCGCCGGGGCCGGGCCGCATGCCGCCGTTGCCGAACAGCGCGCGGCCCTCGTCGTACTCCTTGCGGCGCTTGGTGTCGGACAGGACGTCGTTGGCCTCGGAGATCTCCTTGAAGCGCTCCTCGGCCGTGGCGTCGTTCTTGTTGGCGTCGGGGTGGAACTCCCGGGCCAGCTTCCGGTACGCCTTCTTGATCTCGGCGTCGGTGGCGTCCTTGGGGACGCCGAGGACCTTGTACAGGTCCTTCTCCAACAGGTCCCTACTGATGCTCATCCTCGGCGTCCCTCCTCTCCGTCCACGTCCCGCGCCCGTCGTCAGCCCTCGGACGGACCACCGGTCTCCTCGTCGTCCGCCTTGCGGTCGGCCGACTCGGCCTCGCCCGGCTCGGACTGCTCGTCCTTGCCGTGCGTGCCCGGCTGGGGTTCGGCCACCGCGACCCGGGCGGGTCGCAGATTGCGCTCCCCGATCCGGTACCCCGGCTGGAGGATCTGCACGCATGTCGTCTGCGTGACGTCAGGCGAATAGCTGTGCATCAGCGCCTCGTGCACCAGCGGGTCGAATGCCTCGCCCTCCTTGCCGAACTGCTGGAGGCCCAGCTTCGCGGCGACCGTCTCCAGCGACTCGGCGACCGACTTGAAGCCGCCCACCAGTTCGCCGTGCTCCCGTGCCCGGCCGATGTCGTCGAGCACCGGGAGCAGTTCGGTCAGCAGGTTGGCGACCGCGACCTCCTTGACGGCGACGCGGTCCCGCTCCACCCGGCGGCGGTAGTTCTGGTACTCGGCCTGGAGGCGCTGGAGGTCGGCGGTGCGCTCGCCGAGCGCGGTGCGCACCTGGTCCAACTGCGCCTTGACGGCCGTCAGCTCCTGGGAGGTCGCGTCGTCCCCGCCCCCGGACGACGGGCCCGCCTTACCGGCGGTCCCGTTGCCCGAGCCGGACTTGCCCGCCTTGCCGGCGGCCGGCTCCTCGGCGGCGTCGGAGGGGACGTCGGGCTCCTCGAAGCCCTTCGGCTCCTCCGTCACGCGGCACCATCCCTCTTGCCCTCGTCGTCGACGATCTCGGCGTCCACGACGTCGTCGTCCGCGGCCTGGGCCGAGTCACCGGGCGCGCCCGCGTCGGCACCGGGGGCCGCGCCGCCCTCGGCCTGCGCGTTGGCGTACAGCGCCTGGCCGAGCTTCTGGCTGGTGGCCGCGACCTTCTCGGTGGCCTCGCGGATCGCCGCGGTGTTGCTGTCGTCGGACGACTCGTTCTTCAGCTTCTCCTTCAGGTCGGCGACCGCGGTCTCGACCTCGGACTTCACGTCCTCCGGGAGCTTGTCCTTGTTGTCCGCGATGAACTTCTCGGTCTGGTAGACGAGCTGCTCACCCTGGTTGCGGGTCTCGGCGGCCTCGCGGCGCTTGTGGTCCTCGTCCGCGTACTGCTCGGCCTCCTGGCGCATCCGGTCGACCTCGTCCTTGGGCAGCGAGGAGCCGCCCGTGACGGTCATCCGCTGCTCCTTGCCGGTGCCGAGGTCCTTCGCGCCCACGTGCATGATGCCGTTGGCGTCGATGTCGAAGGTGACCTCGATCTGGGGCATCCCGCGCGGGGCCGGCGGCAGACCGGTCAGCTCGAACATGCCGAGCTTCTTGTTGTACGCCGCGATCTCGCGCTCGCCCTGGTAGACCTGGATCTGCACCGACGGCTGGTTGTCCTCGGCGGTGGTGAAGATCTCCGAGCGCTTGGTCGGGATCGTGGTGTTCCGCTCGATCAGCTTGGTCATGATGCCGCCCTTGGTCTCGATGCCGAGGGACAGCGGGGTGACATCGAGCAGCAGGACGTCCTTGACCTCGCCCTTCAGGACGCCGGCCTGGAGGGACGCGCCGATGGCGACGACCTCGTCCGGGTTGACGCCCTTGTTGGCCTCCTTACCGCCGGTCAGCTCGCGCACCAGGTCCGCGACGGCGGGCATCCGGGTCGAGCCGCCGACCAGGACCACGTGGTCGATCTCGGACAGCTGGATGCCGGCGTCCTTGATCACGTTGTGGAACGGGGTCTTGCAGCGCTCCAGCAGGTCGGAGGTGAGCTGCTGGAACTGCGCCCGGGTGAGCTTCTCGTCCAGGTGCAGCGGGCCCTCGGCGGAGGCCGTGATGTAGGGCAGGTTGATCGAGGTCTCCGTCGAGGAGGACAGCTCGATCTTGGCCTTCTCCGCGGCCTCGCGCAGCCGCTGGAGCGCCATCTTGTCCTTGCCCAGGTCCACGCCGTGGCCGGACTGGAACTGCTTGACCAGGTAGTCCACGACGCGCTGGTCCCAGTCGTCACCACCGAGGTGGTTGTCGCCGTTGGTGGCCTTGACCTCCACCACGCCGTCGCCGATCTCCAGCAGGGACACGTCGAAGGTGCCGCCGCCGAGGTCGAAGACGAGGATCGTCTGGTCGTCCTTGTCCAGGCCGTACGCCAGTGCGGCCGCGGTCGGCTCGTTGACGATGCGCAGCACGTTCAGGCCGGCGATCTCGCCGGCCTCCTTGGTGGCCTGGCGCTCGGAGTCGTTGAAGTACGCGGGGACGGTGATCACCGCGTCGGTGACCTTCTCGCCCAGGTACGACTCCGCGTCCCGCTTCAGCTTCTGCAGGATGAACGCGGAGATCTGCTGCGGGTTGAAGTCCTTGCCGTCGAGGTTGATCCGCCAGTCGGTGCCCATGTGGCGCTTGACGGAGCGGATGGTCCTGTCGACGTTGGTGACCGCCTGGCGCTTGGCCACCTCGCCGACGAGCACCTCGCCGTTCTTGGCGAAGGCGACGACGGACGGCGTGGTCCTGGCGCCCTCTGCGTTGGTGATGACGGTGGGCTCGCCGCCTTCGAGAACGCTGACGACGGAGTTAGTCGTGCCCAGGTCGATGCCGACCGCACGTGCCATGGTTAATCCTCCAACAACTGACTTGAGTGCAACTGGCTCAACCATGCCTGACCGCGAGCCGGAAGTCAATTGACATGAGTCATAGCGGCTCAACTTAACGGCGCGCATCCGACGCACTACCCAGGAGACACCCTGCGCACACCCCGGTTCGCCCGAACGGCGGCACCCTCCGGACCCCGGGTGCCCGGCCCGCGACACAGATCACCAGCAGGGCGGCTTTATGGCCCCGGAATTCCCGGGTACCCTCAGCCGAGACCGGAGTAAGTTACCGCTTAGTACGTTTTTGCTCGCAGCAGGCCCGAGGAGCCCTCATGCAGCTCGCCGCGATCATCGTGTCGCTGGTCCTCACGGCGGTCGGCGTCGCCCTGATCGGCCTCGCCGTCGCGCAGATCTACCGGTTCGTCCGGCTCGGCCAGCCCGTACCCGCGGGCAGCCGCACCGACGACCCGGTGGCGCGCACGAAGACGCTGGCCAAGGAGTTCGTCGGCCACACCCGGATGAACAAGTGGGGGCCGATCGGCGTCGCCCACTGGTTCGTGGCGGTCGGCTTCCTCACCCTCGGCCTGACCATCGTCAACGCCTACGGCCAGCTCTTCAAGGCCGACTGGATCCTGCCGGTGATCGGCACCTGGCTGCCCTACGAGGTGTACGTCGAGTTCATCTCCCTCTTCACCACCTTGGGCATCCTGGTGCTCATCGCGGTGCGGCTGATGAACCTGCCGTCCCGGGCCGGCCGCAAGTCGCGCTTCGCCGGATCGACGGCCTGGCAGGCGTACTTCGTCGAGTACGTGGTGCTCGTCATCGGCCTGGCCATCCTGATGCTGCGCGGCCTGGAGGGGGCGCTGCACGGCGTCGACCACTACGAGGCGGCGTACTGGGTGTCGTACCCCCTGGTGGCCGGCCTGCGCGGGCTGAGCACCGGCACCCTCCAGAACACGGTGTACCTGGTCGCGATGATCAAGCTCGGCGTCACCATGATCTGGGCGATCACCCTGGGCCTGAACACCTCGATGGGTGTCGCCTGGCACCGCTTCCTCGCCTTCTTCAACATCTGGTTCAAGCGCAACGCCGACGGCCCGGTGGCCCTGGGCGCGCTTCAGCCGATGACCAGCGGCGGCGTGCCGATCGACTTCGAGGACCCGGGCGAGGACGACGTCTTCGGCGTCTCCCAGGTCGAGCAGTTCTCCTGGAAGGGCATCCTCGACTTCTCCACCTGCACCGAGTGCGGCCGCTGCCAGTCGCAGTGCCCGGCCTGGAACACCGGCAAGCCGCTGTCGCCGAAGCTGCTGATCATGAGTTTGCGCGACCACGCCCACGCCAAGGCGCCCTACCTGCTGGCCGGCGGCGGCAAGTCGGCCGAGGGCGAGGAGCGCGCGAGCCAGGAGCAGCTCGCCGGCGTGCCCGCCGCCGCGCTCGCCGAGGCCGAGCGCCCGCTGATCGGCACCCTGGAGGAGAACGGGGTCATCGACCCCGACGTGCTGTGGTCCTGCACCACCTGCGGCGCCTGCGTCGAGCAGTGCCCGGTGGACATCGAGCACGTCGACCACATCGTGGACATGCGCCGCTACCAGGTGATGATCGAGTCGGCCTTCCCCAGCGAGGCCGGCACGATGCTGAAGAACCTGGAGAAGAAGGGCAACCCGTGGGGGCTGCCCAAGAAGCAGCGGCTGGCATGGGTCAAGGAGGTCGACTTCGAGGTGCCGGTCGTCGGCGAGGACGTCGAGGACCTGACCGAGGTCGAGTACCTGTACTGGGTCGGCTGCGCGGGCTCGCTGGAGGACCGCGCCAAGAAGACCACCAAGGCGTTCGCCGAGCTGCTGCACATCGCGGGCGTCAAGTTCGCCATCATGGGCGGCGAGGAGAACTGCACCGGCGACTCGGCCCGCCGCCTGGGCAACGAGTTCCTGTTCCAGCAGCTCGGCCAGGAGAACGTCGCCATGCTCAACATGGCGTTCGGCGAGGAGCTGGACGACGACGGCAAGGTGGTCGCGTCCTCGCGCCGCCCGCGCGCCGCCAAGAAGATCGTCGCGACCTGCCCGCACTGCTTCAACACCATCGCCAACGAGTACCCGCAGCTCGGCGGCGAGTACGAGGTCATCCACCACACCCAGCTGCTCCAGCACCTGGTGGACGACGGGAAGCTGGTCCCGGTCACCCCTGTCGAGGGCCTGATCACCTACCACGACCCCTGCTACCTCGGCCGGCACAACAAGGTCTACACGCCGCCGCGCGAGATCATCGCCAAGGTGCCCGGGCTGCGCAGCGAGGAGATGCACCGCCACAAGGAGCGCGGCTTCTGCTGCGGCGCCGGCGGCGCGCGCATGTGGATGGAGGAGCGGATCGGCAAGCGCATCAACAACGAGCGCGTCGACGAGGCGCTGTCGCTCAACCCGGACATCGTCTCCACCGCCTGCCCGTTCTGCCTGGTGATGCTCACCGACTCCGTCAACGGCAAGAAGAACGACGGCAAGGCGAAGGAGTCCCTCCAGGTGGTGGACGTCGCACAGCTGCTGCTCGACTCGGTGAAGACGCCGGCCGAGGCGACGGCGGAGGCGGCGCCGGCGGGCTGAGCCGAGCACCCCGCCCACCGGTCCTGGACCCTGTCCGGCCTCCTAGGTGCCTGAGCAGTGCCTGAGCACCTAGGAGGCCGGACGCGCGTCCGCACCCAGGAGGCGAAGCGGCAGTCAGGCTCCGGACCGCTCAGGACACCCCGTGCTGGGAGAGGATCTTCCTGAACGAGGTGGCGTCGAAGATCCCGTCGTCGTTGGACACCTTGTCGCCGTCGATCTTCACCATCGGGGTGCCGCCCGCCCCGCTCTTGATGAACGCGTTCTCCGAGGCGCTGACGAAGCTCGCGTACTTCTGCCCGCGCACCGCGGCATCGAAGGCCGCCGAGCGCAGCCCCGGCACCTTGCCCGCGAGTTGGAGCAGGAAGTCCGCGGTGAAGCCGTCGGTCTGCTCGTTCGGCTGGTACTGGTAGACCAGCGTGTGCAGCGCCACGAAGCCGCCGCCGTCCGCCGACGCGGCCAGGGCGGCGCGCAGGGCGTTCACCGCCCGCTTGGAGCCGCCGCCCCCGCTGTTCTGGTCGATGAACGACGCGAAGGTGTACTGGACGCGGATCTTGCCGGCCGCCTCCAGCGCCTGGATCTGCGCCGCGTTCGCCTGCTCGAACTGCTCGCAGATCGGGCAGCGCGGGTCCTCGTAGACGGTGAGGGTGTGCGCCGCGGCGGGGTCGCCGACGGTGACGGTGGTGCCGTCCGCCTCCAGCCGGGCCGGTATCGCGCTCCCGGTGCCGGTGGTGGTTCCGGTGGTCTCCGTGCCGCCGCTCGCGGTGGGAGTGGCCCCGGCGGCGGTGCCGGTCGGCGCGGCCGACGTACGCGCGGCGCTGGTGCCGGAGTCCGGCAGCCGCGAGCCGGGGCCCGGGCCGCTGGAGCAGGCCGCCAGGGGCAGGGCGAGGGCGGCGACCGCGGCGGCGAAGAGGGCCGCCCGCCGGGCGCCGGGCGCGGCGGTGCGCTTCACCCGGACGGCCCCCTCCCGCGCGGCCGCGCCCTCCGCGTCCGATCCGAGGACCGCCTCGGCAGCCTTGTCCATCGTCACCCTCCCCGTACCCGGTCCAGCCCGTCCCCGTCGTCGCCCGGCAGGCTACCGGGGCGTGTCACAGGTTGGCAGCAATGGCCCGCACTCGGACAGACGATCGTCCCGGCACTCGCGGTAGCGGGTACGTTCGAAGGCGTGGCAGGTTTCAAGGGACGACGGGGCGGCGGCGGGCGGCAGGGCGGGGCGCCCTCGGCACGGTACGGGGCGTCCGGGGCCGGCGGCGCCGGGCAGGGCTCGGGTCAGGGTTACGGTCCCGGGTACGGCGGTGCGCCGGGGTACGGCGCCGGTGCGCCCGGCTACCGCAGTGCGCCTGGGGCCCCCTCGTACGACGACTCCCCCGGCAGCACCCGCTCCTTCACCCTCGGCGCGAACGACGGATACGGCGACGACCCGTACGCGGGCCAGGCGTACGACAACCGGGCACCGTACGGGGGCGGCGCACCGTACGGCGGCTACGACGACGGGCGGGGCGGTTACGACGACGGGGCGGCCTACGGCGGCGACAACGTGGCCACCTACCGTGCCGGCCAGGCCAGCGCGCCCCCCGCGGGGCCCCGGCTGCACTGGAAGGAGCTGCTGAGCGGGATCGTGCTGCGCCCGGGCCGTACGTTCTGGCAGATGCGGGACCACTCCGTGTGGGGCCCGGCCCTGGGCGTGACGTTCGTCTACGGGCTGCTCGCCGTCTTCGGCTTCGACGCCGCCCGCAGCGACGTGCTCAACTCCACGCTGACCGCGAGCGTGCCGTGGGTGCTGACCACCGCGGTCATGGTGGTGCTGTGCGGGCTGACGCTCGGCGCGGTCACCAACACGCTCGCCCGGCAGCTCGGCGGGGACGGGGTCTGGGCGCCGACGGTCGGCCTGGCGATGCTGGTCAGCTCGCTCACGGACGCGCCCCGGCTGCTGTTCGCGATGTTCCTCGGCGGCGGCAACGGCTTCGTGCAGCTGCTGGGGTGGGTGACCTGGATCGCGTGCGGGGCGCTGCTGACGTCGATGGTGGCCAAGTCGCACGACCTGCCCTGGCACAAGGCGCTCGGGGCGGCGTCGATCCAGCTGGTGGCGCTGCTGATGCTCTTCAAGCTGCCGCTGATCTGATCGGTCAGGAACGTACAAGATCCGGGGCGGGCCCGGGCGCGAGGGTGGGTGCATGAGCACCGAGAACGACAGCACCGAGAGCGACATCGCACCCGAGCCGCCCGAGCCGATCCGTTTCGACACGAAGATCGCCGTACTCCTGCGGGAGGACCTCGAGACGTGGCAGCGGCTCAATGTCACCGCCTTCCTCGTCAGCGGGCTCGGCTCGCACGTGCCGGAGGTGATGGGCGAGCCGTACGAGGACGCCGACGGGACGCCTTACCTGCCGATGTTCCGGCAGCCGGTGCTGGTCTTCGAGGGCGACCAGCAGATGCTGACCACCGCGCACGCCCGGGCGCTGTCCCGCGCGCTGCCGCGGTCGCTGTTCACCGCGGACCTCTTCGCCACCGGCAACGACCGGGACAACCGGGCGGCGGTGCGGGCGGTGCCGCGGGACGGGCTCGACCTGGTGGGGCTCGCGGTGTACGGGCCGAAGAACGGGGTGGACAAGGTGCTCAAGGGTGCGCGGATGCACCCGTGAGGGCCCGACCGCGGTGGGCGGGCGGCTCGTTCAGACCTGCGTGCGGTGGAAGTTGAGGAACGAGCGGGAGGGCGTGGGGCCGCGCTGCCCCTGGTAGCGCGAGCCGTGGCGGGCGGACCCGTACGGGAACTCCGCGGGGGAGGACAGGCGGAACAGGCACAGCTGTCCGATCTTCATCCCGGGCCACAGCTTGATCGGCAGGGTCGCCATGTTGGACAGCTCCAGCGTCACGTGGCCGGAGAAGCCGGGGTCGATGAAGCCTGCCGTGGAGTGCGTCAGCAGGCCGAGCCGGCCGAGGCTGGACTTCCCCTCCAGCCGGGACGCGATGTCGTCCGGGAGCGTGATGACCTCGTACGTCGAGGCGAGCACGAACTCGCCCGGGTGCAGGATGAACGCGTCGTCGCCCTCCGGCTCCACCAGCCGGGTCAGGTCGGGCTGCTCCACCGCGGGGTCGATGTGCGGGTAGCGGTGGTTCTCGAAGACCCGGAAGAAGCGGTCCAGCCGCACGTCGATACTCGAGGGCTGCACCATCGCCGCGTCGAAGGGGTCCACCCGCACCCGGCCGTTGTCGATCTCGGTCCGGATGTCCTTGTCTGAGAGAAGCACCCCCCGAGACTAACCGACCCTGATCAGGGTGCCGTGTGGGTGGGCGTGCCACGCCGTACGGGTGCTCGTGCCGCAGGGGGCACGGCGTACGGGGGCAGGGCGTACGGGGGGCGAGGCGCCGGGAACGGTCGCCCCGCTTCCCGTCTACGTGCCCGCTACTTTCCCGTGGCCCCGTGCAGGCCACCGGCGGGCTCGCCCACCGGCACCGCGTGCCGCAGCCGCGCGCACTTCGGGCACCTCAACAACCGTCCAGGGCCCAAGCGTTCAGCGCCGAGATGCTGCATCGGAAACGACGCCGTACTGAACACATGTCCCTCCGCACACCGAACAACCGTGCGCTCCATGTAGCCCCTTCCCCAACTCCGCGTGGCCGACGAACCCACACATTAGGGGATGTCCCGCCCACCGGGGCTCCACCACACCGACCCCCAACCTACCCCTCCCCCACCCCCGAACCCCTCCCCCTCCCACCCCCGCCATGCGGTACAGTATCCCCGCAGCGTCTTCCCGAAGCCGCTCACACGCGGATGTAGTTTAATGGTAGAACATGAGCTTCCCAAGCTCAGAGCGCGGGTTCGATTCCCGTCATCCGCTCCATTGCATAGCCCCAGGTCGGAGACCTGGGGCTTTCTCTTGGCCCGCAAACCACTATCGCCGCCCTGCAGAGCTCGGCGATTCCTAGGACAAGCCGCAGGCTGTCCTGATGCCTGCGGGATTACAGCGAAGGCTCGCTACCCAAGGAGCGCTCGGCGTTATCGACCAACTCCTTGTACGTAAGCACCTCCACACGATTCACATGGGTATTGAAGATGCGAAGTGCTTCGTTGATCGACTCCTCTGGAACGGAGGGCTGAACCGAGGGGTGTCCGATCAGCACCATCGCGCTGGTCCGTCGCGTCTCGATGCCGAGTTCTTCGCGGAGCCGCCGACGGCTCTCGTCCAAGCCGACGAGATAGTTCACCGCCTGGCCGACAGCGTCGTGCACCTGCGCGGTAGGTACCCACGAACCTCGGTGCTTCTTCACCATCGGGCCAACCAGGCTCGCTGAGCGCTTCAACTCAACGACGTGCAGGGCGCCGTCACCACGGATCAGAGGAATGTCGACCTCGTCCCCGGGCACCAACCTGCGGTGGGCCGCCTCACCGACGAACCGCCCGCCGAAGATCCAGTACTGCCCCTCCAACGCGCGCTGAAGCGCGTGTTCGGAAGCCGTGGTGTCCTCGACGACCCTGCGCAAAGCCTCCAGGCCGGCTGCCCGTCGCTGCAACTCCGCCGCTCTGAGGAGCATCTGCCCCTCCGTGTCGGCAGCAAGGAGGGCCACCGCCTCGGGAGAGGTGACGATCCTGCGGGCGGCCTCGGCGGGCGCCTCGATGTCCACTCGTTCACGCAGGACGCGTTCCAACCACGCCGCTGCCTCAGCCCGCCCACGCAGCACCCGGTAGCGCCCCGGACGGTCCTCGGGCGCGTCGAGAAACCGCGCGTCCTGCGAGAGCGAACCGAAGTGCGCGATCAGTTCGTTCACTCCGGCCTCGGGGTGTTGATCCACCTACTCGCGGCTCGCCTCCGCGACAAAGCGGAAGGTGTTCCACAGCATGTTTCCGACGAATTCCCGCTGATTCTCATTTCGCGCTCCGTCCTGGAACAGGCGGTATCGCTCATCGAAGTCAGGCTTGAGTATCCGGCCCTCGGCGTAGTCCAGGGAGTCCTGGACCAACCGGACGACCTGCCACTCACCGAAAACGGCCGCACAACTGCGAACCGCCTCCAGCAACGGGATGAGGGCCTGTCCGCCTCGGCGATGCCCTCCCCTTCCGCTGTTCATGTGCGCCCGCGCCGATACGAGAGCCGCCTTCACCTCGGGATGAACAGCCACGTCCAGGACACGCTTCAGCTGCAAATCCAGTGAAAAATCCGATCTGACACTCATACCGCGAGTCTGACTGAAGGGACTGACAGGGCCGCAAGCCAGCGCAGCACGTGGTGGCACCGTGTGCTACCGTAGAGCCATGTCAGCGCAGCCCGAGATCACCCAGCGCGACCTGCGCAGCCGATCCAAAGAGATCATGGACGCCGTCCAGAGCGGACAGTCCTTCACCGTCACCCGCGACGGGCATCAGATCGGGGAGCTGATCCCGCTGCGCCGCCGTCGGCGGTTCGTTCCGCGTGCGGAGTTCGCCGCAATGTCCCGCACCGCGTCGGACGTCTCCTTGGAGGCCTTCAGGGCCGACCAAGACGCCACCGCCGAGCAGGAAGCGGACGACCCCTATGCCCGCTGAGTACACGCAGGGCCTGCTCGACACCAACATCGTCATCCTGCGTAAGTGGCTCGACCCCGCCGAACTCCCGGACGAGGTGGCGATCAGCGCCATCACTCTCGCCGAACTCTCCGCAGGCCCCCACGAGGTGCGCCGGAACGAAGAGCAGAGCGACTACGACGAGCACGCCGAACGGGGCCGCCGCCTGGACATCCTGCAACGCGCCGAGAACGAGTTCGACCCCATCCCGTTCGACGCCGACGCCGCCCGGATCTACGGTCGGGTCTGCGCAGCCGTCATCGGCGCCGGCCGCAAACCACGGCGCCGGGTCGCCGACCTCATGATCGCCGCCATCGCCATCGCCGAAGAGCTGCCCCTCTTTACCACCAACCCCGACGACTACAAGGGCCTCGACGGCCTGCTCACCGTCGTCCCCGTCACCCGGCCCACCGTCTTGCACGACCGGTAAGGCATCGCCGTCGCACCGCATCCGCACCATGTACAGCACTGCCGTGCGGTCCACCACGGACATCAATGGCGGTGGACACGTGGACACTTCGGGGCCCGCGCGGACAGCCGACCAGCAAAGATGCCACCAAGACCCCCATGATTCCCAAGCTCAGAGCGCGGGTTCGATTCCCGTCATCTGCTCCATTGCAAGGCCCCAGGTCAGAGACCTGGGGCTTAATTCATTCGCGGCTCGATTACCTCCCCGTCATTTCCCGATGAAAGAAATTGCAACGCCTCCTCCTGTCGGAGTGCGGCGGCTCCGCCACCCAGATGTCTCCACGCCGCCGACTGGAACGTCCGAGCCGCACGGGCGCGCCGGGGCGGTCAGGTGGCTTTGGGCCGCGAGCACCCCGGCATGACCGGCGTTCGCTCCGGGTCTTTGGTGCGTTCGCGAAGTTGGACAGTCGGCCTCCTCCTGGTCATGGCCCCAACTTCGGTCCTCGACGACGGCAGCCACCCGGCGGTCACAGCCCCGTTTGCCCAGCGGCACCACCTCAACGGCTCGTAGCACCGTGAGACACGACGCGCTACACTCGGGTCATGAAGACCATCACCCAGCGCGAGTTCCGCAACAGATCCGCAGCCGTCATGGACGCCGTCGAAGCCGGCGAGACCTACCTCATCACCCGCAACGGCACCGAGGTCGCAGAACTGCGTCCCCTGCACCGCAGGCGCCGTCTGAGTGCCGAAGAGCTGGTGGAACGGCACCGCAGACTGCCGCGCGTCGACGCCGCCGCCATGCGGCAGGAAGCGGACGAGTTCTTCGGGACCGAAGACCGTGCCGGCGACGACGACCCCTGGCAGCGCAACCATGGCTGAGCGCCACCCGGCCGGTGTGCTCGACACCTGCACGTACATCGATCTGGACGTGCTCGACCCGGCAGACCTTCCCGCAGTCCCCGAACTCACCGCCATCACGATGGCCGAGTTGCAGCAAGGGGTCGTCATGGCCAAGAACGCTGCCGTCCGCGCCGCCCGCATGGAAAAACTGGGCGCGGCAGTCGCCGATTTCGACCCCCTCTCGTTCGACGGGGACGCAGCTGCGCGCTACGGCACCCTCGTAGCGCTTGCCATCGCCTCAGGGCGCGATCCACGCCCCCGGAGGATGGATCTCATGATCGCCGCCATCGCATCCGTCCAGGGCCTTCCCCTCTTCACCCGCAACGCCGACGACTTCAAAGGGCTGGACGGCTCCCTGACCGTCGTCGCCGTCTGACAGACCCGCCCCACGCGGTCCGCACCACATCCGCACCACGTCCAGCGGTACATGGCGGTCAGCTTCGGCCGGCGCTGGAGGCTGCAGGATGCACGTTGATCAGCCCGAAGCCGCGCTGACCAGCATCTGCTTCGCGACGGCCCCGTGATCGGCGCGCCATTGGCGTGCAATTTGAGACTGCCGAGCTGGCGATTACCGCTCCTTCACCGCCATCGCGTCTGCCCGCGCCCTGGCCTGCCCCAGTTGGCTCGCACTCAAACACCGCACCTGCCAGATCAGGTCGCCAACTCGCTGCAAATCTGCTTTCCGCTCAGCAGTGAAAACGGGAAAAGCGGTACCCGTCACCGCCGTGAGATCTTCCTCGGAGATGTCGAGCAGAGCAGAGAAATCCCCGAGCAGTTCAGAGCTCAGGGAAACGCGGCCATGGCCCATACCTCCGTACGTCGCCGCCGACCAGTAGCGCCCCGTGGTGACCGCCAGCGTTTGGGCGGTGGCACTCCAACCGAGGCCGCGATTCCGGGCCAGGCGCATGAGAATCCCGCCGGGGCCGGACGGATAGACCATGTGCGGGGGCGTCCGAACCGGCGCCGCCGGCCTCTCGGCAGGCATGGACGCCACGAAGTGAAGGACTTCCGCCTGCTGCTCCAAGCCCAAGGCGATGAACGACCGGACCAACGCGGGAACCCCGCCTCCCGTCGACCGGTCCGCAGGACGGAGATCGTCGGGGAGGGACACATCGGCCAGAGCGAAAACGTCAGCAGCATGCCACCCGAGAACGGGAGCGAGCACGCGCAAGAGATCCGATCCCGGCGACCCGCCACGGAGCACAGCCTCCAACTCGCTCCTCGTGCCCGCCTGGTGGGCAGCAGCGACAAGTTCGCCCATCTTGCCGAGTGCCAGCCGTTCCAACAGGACACCGAAGCTGTCGTCCGCCATAACTCCAAGAAGATAGCGGCGGCATGCCGACGGGAGGGGCCCGCGCCACCCGCGGCCGAAGGTCGAGCGGCGGAACGGCGGAACGGCGCGCCGCGCTCGCCAACGAACAGCAGGCCGCCGGCTCCTTCGCCGCTCCCACACCTCGACCACCGCCGCGGGCCGCCAGGGACTTCGACGAACGATTCCACGGCGTCCACCTCTGATCAACGACGGAGTAAAGGCAGGTCGACGTGCGACTGGGCATCAGCGGCCACCGCGGACCGCCGGACCGTGCGGCGCGGCTCGTCCGGGCCGCACTCACCACGGTGATCGGGCAGGCCGGCAGCGGAATCCTCGGCGGTGTCGTGGACGTCCTCCTGGCCGTCTGGGCCGCCAACCGCCCGCAGTTACGCGGGCACCACCGACATCGTCACCCACGCGAAACGCACCGGCGTGCCCTACTCCGCCATCTTGCCCGAGGTCTCTACCCGGGACTGACGCCAACCGAACCCACCGCGAGGCAGCCCAGCCGCACGCGAGGAGAACCGTGAACCTGCTCCCCGCCCTGACCACCACCGACGTCCAGCAGCTCCGCCCGTCGGATCGGTGGACCGTACGGAAAGTGGCTGGGCAGGTGGCAGTCGCATCGGTTCCTGGCCGGTCAGATGGCGAGCCCGTAACCCGTGGAACCCCAGAGCAACCGGCCGAACCGTTCCGGCTGTGCCAGCGCGATGCGTTCGGCTTCTTCGCGCAGTGGTGCGGCCTCGGGTGGGTAGTGTGCGGCGGCCAGAGGAAAGGCTCTGTGCAGCCGTAGGCGCAGGCCGTCATCGTCGCAGTCGACGAAAGCCCTCATGGACGCAAGCCAGAGTTCGGGCCACAGATCGGCGACAGAGTCGTTGCCCGTCTGTTCGGGCTGTGCCCGGAGGCGTCGCAGCCTCGCCCTCGCGTCGGCTGCCGACATGACGCCGTCCCTCACCGCGGTGAAGAGCTCCTCTCGACCGGGGATGCCCGGCCCTTTCGGGACCCAATAGGCCGCTGCGGAGGCGTTCGCCCGCTGCGGCCACTCCCCTTGGCCGACTGCGTCGACGATGTACTGCAGGACCGGCCGCCGTCCCAGTGCCGTAACGAGCGGGAACACCAACTGGTTGGTCATATTGCTATCCAGCGAGAGGAGGTCGAGCAGTTCGGCTTGGTGGCGGTGCACAAGTCGCAGATCTCGGCCCAGCACTCGACCCAGCGCAAGCCGATTGCACTCCACGAGTTCGTAGCGCTGCCGCGCCGGCTCAAGGCCCAGAAGCGGGCCCCCGAGCCGAACCCTCTCCTCCGGCGCCAGATGATCCATAAGCGCCTCGAGCCGCTGGAGCAGCAAGACATCCGCTGTCACGTGGACTCCTCCCGAGATCGAAGTCTCTCCGAGTCGGCGCACCGCATCAGATCCCCTGCCCGCGCTTTCCACGGTTACAGCTTCCATCGCCGTCCTACCGAAGGATTACAGTCCCATCGAGCGCGCCGCCGGTCGAGACATCAACGCAGCGGGGACGCCGTCCAGTCGTACGACCCGCACCGCTCCCACACCACGCACCGTGGTCGACGCAGCCACCAACGGCCCTGCCCCAGCCAGCACTTCAGGATCGTGCCTGCCACCGGCCGGTACAGATGCCCGGGAATTCCGTCATTCCCAAGCTCAGAGCGCGCGTTCGATTCCCGTCATCCGCTCCATAAGAAAGCCCCTGGATCTAAGATCTGGGGGCTTCGTTGTTGTCCGACTCTGTCGACGACGCTTGAGGAAAAGCGACGGGCCGACCAGATGAAGCGGGCGTCTCCCGGCGGCCCGAGAGGAGTTCGGGTCGCCGGGCGCCATGGGCGGAGGTCGGTTCCGGAGGGATCAGCTGTAGTAGCCGAAGACGTCGGCGATCAGGTGCGTGGTGCTGTTGACGTACAACTCGGCCTTGCCGTCGGTGCCGAGGGGCACGATCACCTGGTTGGCGATGGTCTGGCCGGCGCTCCAGTTGAGGTTGGACGTCGTCGGCTGGGTGCCGCCGTCGGCCCAGGCGATGACGTGTCCGGCGGCGGTGGAACCCGTCACCGTGATGTTGAGGACGACGGCCTTGGTGCCGCTGGGGACGCCGGTGGTGCCGCCTGCGGCCTGGAAGGCGAGGGTGTGGCCACCGGCCAGCGCGGAGGTGGTGGTCACGCCGATGGCATGGCGGGTGTCGAGGAGGCGGTGCGGTGCGAGGCTCACGTAAGGGTGCCCGCTGGACGACGCGCTGAAGTAACCGGAGACGTCGGCGAGTACGTCGGCTGTGCCGTGGACCTTGATGGCGATGCTGCCGTCCGTGCCGATCGGGACGATGGCCAGCCCGGCCAGAGTGGCGCCGGAGTGGTTCCAGTTGACGTTGGAGACGGTCGGGGTGGTGGTGCCGTCCGGGTACGCCTCCAGGTAGCCCGAGCTGCTGGTGTGCACGGCGGTCAGGTTGACTGCGACGGAGTCGGCGCCGGCCGGCACCCCGGCCTTGCCGCGCACGGCGAGCTTGATGGTGCTGTCGGTAAGGGGAGTTCGGGTGGAGCCGCCCAAGGCGCTTCGGGTGTCCAGGATGCGCGTCGGGCTGACCGGCGTGTAGCCCGTACCGGAGTCCTGCGTGGAGTAGTAGCCCTGGAGGTCGGCGATCACCTGGGTGCTGCCGCTGCTCTGGTTGGTCAGGTCGACCTCTCCGTCAGGGCCGACGGGGACCGTGACGAGGTTGGAGATGGTCTGGCCGGTCGACCAGTTGAGGTTGGACGTGCTCGGCAGGTCGGAGCCTTCCGGGTACACCGTCAGGTGCCCGCCGGCGGTGGCCCCGGTGACCGTGACGTTCAGCACCGCGGCGGTGAGGGAGCGGGAGGGCGCCTGTACGGCGCCGCCGACCGACACCGCGAGGGTCCCGTTCGCCGGAACTGCACCCTTGGTCACCTCGCCGGTGCCGTTGCGGGTGTCGAGCAGGCGCTGAGGGCTGACGGAGTGGAAGGAGGCCGCCTGTCCGAGCGACGAGGTGCCGGTGGGCTGCTGGCTCACCGAGAAGAGGCCGCCCGGGATGACGGAGTCCGCCTTCGACGCCAGCACCAGGTGGTGGCCGACGGTGTCCAGGTAGTTGGTGCCCGGGTTGGCGTTGTAGTCCAGCCCCAGTCCGTCCGGAGTCCACTTGGGGTACGTGTGGTTGGTGGAGCCGCTGGTCACCTGAGTGGCCGTGCCGGAGCCGTCCGCGGCTTGCACGAAGAGCTGGTCGTAGCCGTTCACGAGGCGGTAGAACGCGATGGACGAGCCGTCCGGCGAGATGTCCGGCTGACGGCCGTTGGCGATCAACAACCCCGCGGTGGCGTTGCCGTGGTCGGTCCAGATGTCCGAGGCTCCGGCGGCGTCGTGCTCGAAGATCACCTCGCCGGTCGTCGACGACACGCTCGGATAGCGGTCCGATCCGCCCGTCGGCTCGGCGAACCAGGGGGGCGGGTCCTGGTACTGCTGCCCGGTCGGGCTGCCTGCGGCCGGCGACTTGTAGAGCTGGTACTGGGTGTAGTCCGGCCCACTCGATATCGCCTCGATGATCGTGGCACCGTCCGTCGTGTACGTCGGATCGGCCCCGCCTTCAGCGACGAACTGCTCGCCGGTGCCGTCCGGCAGGTAGGTGTCCACTGCCGGAGCGCCGTTGGTGTAGGCGACCCGCGTGCCGTCGGGTGCCCAGGAGACGCCGCCGCCCTGATCGGAATTGCCGCCGGACATCAGGTGCAGGATGAGGCGGGACCCGTCCGGGTTCTCCGTGGCCGTGGTCACCTCACCCCCGTTGATGATCTTCGAGCCCGCCAGCAGTCCTGGATTCCCGGGAGCAGTCGCCTGCGCGGCGGGGGCCGACACAACGGAAAGGCCCGCGGCCCACACGGCTGCCACCAGGGCAGGCACCAACTGCCCGACAACCACGCGATATCTCATTCCCCACCCTCTACATCAGAATAAAAATTCACTGCATTTCCAATGCAGCCGACGCGCGCCGCAGATCGCTGTCCATCTACGCTGGGATCAATGTTTGTCTTGCGGGCTGCCAGTGAGGTGTTCCGACTCCGCCGACCGGTGTCGCGTCCGCGAGCACATAGTAGGTGTGGAGGTCGGTGACCGTCAGGTTGTAGGTGAAGATGTGGCCGATGTCGTCTCGGACGTGGGCGATGCGGGTGGTGCGGCCGTCGGGGAGGCGGAGGCCGTCAGCGCACCTTTTCCGGCCTGGTCTCACCGGTCAGCGGGCTGGCGGCCAGTACGGTGTCATCGGCTTTGACGTCATCGATGGCTTCGGACGTCGTGCCGTCACTGAGCACCTTCGTGTCTCCGGGGAGGCGGCCGGCCGCCTTGCAACCGTCCTCAAGTCCCTTGCGAGCGCCCCACGGCAGCGGACAGGCCCCGGCTTGTACTGTGCAGACCTGGACACCGGAAAGGAACCCGCCGTGAAGACGTTCATCATGCCCGGCACCGACATCCTCGCTCCGAACATCGTGCTCGGCCTGATGCGTATCGCCCGCAAGTCCGACGACGAGGTCCGCGAGCTCGTCCGCACCGCACGCGACGCGGGGATCGACTTCGTCGACCACGCCGACATCTACGGGGGCGAACTGCACGCGTGTGAACGCCGCTTCGCCGACGCGATGGCGCTGAGTCCGTCACAGCGCGACGAGATCACGATCCAGACCAAGGCGGGGATCGTGACGGACGGGCCGTACTACGACTTCTCCTACGAGCACATCGTCAAGTCGGTCGAGGGCTCACTCGCGGCCCTGCGCACCGACCGCATCGACATCCTGCTCCTGCACCGCCCCGACGCACTCGTCGAGCCCGAAGAGGTGGCCCGGGCCTTCGACGCACTCGAGTCGTCGGGCAAGGTGCGCGCCTTCGGTGTGTCGAACCACACCCCGCGCCAGATCGACCTGCTCCGCAAGTTCGTACGCCAGCCCATCGTGGCCAACCAGCTCCAGCTGTCGATCACGCACGAGCCGATCATCGCGCAAGGGGTCGCCGCGAACATGCTCGATGAGCAGCAGGCGGCGACCCTGGATGGCGGCGGGATCGTCGACTACTGCCGGCTCAACGACATCACCATCCAGGCGTGGTCCCCCTTCCAGGCCGGCTTCTTCAACGGTGTCTTCCTCGGCTCGCCGGACTATCCCGAGCTCAACGCCGTCATCGACCGGCTCGCCTCCCGGTACGACGTCCCCGCCATCGCCATCGCGACTGCCTGGATCACCCGCCACCCGGCCCAGATGCAGGTCGTGCTCGGCACCACCAACCCGGAGCGCGTCGCGGGCGCCGCCCAGGGCTCCGACCTTGGGCTCACCAGGGCCGAGTGGTACGAACTGTTCCGTGCCGGGGGCCACCGCGTTCCCTGAAGCCGGAAGCGGGGCGGGCTCGAAGGGGGCCGCCCCGTCGGCGGCCTGGGGAGTCCTAGCGGGCCGCGGTGGGGGGCTCGGCGAATCGTTTCCTGTACGCCTTGACGAAGTGGCTGCTGTCGGCGAAGTGCCAGCGAGCGGCGATCTCGGACACGGTCAGCCGCGTCGAGGCCAGCTCCGCCCTGGCGCGTTCGAGGCGGCGTTCGCGCACGTATCCCATGACCGGCGGCGTGGCCGCTTGGCCGAACGCGCGGTAAAGGGTGCGGACGGACACGTTCAGGGCCGCCGCGATCCCGCGGGGACTGAGGTCGGGGTCGGCGAGCAGCCGGGTCTCGATGTGGTCCATCGCCGCCCTGAGGAGCGCGGGGGCGAACTCGGCGTCGTCGATGACCTGGTCGTTCATCAGGCCTCTGAACAGTTCCAGGGTGGCGTTGCGGGCCGCGCCGCCGGCGGCGGCGCCGAGTCCGTCCGCCAGTTCCGTCCAGAGCCGGAGCTGGGCGAGCAGCAGGGCCGCGGCGGGTGAGGTCTGTTCCGCGGTGACCGCCCGCGTGTTCGCCGGGAAGCGGATCTCGCTCGCGGGGAGGACCAGGGTGATCGCCCGGGTGCCGCGGGCGACCTCGAAGTCCCACGGGTCCTCGTTCCTGCGCACGCACACCATTCCGGCCGCCGCCGTGGTCCGCTGGCTCTCCGTGGCGAAGCGCCACTCCCCGCTGAGCGTCACGCTCGTCACGATCCGGTCCTCCAGGTGCCCGCCCGGGCCCCCGGTGCTGCCCGCGACCGCGTCGCTGTACTGGTCCTCGAGGAAGAGGTCGAGCAGGTTCTGCTTCCAGATGCGCGCGCGGTACGTCCCCGCGCCGTGCCGCGGCAGCCGCATGGGCGGCGCCGGCACCCGCTCGCCGCCCTGACGCCGCCACTCCCCGAGCAGCACACGGTTCCGGTTCTCGTTCGCGTACGGCACGGTGATGTCGACCACAGGCGTCGAGGGGTCCCCGATCCGCCATGGAGACACGCTCACTTCGGTGCTCATCCCGCGCAACGTTACTCCGCACCGGCCGCCACTCCCGGCCCACCACCCCAGGCCGGGCGCACGGCGCCGTCTCGGGTGGCACGGAAGTACCACGCACTCGGCAGGCCGGTACTGGCCTCCGGCGTGCGGGCCTTGTGAGCATGAGCAGGCGCTTCCCGCCCTCCCCCCCGGGACGGAGCGGGTCCCGCCGGACCCTCGCGGGTCCTGGTTCCGACTGCCTGGGCGCTGATCCGCCGGTCCAGGTCCGTTCCACTCACCGGCTGGAGTTCTCGGTGTCCGAATCCGCAGTGGCTCTTTTCGAGAGCCTCGTCGGCGCTGAGCCGCCGCACGACCCACCCGTCCTGTTCGACACCGCGTGCGTGATGGGCGGGAGCATCGCGGGACTCCTCGCGGCACGGGTGCTCTCCGACCACGCGCGCGAGGTCGTCATCGTCGAGCCCGACGACATATCGGCGCAGGCCCGGTCGCGCCCCGGAGTGCCCCAGGACCAGCAGGTGCACACGCTGCTGCCCGCCGGCCGCCGGTGGATCGAGCGGTGGCTTCCCGGCGTCTCGCAGGAGGCGCGGGACCGCGGCGCGTCGCTGGCCGGACCGGACAAGCAGTTCGTCGGCTACGACGACGCCCGGCAGGCGCCGGACGGCGTGGACCACCAGTTCCTCGCCATCGGGCGTCCGCTGCTGGAGACCCTCGTCCGTGACCGGGTCACCGCCCTGCCCAATGTCTCGGTCCTGCGGGCGCAGGCGACCGGGTTGCGGTGCGGCGGCGGCGCCGTCACCGGTGTGCGCTTCACCGAGGCCGGAACCGGCGGTCAGGGCGAGCGGGCGGAGGGAGTCCTCGCGGCGGACTTCGTCGTGGACGCCATGGGACGCTCCAGCAGGCTCTCGCACTGGCTCGGGCAGGACGGTTACGACCAGCCCCGGCTGGAACGGCTGGAAGCCCCGGTCAACTACGCCACCGCCCTGTTCGAGCGCCAGGCGAAGTTCCCGGAGCTGGAAGTGGCGACGGTGCTGCAACTGTTCACGCCGCAGTACCCGTCGGGCGGGGTGTCCGTCGCCGCGGCGACCGCGGTCGAAGGGCAGCAGTGGCTCGTCATGCTGATGGGCTACGGCGACAACCGGCCCGGCAGGACGATCGACGAGTTCCGCGCGCACTGTGCCGCGCTGCCTCCGGTCTTCAACGACGTCACCAGCGGCGGCGTCACCCGCGACGTGGTGACGTACCACCAGGCGGAGAGCCGGCGGCGCCACTTCGCCGAGGCCGAACGCCTGCCGGCGCGCCTGGTCAGCGTGGGGGACGCCGTGGCGTCCTTCAACCCGGTTTACGGCCAGGGCATGAGTTCCGCCGCGCTGCACGCCTCCTGCCTGGCCTCCTACCTCGGCAGTGGCGCCGACCTCGACGAGGCCGCCACCGAGTTCTTCCGCCTCCAGCAGGTGGTCGTCGACGCGGCCTGGGCCGTGTCCGCGGGCGGAGACGCCGCCCGCCTCGACGCCGAGAACGGGACCGAGGTGTCGGAGGAAGTGCGGCAGCAGCGCCTGGCCATGGCACAGATCGTCGGTGCCTCCCTCGTCGACCCGGAGGTGTCAAAAGCGTTCAACAACGTGTCCTACATGCTGCGTCACCCGGGCACGTTGTTCGATCCGGTGATCCTGGCGAAGGCGGCAGCCGCCACCGAGGGAGCTGCGGCGCAGTGACCGGCACCGAGACCGAGACCGCGGTCGACACCGTGATCGACCGGTACGCCGGGCTGTCGGACCGTGCGGTGCACGACGACTCGGCGCTCGAGGAGTTGCTGGCGTGGTTCGCCGCTGAGGCGGCTGTGCGGGTCGGCCCGGAACCGGTCCGCGGCCTTCAGGCCGTCGCACCCCCGCTCATCCTGTGTTCGGAGATCTGAATGCCTGACGTGACCACCGAAGACGGCGTTCGCATCAATGTCGTCGAGAAGGGCCGGGGGGACGGACGCCCCCTCGTCTTCGTCCACGGCCTCGGCGGTTCGAGCCAGATGTGGGAAGGCGTGATGTCCGTACCGGAACTTGCCGACCGCTACCGCCTGCTCGCGTTCGATCTGCGCGGCCACGGCCGCTCCGACACCGATCTCGCGCCCGAACTGCTCACGGCCGACGGTCCGGTGGCCGGCGCGGAACTCTGGTCACGCGACCTGGACGCGGTGCTGGCCGGGACCGTCTCGCCGATCCTGGTCGGCTGGTCCTTCGGCGCCGGCGTCATCCAGTCCTGGCTTCAGACCCATGGCGGGCTCGGGCCGGCGGCAGCCGCCGTCCTGGCCTGCGCGCCCAACGTCAACGGTCCGGTGCCGCTGGACGATCCGGCCGCAGGGCTCGTCACGCCCGAGGCGGTCGGGGCCCTTGTCGGAGCCGCGCACGACGGCACGACGTTCGCCCGCCGCATCCTGGCGAACCGCGCGGACGACACCTCCGCCGACGCCGACGACATCAAGTGCGTCGCCACCATCGCCGAGGCCACGCCGGCCGAGTCGGTCGCCGGGGTACTGCGGCACGTCATCGACTTCCGGCCCTTCCTGTCGAAGCTCAGCGCATCGGCACGCGCGCGGGTCACCGCCGTCATCGCCGACGGCGACCAGATCTTCGACGCCGCCGCCAGCCAGGCGGTCTGGGAGCAGGTGGGGGTCCGGACCGTCCACGTTCCCGGCTCCGGCCACGCACTGCCCATCCGCGAGCCCGACCGTTTCGCACACCTCCTGCTCGGCATCCTCGAGTCAGACGGATGACGGCTCCCGCCACGTCTTGACGCCACCGACGAGGCGGGCCGGCGGCGGTGGCGGCGTCCAGCGAGCAGCGAGCAGCGAGCAGCGGCACACGGTGGCCACATGGTGCTGCCAGGTGACGAACGGACCTCGCGATCCCCGCCATCGCCTCCGTCCAGGGCCTCCCCCGGTTCACCCGCGACGCCGCCGGATTCAAGGGGCTGGACGGCTCCCTGACCGTCGTCGCCATCTGACGCGGAGCGTCCACCGGGTGCGCTGCGCCCGACCGCGGGTCGGAGTCCCGGGCCGGGCAAGGGTGGGATGGGGTGGGGTGGGGTGGCCGCCGCGGCGGTCAGACGTACTCGGCGGGCCGGGGCTGCTGCTCCGAGGCGGCCGTTCCGTCGCGCTTCGCGCGGCCGAGCAGCAGCTGCCCGCGCAGGACGATGGTGCCCAGCCGGACCACGACCTCGCCGAACGCCATCAGGATGAGCGCCACCACCCACGCCTGGGCGCTGGTGATGTCGTGCGCGGCGGAGAAGTGCGCGACGTGGACCTCACCGGAGGGGTGCGAGGACCACACGGCGAAACCGAGCCGGAACCCCATGCTGACCACCCACAGGGCGGCCGCGCCCACGGAGGCGCGTATCCGTACGTGGCCGTCGGCCAGCCGGACGCGGGTGAGCAGACCGCCGACGAGGCCGAAGGCGATGCCCACGGCGACGAAGATGCCCGCCAGCAGCAGGTCGTTGCCGGCGGTGGGGATGTGGTGCAGGTAGGTGGCCGCCGCCCAGCTGATGATGGCCAGCGGCAGCAGCACGGTCCGGACGGTGAGCCGCTCCTCGCGCATCTGCCGGAAGACGATGAGCACGAGGACGATGTCGATGATCCAGTCGGTGGTGGTCATGGCATCGAGCATCCGCTGCGGCGGGCCCCGTTCCCTCAACCCACGGGTTGAGCTCGGGGTGGAGATCGCGTCTCCACCCCCGTCGGCCCCCTGGGGGCTGCCGCCCGATCCGGCCAAAGTAATTATGCAACTTTGTTGAAGGGTTGACCGGCCCGCGCGCCGCCCCTACATATTGGTCTTGACCAATCTGCTCGACGTTTCAGGACCACTTCGTTCACCCCCACGTGCGAAGCGGCCGCCTCGCCCACCCACCGGGTCAGCGGGGCGAGGCGCCGCGACGCAAGAGCGCCCCTCACTCCTGGAGGATTCCCATGCGCGTCGGAAGACACGTTCTGCGCAAGGCACTCATCACCGGCTCGGCACTCGGGCTGACCATCGGCGGCGCGGCCTTCGCGATGGCCTCGGCGCCCGCCGCGCAGGCGGCCTCCACCTGCGCCGCGGCGTGGAGTTCCAGCACGGTCTACACCGCCGGCCAGCAGGCGAGCGAGAACGGGACCAACTACACGGCCAACTACTGGACTCAGGGCAACGACCCCGCGACCAGCAACGGCGGCGCCGGCAGCGGACAGCCCTGGACATCGGCCGGCGCGTGTACCGGCGGGTCCACGGGCGGGACCACCGGCGGGTCCACGGGCGGCTCCACCGGCGGCAGCGGCGGGACCGGCACGGGTTCGGCCAGCGGGCTGCTCTTCAGCCCGTACAAGGACGTCACCATCAACATGAACTGGAACACCTACCAGATGCAGTCGGCCGTGACCGGGTCCGCGCTGCCGGTGGTGGGCTCCGGCAGCCTGGTGTCGCAGTACGTGCCGAACCTGCCCGCGCTCACCGTCTCGTTCGCCACCGGTGCCTGCGGCAGCGAGAACTGGGGCGGCGTCCCGGGTGCCTCCTGGGCCGCCGAGAACGTGCCGCAGCTGAAGTCCGCCGGGCTGAACTACGTCGTGTCCACCGGCGGCGCGGCCGGAAGCTTCACCTGCGGCTCGACGGCGGGCATGGAGTCGTTCATCGCCCGCTACGCCAGCCCCAACCTGGTCGGCATCGACTTCGACATCGAAGGCGGCCAGAGCGCGTCGGACATCCAGAACCTGGTCGCCGCGGCGGCCGGCGCGCAGGCGCAGTACCCGAACCTCCAGTTCTCCTTCACCCTCGCCACGCTGGGCGCGTCCGACGGCGGCTACGGCGGCGTGAACTCGCTCGGCGACACGGTCGTCAAGGCGGTCCTCGCCTCCAACCTCCAGAAGTACGTCATCAACCTGATGACCATGGACTACGGCAACGCCTCCAGCAGCGTGTGCGTCGTCTCCGGCGGCACCTGCGAGATGGCGCAGTCGGCGATCCAGGCCGTGAAGAACCTGGAGCACACCTACGGGGTCCCGGCGAGCAAGATCGCCGTCACCCCGATGATCGGCATGAACGACGCCACCAGCGAGACCTTCACCGCCGCGGACGTGGACACGCTGTCGTCGTACGCGGTCAGCAACGGCCTGGCCGGGCTGCACTACTGGTCGCTGGACCGGGACACGCCCTGCTCGTACACGTACGCCTCCCCCACCTGCAACTCCGTCCCCAGCACGACTGCGCTGGAGTACACGAAGAAGTTCCTGAGCGACCTCGGGCACTGACCGCCCCGCCGCGATCGGGCCGCGCACGGCACCCCCGTGCGCGGCCCGCCGTCGTCACGGCGTGGCGCGGGCCTCCAGGTGCATCTGGACGAAGGCTTCGACCTTGGCACGGATGATCCAGGGATCGAACGGCTTGACCAGGTAGTCGACGGCGCCCGCGGTGTAACCGCGGAAGATGTGCGCCGGGTCGTGGTCCATGGCGGTCAGGAAGACGATGGGGATGTTGCGGGTGCGGGCCCGGCGTTTGATGTGGAGGGCCGTTTCGTAGCCGTCCATGTCCGGCATCTGCACGTCGAGCAGGATGACGGCGAACCCTTCGCTGTCCAGCAGGGCCTTGAGCGCGGCTTGGCCCGAGTCCGCGGTCACGACCTCGTGCCCCAGACCGGCCAGCACCGCCTCGAGTGCGAGAAGGTTGGGCTGCTTGTCGTCCACGATCAGGATGCGCGCCGGGTTCCGCAACATCGCCTCGGCCGGGGGGGCCAGGACAGCGGCAGGGGCCTGCTCGATCGTGCCGAGTGCGGGCAACGGCCCTTCGGCGATGGCAAGTTGCCGTTCCAGGACGTCGCACCGGGACTCCGCGAGCATGACCCGCAGCCGGGTCTCCTCGAGCTCCGTCTCCAGTGTCCTGACCTGGCTCTCCAGTCGCCGGCGCTCGGCGAGCAGGTCGTCCACGCTGCCCGACCCGTCCGGCGGCAGCTGGGTCGATGTGCGTTCGGCCAACCACTGCGACTCCAGCAGACTGAAACGCACTTCGAGGTCGGCGATGCGGTGCTGGCGGTCCAGCAACGCATCGCCGAGCACGTCCTCCTGCGCGGTGGCGCGGCGTGCCTCACGGTCGGCGTCGGCCAGTTGCTGCTGAAGGACCTGCACCCCGTCCGCCGGGGGGACACCGCCCTGGACCGCGAGGCGGTGCAGTTCACGGACGCGTTCCAGGGTCAGCGGCGTCGCCGGAGCGCCGTGATCCGCGGCGAGGTCGGCGAAGAGTTCGACCACGAACTCCCAGGGCGGCACCCGCGTGCCGCCCAGGTAGCGGGAGACCGTCCCGGCGTCGCGGTAGCGCCGGGCAGCGTACCGACGCACCGATACCCCCAAGCCGGCGAAGAGCGTACGCAGCGCCTGCGCGAACGCTCGGCAGTCGTCGTCCAACTCTTCGGCCAGCGGCCTTAATTCGCCCATCCCTCCGTGCCCTCCTGTCCACAGGTCTCCGCACCGGGCGGTTCTGGTCCGATGCCAAGCATGGCGTCGGCTCCTCTCACTCGGGCCCGGTACCGCCGATGAGCCGATCGAAGAAGGGAACCGCCACACCGAAAGTCCCTGCTCCGCACAGAACACACTGGGTGGGCTCGACGCCGCCCACCGCGGACACCACTCCGGCGCCGAGTCCCGCCAGCACGGCCAGAGTGAAGACCAGCGCCGCTCTGACGGTCAGTAACGGTGTACGCACTGAAGACCTCTTTCCGCGGCGGGTGCCGCCGCACGCCCTGCCCGGCCGATCGGCCCGACGGCATCCAGACTGGCGGCACGCAACACCGTTGCGGCCCGCAACGGGACCCACCGCAGCGGACGGGCAACACCCTGGCAGCAGTCGGGTGACACGGCTGCCCGGAAGCGTCGCGTCAGGCGGTCGCCAGGCGGTGGGCGAGGTGGGTGAGGTGCGGGAGTCGGAGGGTTCGGTGGGGGGCCGGCGTTGCCGGGAGGGGGACGTGGAGCGGGGTGGTCCAGCGGGCGGGGACGGCGGTGATGCCGTGGAGTGCGCCGGCCAGGGCGCCGGTGACCGCCGCGACGGTGTCGGTGTCGCCGCCGAGGTCGATCGCTGCGCGGACCGCGTGCTCGTACGAGGTGGTGGTGCGCACCGCCCAGACCGCGGAGCCGAGGCAGGGCCAGACGGCGCCGTTGAACTCGGAGGCCCGGGAAGGGTGCCAGTCGGGGGCCAGGACGGTCGCGTAGCGGTCGCGGTGGTCGTCGTGGGCGGCGGCGAGGGTGGCGGGGATCGCGGTGAGCGGGTCGCCGCCGGACAGCGCGACGCGCAGCAGTTCGTGGAGGATCGCGGTGCCCTCCCACGCCGCCGGGTCCCCGTGCGTGAGGGCGGACAGCCGGCGTCCGGCCTCCATCGTGGCGCTGCGGCCGTGTGCGGCGAAGTAGACCGCGGAGGTGGCCGCGCGCATCAACGCGCCGTTGCCGGCGGCGCGTTGGTTGGTGCGGAAGTGCTCCGCGGCGGCACTGTCCCAGGGCAGGCCGTTGGTCAGGACGTCCTCGGTCTGCAGGCCGATGTCCTTCGGGTCGGCCGCAGCCCACCGCCGGAAGCGCGCGAACACGTCCGGCAGGTCCAACCCGCCCCGTTCCAGGAGCGATTCGCCGACGTGCACCGCCATCTGCGTGTCGTCCGTGGCCTCGCCGGGCTCCCAGCCGCCGCCACCGCACATCTCCCCGCCGCCACCGGGGCGGGGGAAGCGGGCCGAGAAGGCGCCCGCCGGGCCGAACTCGAACGGCGCGCCCAGCGCGTCTCCTACGGCCGAACCGACCACCGCGCCGGCGGCGCGGTCCTCGCGGGGTGTCATTTCGGCAGCCGTGGGGTCGGGGCGCCGGGGGTGCGGGCGAGCTCGTGGAGGAGGTGGATCGGGTGGAGCAACGCGTCGTAGGACAGGGGCAGTTGGCGGGTTCGGGCCATGTGGAGGAAGGTGCGCAGGCCCGGCAGGAGGTAGTGGTCGCCGAGGGTGAGGGTGCGCTGGGTGAGGTGGGTGCGGGTGGCGGCCATGGCGTGGAAGGGGATCTGCGCGGTCTCGGTGGGGCGTACGAGGGTGACGACGACGCGGGTGGTGCCGGCGGTGGTGGTCGCGGTGAGGGTCGTGGGGGTGCGGGCCACGTGGATGTCGCCGAGGGGGCCGGGGGCCAGGCGCAGGGCCGTGTCGACGGCGTGGATGCCGTAGAAGAAGACACCGCCGTACGGGCCTTGCGGGTCGGCGGGGCCGGACACGGCGACGACCTCCGCCCCGCCGTGGGCCGCGGTCTCGGCGGCGAGGGCGTCGGTGTCGGGCAGCGCGCGCAGCGCCGAGTACGAGGTGAGCGGCGCGTCGTGGGCGCGGGCGGCGGCGATGATCGCCTCCGCGTCCGCGATGTCGCAGGCCAGCGGCTTGTCCACGAAGACCGGCAGGCCCTGTTCGAGGAAGGGCACGGCGTGGGCGCGGTGCAGGGCGCCGTCGCGGTCGGTGACCATCACGGCGTCGACCAAGCCCAGCAGATCGGTAGGCACTTCGACGATCCGCTCCAACCCGCCCTTCGCGCACAGGAGTTCGTTGCGCTCCGAGGCGCCGCCGCTCAGCGCGACCACGCGGGCATCGCCGCCCAGGGCCTCGACGTTAAGGTGGTGCACGATGTGGTCGACATGGCTGCTCTCGGTGCCGACGATGCCGATGCGCATGACCCTCCTCCGCCGCCCGGGGTACGGGACCAGGCCACCGGCGGTCAGTGAGGATCGTACGGGTCGCGGATCGTGTGGCGGCGGTGGGCGGCCTCGAGGACGTCCGGGGGGAAGCGGTCGCCGGCCACGTAGTGGCGCCCCTTGGTCTGCCCGACGGCGGCGAGGATTCCCGACCTGACGAGGGCCTGCATGTCCCGCGTGGCCTGCTGGGAGTTGAGTCCTTCGCTCTTCTCGTAGCGCGAGCGGCGCACCCGCCCGGTGATGGCCACCTCGTGCAACGCGGAGACCTGCCGTTCGCTGACGCCGAGCGCCGCGGAGTAGCCGTCGAGCAGGACCCACACATCCGTCGAACGTTCCACACGATGGCGTACGCGCTGCGCCTGCTCGTGATAGGCGCGCAGGTTGAAGGAGATCCACGGCCCCGTGTCGCGCTCCGGCGAGTACACGGGGCCGCCGACGTCACGGAGCACCTTGTAGTAGTCCCACGTATGCCCGGGCATCCCCAGCCATTCCTCGACCGAGGAGAACTCGGGTGCCAGAACATGCTCCCTGGCGATGACGAGGGTTTGCAGGCTGCGCGACATCCGGCCGTTGCCGTCGACCCACGGGTGGATCTTCACGAGGTTGAGGTGGGCCATGGCGGCACGGATCAGGGGGTCCACATCGAGGTCGCCCTCGTTGAGCCAGTCCACCAGCTCGCCGACGAGTGCGGGCAGGCGGTCCTCGTGCGGACCTTCGTACTCGACGCTGAGCGGATCGCCCGCGGCACTGATGAAGATGGGCATCGGACGCCATTGCCCGGCCGGCCTGCGGCGGCTGTGGTGATGGCCTTGCAGCATCCAGTGCAGGGCGTTGAGGAGCCCCTTGCTGTAGGTGAAATCCGCGACGTCGTACAGCGACTGGATGTAGGTCATCATCTGCTGACAGGCCAGGGTCTCCGCCTTGTCGGCCTCGCTGGCGTCGATGCCCTCCCGTTCACCGTCCATCAGGTCGGCGACGTCACGCACGTCGACCTGGAAGCCCTCGATCGTGTTGGACGCGGCGATCGCCGACGCCGTCAGCGCACGGCGCAGGTCCTGCGTCCACTTCGACGGCGCCTGGCTCACCGCGTGCCGCAGCTCCGAGCGCATCCCGACGACCTCTGCCAGAACGCGCTCGTCGTCGGGGGTCAGGGTCGGCGTCGCATAGAGCATGCGTCCAATGATACCTACTAACTATCATTGCCGCATGACCCGACGCCGGCCGTCGGAACGCGGGCGCCGGCGCGGGTGTCGGCCCTGATGCCGGCGCGGCGGGCCCGGACGGTCAGGTGGTGGACTGGAGGCGGAGGCCGGCGAGGGTGAGTTCCAGGGCGGAGCGGAACTGGTCGATGTCGTCGTGGCCGTCGAACTCGTCGACGATCTCGAGGACGAAGGGGAACTCCTCGGGGTCGAGTTCGCGCCAGGCCTGGGCGTAGCGGCCGAGGTACTCCTCGCGGCTCACGGCGCCGCCGAGGACCTCCTGGGGCGGCTCCTGCCCGAGGTCGACCGCGGAGCCGACGACGACGCCGATGACCGCGGACACCGCGTGGAAGCGCTGGAGGGCGTCGAGGTCGAGGCGGAGGGTCTGCCGGCCGAGCCGCTCGTACAGGCGCAGGGAGTTGCCCTGGACGCCGACATTGCGCATGAAGTACGAGCCCAGCCAGGGCCGGGCCACGATCGCGTCGAAGAGCGTCAGCGCCATGTCGCGGAGGGCGTCGATCGGGTCGTCGCGCTCGGGGAGCGCCTCGAGGTCGGCGAGCACCGAGCCGATGACGTGGTCGGTGGCGCGGTCGAGCAGTTCCTCCTTGTTCGCGACGTACCAGTAGATGCTGGCGACGCCGCCGCCGAGCCGCTGCGCGAGCGCCCGGAAGGTCAGCGCGGGTTCCCCCGCCTCGTCGAGCAGGGCCACCGCCTCGGTGAGTACGGACTCCATCGAATGCGACGCACGCCGGCGCCCTGCCCCCGGGCGGCTCCTCACCTCTGCCATGGCTCACATCCCCACGCGACTTGCTCTCGATCGAACGTTGTTCTATCTTAGCTCATCGTACGCCGTTCGATATTCAAACCCCGTTCGATAGCCGAACCTCGTTCGATAGGAGGGCCGCCATGACCACCGCCCCGCCTCCCCAGACCGCGCCATCCGCCACCTATCCGTCCCTGCGGGCGGCCTGGATTCCGCTGGCCGCCCTCTGCCTGGCCTTCTTCGTCGAGATGGTCGACAACACGCTGCTGTCGATCGCGCTGCCCACCATCGGCCGCGACCTCGGCAGCGGCACCACCGCGCTCCAGTGGGTCACCGGCGCGTACTCACTGACCTTCGGCGGCCTGCTGCTCACCGCCGGGTCGATGGCCGACCGGCTCGGCCGCCGCCGGGTGCTGCTGGTCGGCCTCGCCGTGTTCGGCGCGCTGAGCCTGTGCGTGATCGCCGTCACCACCGCGGGCGAGCTGATCGCGCTGCGGGCCGCGCTCGGTGTCGCGGCCGCCGCGATGGCCCCCATCACGAACTCGCTGGTCTTCCGGCTGTTCGACGACAAGGCGCTGCGGATGCGCGCCATGACCGTGATGATCATCGTCGGCATGTCCGGCTTCGTCCTCGGCCCGCTGCTCGGCGGCACCGCGCTCGCCCATGTGCGGTGGGAGTGGCTGCTCGTCGTCAACGCCCCGATCGCGCTGATCGCGTGCATCGGCGTCCGGCTCGGCGTCCCGGCCGACCGTCCGGAGGGCCTGACCCGCGACGCGCTCGACCTGCCCGGCGCCGTTCTGAGCATCAGCACCATCGGGCTCGCCTGCTACGCCCTGACCAGCGGCGTCGACAACGGCTGGCAGTCCGCGGCCACCGTCGGGTCGATCGCCGGCGCCCTCGTGGCCGGGATCGCGTTCGTCTGGCACGAGCGGCGCAGCAAGGAGCCCATGCTCGACCTGCGGCTGTTCTCCAACGGCACCGTCCGCGGCGCCGCCATCGCGCAGATCGGCATGGCGATCGCGATGGCCAGCGTGATGTTCGGGCTGATCCTGCACTTCCAGTACGCCTACGGGTGGAGCCCGGTGCGGGCGGGCCTGGCGAACCTGCCGATCATCGTGACGT
Organism: Streptomyces sp. CA2R106; assembly: GCF_037034245.1. Taxonomy (NCBI): domain Bacteria; kingdom Bacillati; phylum Actinomycetota; class Actinomycetes; order Kitasatosporales; family Streptomycetaceae; genus Streptomyces; species Streptomyces sp. CA2R106. Next base: position 106,182 of record NZ_JBAGKC010000021.1, read on the forward strand.
TGCTCGGCGCCACCCCCCTGTCGGAGTGGCTCGCGCGCCGGTTCGGCCACCGCGTCGCCTGCCTGGTCGGCTCGGTCTGCCTCGCAGCGGCGCTGGGCGGGATGTCCTGGGGCGTCTACCACGGGTACGCCGTCATCGCCGTCTGCATGGTGGTCATGACGGTGGGGCTGCGCACCATCATGACGATCTGCGCGGTCGCGCTCGTCGACGCGATGCCGGCCAACCGCACGTCCATCGGCGCGGCCCTCAACGACACCGCCCAGGAGGTCGGCTCCAGCATCGGCACCGCCGTGGTCGGCACCCTCATCGCCGCGCTGGTCACCACCCAACTCCCGGCAGGCACCTGGAGCCGGAGCCTCGTCGAGTCCTTCTTCCACGGCGAGCGGATCACCTACGGCGTGATCGCCGTCGCCGTCGGCCTGATCGCCGCGGGCGGCTCGCTGAGCCTGACGAACTCCCACAGCGTCGAGGAGCACCACGACGAGGACCCGGACGACGCGGACCGCGCCGCCGCGGAACGCCCCGACGGGGTCCCGGCCTGACCGCGGCTCCCGCCGCGAACAGCGGCGGGAGCCGGGCGGAGCCGTCAGCGGGGGCGTCGGCGGATGCCGGGACAGGGTCGGGGCGGGGGGAGCCGTAGCGCAGGGGTCGACGCGCGGTCTCCAAAACCGCGAGGACGCCGGTTCGCATCCGGTCGGCTCCACCCACCCGCCCGGCGAGCGCCGAAACGACGGGCCCTCCTCCTCAGCCCGCGGGAGCTGCCCGCCTCGTACCAGCCCGTCGGTCGTTCGCCGGTTCATGGGCAGTGAGCGAGAGCCGGCCGCTGTCATCCGGTACGGCGACGACGTCGACCAGGAGCGTGCCGCCCTCATCGAAGCGCAGCGTGAAGAGCGGGTCGAGTTCCATCAGGAAGTCGAAGCCCTCCTGGTCCTCCGGGGACAGTGCAGGTGTGAACCAGGCTTCACACGTCCACTCGTGGGCAGCGCGGATGGTGACGTACACGCCGAGGCGGGCCAGGCACGTCGACGAGTTGGCCCACCACTCGATGGTCGCCGTGCCCTCGTGGTGGTCAGGCATCGCCGGCTCCTTCCGTGGGCGGGGGTCAGGGGTGGTGGAGGAGGGTGCGGTGGAGGTCGTCGAGGCTGTCGGAGAGGTGGCGGTGGAGGGACGGGGGGAGGTCGGTGCGGGTGAGGAGGTGGTGGGCGGCGCGGAGGGTGTCGGGGTGGGGGGTGGTGGGGAAGAGGCGGCGGGCGAGGGCGGTGGTGACGGCGGGGCCGCGGTCGGCGGCGGTGGGGAGTTCGTCGAAGTAGCGCTGGGCGTAGGCGTGTTGGGTGGTGGGTGAACCGGAGTGCCAGAAGCCGTCGGCGGTGGCGGCGAGGAGGGGACCGGTGAGGGCGCCGGGGGTGAACAGTTGCTGCCAGGCGCGGGCTTTGGCGGCGTCGTCCGGGAGGGCGGCGCGGGCGCGGGCGGCGCCCAGTGCGGCGGCGTCGCTGGGGTCGGCGGTGAGTTCGGCGGCGATCCGCTCCTCGTCGACGGTCCCGGTCGCGGCGAGCCGGACCAGCGCGGCCCAGCGCAGGTCGGTGTCCAGGGTGAGGCCGTCGGGCAGGTCGCGGTCTTCCAACCAGGCGGTGAGCTCGGCGAGTTGTGCCTCCCCCGTCGCGTGGGCGATCACGCCGTGCAGGGCGGCGATGCGCAGCCCGGGCCCGGCGTCAGGTGCGGCCAGCAGGGCGCGGGCGGCGGCGCCGATCCGCAGTCGGGCGGCGGGCCGATCGGCTGGGCCGAGGTAACGGGCGACGACGTGGCCCCGGGTGAAGTCGAGTACGCCCGTCACGATGCTGTCCGAGCGCTCGGCCGGCAGATGGGCGGCGACGAGGTCGAGATAGGCGGCGGCCGGGAGTTCGGCGTCGCGGGTCAGGTCGCGGAGGTGCTCCCACAGCACCGCGCGGCTCAACTCGTCCTCGATGGCCGACAGTTCCGCGGCAACGGTCTGCGCCGAACGGGCGTCGAGCCGGATACGGGCCCACGTCAGGTCGCCGTCGTTGGGCAGGATCAGGGCCGGGCGCGGGCCGCCGGTCAGCTCGGGCAGCGGGGTACGGCTGCCGGGCGCGGCGTCCACGTCCAGCCGGCGGTGCGCCACGAGCGCGCCGCCGTCCCATTCGTACACGCCCAGACGCAGCCGGTGCGGGCGGGTGCCGTCGTTGACCAGGACGGCCGAGGCGACGGCTCCTTCCGGCGCATCGGCTTCCGGCCCGGTCCCAGCCCCAGCCCCCACCTCGGCCGCAGCCCCGACCTCGACCTCGACCCGCAGCGTGTCCACGCCAGTGGTCCGCAGCCATGCGTCGGCCCACCCCGGCACCTCCGGCCCTGCCGCGGCGGCGAGCGCGTCGATGAAGTCAGCCAGCTCGGCGTTGCCCCAACTATGCCGCGCGAAGTACGTGTTGAGCCCGTCGAAGAACGCCTCGTCGCCGAGCCGGTGCATGAGCTGGTGGAGCGCGGACGCGCCCTTCGCGTACGAGATGCCGTCGAAGTCGGCGAGCGCCTCGGCGGCGGAGCCGGCGCCGGTGGCTGCGACCGGGTGCGTGGTGGCGCGCTGGTCGGCGTCGTAACCCCAGCCCTTGCGGGCGGAGAAGAGCGTCCAGGAGCTGGTGTAGCCGGTGGCCTCGGCCGCGATCCGGTAGCCGAGCACCTCGGCGAAGGACTCGTTCAGCCACACGTCGTCCCACCAGCGGAGGGTGACGAGGTTGCCGAACCACATGTGCGCCATCTCGTGGCACACCACCATGGCCCGCTGGGCGCGCTGCGCGTCGGTCGGCGCGGAGCGGAAGAGCATCTTGTCCTCGAAGGTGACACAGCCCGGGCTCTCCATCGCCGCCCAGTTCAACTCGGGCAGGAACGCCTGGTAGTAGCCGCCGTCGAAGGGGTACCGCACGTCGAAGAGCTGGTGCAGGCGGTCGAAGGAGGCGCCCATCAGAGCAAACAACTCCGGCGCTTCGCGGTCGAGTTCGGCGGCGAGCGAGCGGCGCGCGTACAGGCCGAGCGGAATGCCGTCGTGTTCGGCGCGCACCTGGTGCAGGGGGCCGGCGACGACCGCGGTCAGGTAGGTGGAGATCGGGCCGATCGCGCCGACCTGCCACCTGCCGTCGGGCAGCGCCGTGGTGGCGCCGTTGCCGATCACCGTCCACCCCTCGGGGGCGGTCACGGTGAAGGTGAAGGGCGCCTTCAGGTCCGGCTGGTCGAAGCAGGCGAAGACCTTCGGGGCGAGGTCGGGCGCGCAGGCGGTGTACACGTACGTCTCGCCGTCGGCCGGGTCGGTGAAGCGGTGCAGGCCCTCGGCGGTGTGCGAGTAGGGCAGGTCGGCCTCGACCAACAGCTCGTTGGCAGCGGTGAGTTCGGGCAGCGGGAGGCGGTTGCCGTCGAGCGTGGCGGGGTCGAGCGGGCGGCCGTTCAGCTCGGCACGCAGCAGCACCGAGGGTTCGATGTCCACGAAGGACGCCGCGCCGGGCTCGGCGCAGTCGAACCGGATCACGGTGGTGCTGCGGAAGGTGTCCGCACCGCGGGTGATGTCCAGGGCGACGGCGTACGAGCGGACGTCGAGCAGCTGGGCGCGGACCTGGGCTTCGTCACGGAGCAGGGCTGGCATGCCCGCATGCTGTCCCACGGCGGCCCGCCGGACAACCCGATTCCGCAGGCAGCGAACCGCCAGGACGTACCCTCTCGGACCGTATCCTGTCGGGACGTACCGCCCGCGGCCGGTCGCGGACACCCCGGCCCGGTCCGGCACGCGCTCCTGCCGCCCGGTCCGGCCCATTCCGTTTCGACCGGCCGCGGGCACGGAATACTTGCCACGTGAGCCCCGTAAGCACCTTTGTTCCCCCAGGGGTTCACCTTTCGCGGTGAGCTTTCTGGGCCCCGGGGATCGATGCCGGAGCGCAGCGGGCTCTCTTCGAACGTCCGAATCGCCCGTTCGCGTCTGCGCGCTGTGTGGAGGTGTCCATGAAGCTGGTGCGGTTGGTCAAGAGGTTCCGTCCGGAGAAGAGCCTGAAGGCGTACGCCTGGTACGGCTGGGTCTGACGGCGGCGGCCGCGCCGGACCCGGGCCCGCCTGCACGGGCCCGGGTCCGGCGTTCCGCAGCCCGTCCGAGCAGGCCCGTGCCGGCCGGCGACCGGAGAGCCCGCCGCCCGCCCCCGCCCACCCGCACCCGGCCCGCCCACCCGCCTCCAGGGAGTCCGCGCATGCCCGAGCTACGTGCCGGTGGCCGCACCCGGCCGGTGGAGTTCGCCCCGAGAATCCAGGCGCTGCTCGACCGCCACCTCGGCAGCCCGCTGTTCCGCCTGGAGCCCGACACCGTCGGCCTGGCGGGCCCCGACCTGATGAACGGCGTCCTCGCCACCCGGCCCGCGAACGCCGCCGAGCGCCCGACGTTCAAACCCGTCCGCGGCCGCCTCGTCGACCGTACCGACGCCGCCGCCTTCATGCAGGCCGTCGGCGGCGACGTACGGGCCGCGCTGCAACGGACCGGCGGGCCCGTGCCGGACCTCAGCGGCACCTGGCCGCACGTCGCCCACACCTACCTGCGGGACCTCGTCTTCGGCGACGAGAGCCTGCGCTTCCGCGTGCTGGTCGACCGGCGCCTCGAACTCACCCCGAAGATCACCTGGTCCGCCGTCGCCTCGGGCGCCGCGTTCCTGCGCCCGCCGCGCCGGGACGTACCCCTGTCGCGGCTGGCCGCGCTGGTGCTCGGCTCGACGTCGTACGCCGACCGGCGCTATGCGATGTACCTGTACCGGCGGGTGGCGGCGCCGGTGTGCTTCACCGTCTCCGCCCTGGTCACCAACGCGCTGTGGCTCGGGGCGCCGTTCGCCGACGACGTGCCGGACCGCAACGTCATCCTGGAGGCGCTGCGGCTGCTGCCGCCGTCATGGAACATCCTCCGCGTCGCCTCACCGGAGTTCGCCGCGGTCGACGCCCGCATCCGCGCCGACGACGACGTCCTGCTGCTGCCGCTGCTCAGCCACCGGGACCCCGGACTGTGGGAGGACCCGGCCGAGTTCGCACCCGAACGCTGGGACGGACTCGACAGCGAGACCCACCCGGGATACCTGCCCTTCGGCCCGGCCTCGGAACGCTGCTGGGGCCGGCACATGGTGCTGCCGCTCGCCGAGCGGCTGCTCACGATCGTCCGGGAGAGCGGTCTGCGCGTCAGCCCCCACCAGACGCGCGCCAAGGTCGAGTTGGACGGCCTGCTGGAGATCGCCGAGCTGCGCATGGTGCGTGGCAGCGGCAACTGAGCGCTGCGCGATACGTGTTGCGAAGCCACGTTGCATAGCCACGTTGCGAAGCCGCCTACGGCCGCCGCCGGTTGCCCCGGCGGCGGCCGCACATCATCGACCGGCGGTGACAGCGCTCAGCTGGTGAACGTGAACCAGTTGATGTTGACGAAGTCCGAACTGCTGCCCGCGAACACCAGGTAGACGTCGTGCACGCCGGTCGCCGAGGCGACCACGTTGGCGGGCACGGTCTGCCAGTTCTGCCAGCCCCCGTTGTTGGCGAAGTCGATCTCGGCGACCTTGGTGCCGCCGGTGCTGTCCAGCCGTACCTGGATCGCGCCGCTGACGCCCGCGTCCGCGCCGGACGCCAGCCGGGCCACGAACTGCTTCGGCGAGGAGGAGCCGAAGTTCACCGAGGAGAACTTCAGCCAGTCGCCGTTGGCGATGTAGCCGACGTCCTGCCCGCCGCCGGAGTCGGTGGTGGACTCGGTCTGGGTGCCGCTCTGCGCGGAGTACGACTCCGCCTGGATGGTGCTGTAGGCGCTGGTGCCGGTGCCCGTACCACCGCCGCCGCCCGTACCCGAGCCGGCGCCCGCGCCGAGCGAGACCGTCCACGACGTGGGGGCGCCGTCCTGGATGTGGCCGTCGACCGGCGCCTGGCCGGTGGGGCCGACGTCGTCGTACGGGAAGGCATAGCCGATGTTCGCGTACTGGTGCACCAGGCGCGCGTAGTGGTTGGTGACCGAGTCCTGGTAGTACTGCGACGCGCTCACGCCGTCGGGCTGGTTGTTGCCGCCGGAGACCAGCAGGCTGCTGCGGTTGATCGCGGCGGCGAGCCGGGCGGCCACCGCGCCGCGCGCGTCCGCGCCGGAGTTGTAGAGCGGGCCCGAGGCGCAGCCGAAGATGTCCACGGCGCTGGGCTTGGTGAAGGCGACACCGTTGTCATTCAGTCCGGAGAACACGATCGCGCCGCCGGAGACGGTGCCGCTGTACGAGCCGATGCTGCCCTGGCCGTTGACGGTGAGCGGGGTGCTCGCGTAGTGCGTCCACACCCGGTTGAGGTAGTCGTCCCAGTAGCCGCCGAAGTCGACGGGCGCGTGCGAGGGCGACAGCACCCGCAGCACTCCGCCGGAGGAGTCGGTGACCACCAGGTGGTCCCACGGGGCGCCGTCGGCGGCGTGCTGGGACTGGAGGCCGGAGGCGATGGACGCCAGCGCGCCGGTGGGCAGCGGGCTGACCGACTGGTTGCCGCTCGCGCCGGTGCTGGCCATGGAGATCGGCAGCGCGACCATGTCGACGTAGGAGATGTTGGCGTAGAGGTTGGCGCTGTTGAAGGTGAACTCGCAGAACGTCCAGTTGGTGTTCCAGTTCGGGTCCGAGCTGACCAGCGCGGGCTGGACGAGCCCGGGGGGAGTGCCGGGGTTGACGAAGAACTGGAGTTTCTGGCCGATCGAGAACCAGACCCGGCCGCCGATGACGTAGTCGGTGAGGTTGACCGTGACCGAGGAGCCGGAGGCGCCGAGCGCGATGGAGTAGTCGGCGATCGGGGTGACCGTCGAGGACGGGTTCGGCAGGCGGTGCGCGGTGCCGTCCGAGGAGACGAAGACCGGCCAACCGCTGCTGTCCGAACCGGAGACGTAGGCGTAGACGGTGCCCTGGCCGGAGTTGTTCGCCAACTTCAGCGGCAGCGAGACACCGGCGGCGGACGCCTGCGGAAGCAGTGACGACAGCGGTGTCAGCGGCGTGAGGGCGGCCGCGGCGCCGGTGACACCGGCGGCGGCGAGAAACGAACGTCGGGAAACCACAGATGCTCCCTGGGGGGTGACGTTCCGTCAGTAGCGCGACGGGTGGGGGCGATGCGCTGTGCGAGCGTGCTGGGTGGACGAGACGGTATTGGACTGGACCAATGCCGTCAAGGAAAGTCCCCGCAAAACCTGTCCCCGGCCCTCACCCCGCCCCCACACAACCCCCAAAACCGCCCCGGCCCGGGCCCGGGCGTGGCAGGGCCCCCGGGCGCTGGGTGGCGGATTCTTGGGGTCCTCGCAACACCTGATGGCTATGTGGTCGTCAGTAGATCACGCAGGCGCTCGGCTGGGGTTCTCCAGCCGAGCGTTTTGCGTGGTCGGCCGTTGAGCTGTTGGGCGACGTGTTCGAGGTCTTCGGGACTGTGGACGGACAGGTCGGTTCCTTTGGGGAAGTACTGTCGCAGCAGGCCGTTGGTGTTCTCGTTCGATCCGCGCTGCCAGGGTGAGTGCGGATCGCAGAAGTAGACGGGGACTCCCGTGGCGATGGTGAACTGCTTGTGCGCGGCCATCTCGCAGCCCTGGTCCCAGGTCAGTGAGCCGCGCAGGTGTCCCGGCAGGGTCTGGACCAGGGGGACCAGGACATTGCGGACCTCCTCGGCGGTGTGGCCGCCGGGCAGGTGCCCGAGCAGGACGTAGCGGGTGGAGCGTTCGACCAGGGTCACGATCGCGCTCTCGCTGCGGGGGCCGACGATCAGGTCGCCCTCCCAGTGGCCGGGCACCGCCCGGTCGGCGGCCTCGGCGGGGCGTTCGGAGATCATCACCATCTCGTCGACGAACCGGCGGGTGCGCTGGTCCGGGCTGCGGTGCGGCTTGCGGCGGGTGCGCCCGGTGCGCAGGGCGTGTGCGACCTCGCGGCGCAGTCCGCCGCGGGCCTGGACGTAGACGGCCTGGTAGATCGTTTCCGGGCTCACGCGCATGCTCTCGTCGTCGGGGAACTCGATGGGCAGAGCGTGGCAGATCTGCTCGGGTGACCAGCGTTCCCGTAGCCGATCCGCGACGACGTCGCGCAGCGGGCCGTCCTGGGCGAGCTTGGAGTCCTTGGGGCGCGCGCGGCTCTTTGCCCACGCTCGCTGGGCCCGGTGGGGCCGGTAGGCGCCGTCGGCCGAACGGGCGTCGATCTCGCGCTTGACCGTGGAGGCAGGCCGGCCCAATTCCCGGCCGATCGCGCGCAGCGAGCGGCCCTCGCGCCGTATGTCTGCGATCAGCTCCCGCTCCGCCACGGTCAGGAACCGGGGATGCAGTTCGGCCTCGACGGCGGCCACGGACGGCTCCGTGGCGGTGGCAGTGGTCGTCACACCGGTCTTGTAGTCGATCAGACGGCCGTCGGGGTGCAGGCGCGAGTGGCCGATCTGCCGGATGCCCTGGTCCCAGTCCCGGGCGGTGCGCTCGTGGACACTGGCCTGCGCGGCGGCATCACGGCGCCGGACCCCGGCCGCGCGCAGCCGCTCGTACTCCGCCCGGCCGGGGTGACCGGCCCTACGGGGCTTGCCCAGACCACGGACACCGGCCTTACGGGCCCAGCCAAACGCCGTGTTGGGGTTCACACCGACCGCACGAGCCGCAGCGGTGACGCTGCCGCCCTCCCGATCCAGCGCCTCGAAGAACCCCGCCTTCAACACCACGAAATCCATGATCCCCGCAACTCCCTGAACTACAGGGCGTTGCGGGGATCATTAGAACCCGCCGGGTGCGCGCGGGGGCCCTGGAGGTGGTGCGGGGTGGGTCAGCTCTGGGTGACCGTCGAGGAGTCGACCAGGGCGAGCCGGTGGTTGTACTGGATGGTGTAGACGGTCCCGGCGCCCTGGATGTAGGTCTCCGTGGGGCGGGTGGTGCCGTTGGCCGGGTAGAAGTCGTCCCGGTTGGCCGGCGCGGCCGTGGCGACGTACGCCTGCCCGGCCGGGAAGGCGTACTTCGTGAAGGCGGGCGCGGAGTCCGCCGACAGGCCCGCGGGGTACTCGGACGCGTCCGGGTACGCCTCGCCGTAGAGCGGGGCGGCGGTGTCGCCGGACGTGGTGAGGATCTTCACGTGGCGGGCGCGGACGGTGTTGGCGCCGTCGGGGTTGTCGAACCACACCTTCTGGCCGCCGTACCAGATCGCGGTCCAGTCACCCTGCTGGTCGGCGACGACGAACTGCTGGCCGGCCGAGACCGTGGTGCTCCAGTCGTTGATCTCGTCGGTGCCGGCCGCGCCGTCGGCGTGCACGTAGGGGTCGCTCACCAGGGGCGCGGTCGCGCTGGGCGCGGTGCGCACGTACAGGGAGTTGGCGGGCGCGGTCTGGTCGGTGCACGCGGTGGTCGCGCCGGTCGGGTCGTCGGCCGGGCAGACCTTGGCCGTCTGCTGGTTGGACGCGAAGTCCGGGGCGATGGTCACCGCGGTGCCGACCGGGCCCACGCCGTGCGTGCCCTCGTCGGTCGGCGCGCCGAGCAGGTCCATGAACTGGTTCCAGTCCCAGTACGGTCCCGGGTCCCAGTGCATGCCGGAGACGAGGGAGTCGATGGGGCCGGGCACGTTGTCGTGGCCGATGATGTGCTCGCGGTCGAGCTTGATGTGGTACTTCGCCGCGAGGTACGTGACCAGTTCGGCGGTGTTCTCGTACTGGACCTGGGTGTACCAGGTGGCGCCGTGGGCGGCGTAGCCCTCGTGCTCGATGCCGATCGAGTGCATGTTGAGCCAGTAGTTGCCCGCGTGGAAGGCGATGTCCTTGTCCGCCACGGACTGGGTGACCGCGCCGTCGGAGGCGCGCATCACGTAGTTGGCCGCGCTGCCGCTCGCCGGGTTCTGGAAGCCGTCGATCGCGGTCTGGTAGGACGTCTCGGTGTCGTGGATGACGATGTAGTCGATCTTCATCCCGTCGGCCGGGCGGTTGGCGACCTGGTAGTTGGCCGTGGCCGCGGGCGCCGACTGGCAGTCCAGCTGCGCCGGGCAGTCGCTGTCCGAGGTCGACGTGTGCTTCAGGTGCAGGGCCGACAGGCCGCCGGTGTCGCCGCGCAGCGACGGCTGGGACGCCAGCTCGACCTGCTGGCCCTGGGTGGTGGTGCGGTGGGCGCCCGACTTCATGGTGGTGAAGACCCGGTCCGCGAAGGCGGAGGCGGCCGCCTGGTCGGTGGAGCCGCTGTAACGGGCCACCGCGGCATACCACTTCGCCGGGTCGGCCGGGGTGTCGCCCTGGAGCTTCTTCTCGTACGAGGCGAGCAGCGCGGCCGCGGCGCGGATGTTGGTGCGCCGGTCGGTCCGTACGTCCGCCGCGGGCGCGTCGATCAGCTTGGCGGCCGCGGTCAGCGTGTGCAGCGACGGGTCGGCCGCCATCGCCGACAGGTCCGAGCGGCCGGCCGCGCCGGAGCCGCCGTCGGCGAGCATCGACGCGGTGACGTCGGTCAGGCTCATCGGCCCGTAGCCGCCGCTGGTGTTGTGGCCCTGGTGGACGTCCCACTGGGACTCCTGGTAGGCGACCGCCATCAGCACCGACTCCGGCACCTTGGACTCGTGGGCGGCGTAGGCGAAGTCCTGCTGCTCACCCGAGGCGCCCGCCCCCTTGCCGCCGCTGTTCTGGCTGGCCAGCGCCACCGGCGTGGACACGCCCGCCGCGACGACCAGCGTCGCGCCCACGACGTACGCCGTGAGCTTCTTCCTCGATCTCCGCCTCTGTCCCACCGTCTGTCACCCTCCGCCGCTTGCGATGTGCCAACGGTCATCACGCTTGTGACCGAACGTCAGTCCCCCACTTGATCATAGGGGCCGGGACTCCGGTCACCCGGAGTGGGTACGGGGGCCGGTGGGACGAGTGGTACGCCGGGACAGGCAGCGGTTGCATTCGTAGGATATATAATTTCCATATGAACCCATCCGACGCTTCCGTCACCCCCGGCGACGAGCAGATGCTCCAGGCCCTGCACGGGCTGCTGGCGAGCGTCGGGCGGCTGTCCCGCACCCTCTTCGAGATCGGCGACTTCGGTCTGGCCCGCAGCTCGGTGGGGGTGCTCGCCGCACTGGAGGACGAGCCGCTGCGCGTCACCGACCTGCCGCCGCTGGTGGGGCTGACCCAGCCGCGGGTGACCACGGTGCTGAGCGAGCTGCACGAGCGCGGGCTCGTCGAGAAGCAGCGCAGCACCGACGACCGGCGGGTGGTCCGGGTCCAGCTGACCACGGCCGGGCAGGACCTGCTCCGGCACAGCCGGGAGAAGACCGCGGTGGTGCTGCTCGACGCGCTCCGCTCGCACGTGGACGACCCCGGGCAGGCCGTGGCCGCCGCCCGGCAGGCCGTCGTCACCGTTCTCGACGCACTGGAATCGGAGGTCAGTTGAGCACCGCCCCCCTACCGCGGTCCGTTCACGAACCCCAACAGCCCGAGCAGCCCGAGCAGAAGGTCCCGCCGGCGGCGCAGGACCCGATACCCGCCCCGGGCGCCGCACCGCCACCGGACGGACCCGAACCGCGCCCGCGCCGCCACCGCGCGCTGATGCCGCGCCGCGTCGGCGGCCCGCGCCGCTGGTGGGACTGGGTGCTCGCCGCCGACCCCGGCCTGGCCGACCTGCAAAGCGCCTGGCGCACCCTGATCTCCCTGGTCGCCGGGCTCGCGGTGGGCTACGGAATGGCCCACGCGCTGAACCTGCCGGCGATGCTGGGCATGATGATCGGCGCCATGATCGGCCAGCTCAGCGCCAACCTCGTCGCCGAGAACACCCTCACCAAGCTCGCCGCCGGCATCCTGCCGATGCCCCTGCCGATGCTCGCGGGCCTGACCGCCAGCACCTGGACCCAGCCGCACCGGACCCTCGCGGTGTGGATCGTCTCGGCCGCCCTCGTCGTGGTCTTCGCCTGCCTGAAGTTCGGCCCGGTCGCGCTGCGCTACGGCCTGCTGCTCTTCGTCAGCCTGCTGATGGGCGCGCTCATGCCGCTCACCCGCGCCCAGTGCGGCCGGCTGCTGGTGGTCGCCCTGGTCGTCGCGGTGGCCTGCCTGTCCGGCCGGATCGTGCTGTGCTACCCGACGCCGTACGAGGACCTGCTGCGCACCCAGCGCGCGTTCGTCGTGGAGGCGCGGCGGGTGGCCGGCTCGGCCGCCGAGGTCGTCGCGGCCGTCGGCGCCTCCTCCGACCAGGCGGCGGCGCTGCGGCGGATGGACCGCGCGCTGCGGCGGCTGAACACCCGCACCCTGACGATCGACGCCCAGCTCGCGCAGCCCGAGGTCGCGGCCGACCCGCACACCGCCGAACTCCTCCACCAGCACCTGTTCGACTGCGAGTTGGCACTCCAGGGCATCGGCGGCGCCGCCCGCCGGATCGCGGGCACCACGATGGCGCCGGCGCTGCGCGAGGCCGTCGGCGCGGGCCTGGCCACCGCCCGGGACATCCCGCTGAACCGCACCGGCGCCCTGCGCCCGGCCGCCGACCGCATCCGCACCGAGGCCGACGCGGCCTTCCCGTCCGCCGACGGCTCCCCGTCGTACGAGCAGCTGCTCGCCCGGCGGATCGCCACGCTGCTGGACGAGCTGGCCGACTCGCTGACCGCCTGGCTCAGCCTGGGCCGCGCCTCGTCGCACGACCGCACCAAGGCGTCCTTCCGGCCGACGGTGATCCTCGAGGCCGGCGCCCTGCCCGGCAGCGGGCCCAGCGCCCGCCGCGTGCTGGCCGGCTACAACGGGCCCGGCTGGCGGCGCGCGGTCCCGTACGTCCGGGCGCCCCTCCAGGCCGCGGCCGCGGTGGCGATCACCGTGCCGCTGGCCGACGCCGTCAACCCGGCGCGCTTCTACTGGGGCCTGGTCGGCATCATGATCACCCTGCTCGGCAACAACACCCTCTCCGAGCGGCTGCGCAAGCTGGTGCACCGCATCGCGGGCACCGTGGTGGGCGCCGTCATCGGTGTCGCCCTGGTCCACCTGATCGGCCCGGGCCACATCTACTGGACCCTCACCGTCATCGTGGTCGCCATCACGCTCGGCACCTGGGGCATGAAGCGCCAGTACGGCTACTGGGCGGTCGGCCTGGTCACCGCGCTGGTGCAGATGTACGCGCTGAGCACGCCCACCGGTCAGCTGGACCACCTGCTGACCGAGCGCGTCGAGGACAACGGCCTGGGCATCCTGGTCGCCACCCTGTGCGCGTCCGCGATCTTCCCCGCCCCGACCCGCCGGGTGGCGCGCGAGTCCGCCCGCGTCTACCTGACGGCCGTGACGGACCTGGTCCACCAGGTCGGCGAGCGCTGGGCGGACCCGGAGACCCCGATCCGGCTGCGCGGCGCCGCGCTGGGCGTCAGCAACGCCATGCACCAGCTGCAAGCCGTGCACCGCCCGGTGCTGCGGCTGCCGGTCGGGCGGCGCGGCCGGGCCGCGGACAACCTGCTGGGCCTGGCCTCGACCGCCACCGGCCACGCCAAGGCGCTGGCCACCGCCGCGGACATCGACATCGACCTCTCGCCGCCGCTGCGGACGCGGGTGCGCGCCGTGGTGGACACCATGGCCGGTTCGCTGGCGGCGCTCGACCGGACCGTGGCCGGCAACGGCGACGGCGCGGTGTGGGTGCGCGTCGACCCGCTGCTGCGCGAGCTGCGCTCCGAACTGCACCTGGCCACCGGGCCGCGCGCGGACGCCCTGCTGCGCTCGCTGCGCGAACTGGCGGCGCTGGACGAGACGATGGCCGGCCTCGCGGCGACGTACGGCATGGAGGTCGCGGAGGCGCCGCGGGCCGACTGGGACACGGCCCGCCCGCAGGCCGCCGGATGAGCCGGCCGCGCGTGTCCGTACCCGCCCCGGCCGGGCGGCCCGGCCAGACTTGACCCATGGCCGAGATCCGGCGCAGCGCGGGCCTGCTGCTCTTCCGCCGTACCGGCACCGGGACCGAGGTGCTGCTCGGCCACATGGGCGGGCCGTTCTGGGCCCGCCGGAACGCGGGCGCGTGGACGGTGCCGAAGGGCGAGTACGGCGAAGGCGAGGCGCCGTGGGACGCGGCGCGGCGGGAGTTCCGCGAGGAGTTGGGGCTGCCCGCGCCGCCGGGCCCGCCGCTGCCGCTGGGCGAGGTGGTGCAGTCCGGCGGGAAGCACGTGACGGTGTGGGCGGTGGAGGGCGACCTCGATCCGGCGCTGGTGGTGCCGGGCACGTTCGCCATGGAGTGGCCGCGCGGCTCGGGCCGCACCGCGCGGTTCCCGGAGCTGGACCGGGTGGCGTGGTTCGGCCTGGCGGCGGCGCGCGAGGTGGTCGTCACCGCGCAGGCGCGGTTCCTGGACCGGCTCGCGGACCGGCTGGCGGAGGCGTGACCGCCGGGCTCGCGGCGGCGTACCGGCGGTGCGTCACCTTCCGAAGGCCGAGCCGAAGCCGTTGCCGCCGGGCGGGATCGCGGTGCCGAGGGCGTCGGCCCTGACCGTGACCGGGTGGGCCAGGTCGAGTCCGGCGGCGGTGCCGCGCAGCACTGTGACGCCCGGGTACTGCACGCCCGCGCCGCCGATGGCCAGGTCCGCCCGCCCGTCGCCGTCGGTGTCGAGCATCGCGGTGGCCGAGATGTCGTGGCCGGTGACGCGTTGGGCCGCGGCCGTGGTCAGGCCGTCCGGTCCGCCGCGCAGCACCAGCAGTTCGGCGGCCGCGCCGCCCTGTTCCTCGGCGAGGAACGCGAGGTCGGATCGCCCGTCGCCGTCGACGTCCCCGGCCGCGGGGAAGGCGCCGAAGGCCGTGGCAGCGGGGGTTCCGGGCAGCCCCGGGGTGGCGGCGGTCAGGGTGAGGGGCGGGTGGGAGCTGCCGTGCCGGCCGCCGTACCAGACGGTGAGCCGGGTGCCGCCCTCCGGCGGGCCGGGCTCCTCCTGTTCGGGGCCGAGTTCGTCGGGCAGGCCGACGGCGATGTCGGCGCAGCCGTCGCCGTCGAAGTCGCCGACCGTGTAGGGCGCGTCGTAGCTGCTGCCGTACACGTCCCGGCCCTGGGCGTCCTTGAGGCGCGGGCCCGGCCGGAAGCCGGTGGGCGTGCCGTACCAGACGACGGTGGCGCGCGGGGTGTCGGCGATGTCGGTGTACTGGACGTCCCAGGAGGTGATCAGGTCGTCGCGGCCGTCGCCGTTGACGTCGCCGACGGCCACCACGTCCTCGTCCAGGAAGTCGGAGTCCGGGTCGCCGGCGTCGACCGGCAGTTGGACGGTCGCGGTACGGGCGGGCGCGCCGCTGCGGCTGAACGGCCCGTAGGAGATCGTCTCGCTGTCCGGGCGGCTGCCCACGGAGGCGATGTCGGGGTGGCCGTCGCCGTCGAAGTCACCGGTGAACGGGCGCACGCCGTGCAGCCGCCCGGGGTGCGCGTTCTTCCCGGCGTCCTTCGCGCCACCGCTGTGCACGGTGCCGCCCCACACCACGAACAGGGTGCTGTAGCCGGCCTGGACGACGAGGTCGGCGCGCCCGTCACCGTCGAGGTCGGCCGAGGCGACGTGGGCCCCGAAGTAGGCGCCCTGGCCCGCGGGTCCGGCGCCGATGCCGTTCTGCGTCAGCACCCCCGCCCGCTTGGTGTCGGGCCCCTGGGGACCGCCGGGCAGCACCACGGCGTACCCGCCGTCGCGCAGCCCGTCGACGGTGGCTGCCGCGTTGGTCACGACGAGGGCGGCCCGGCCGTCGCCGTCCAGGTCGTACGGCCCGGCGTGGCGTGCCGCGCGGCCGCCCCCGCCGCCCGAGCAGCCCGTCAGGACGGCGAGCGCCGCGCAGACCGTGGCCGCGGCAACGGCGGCGAATCGCTTGCGCATGTGGGTTTCGACCGCGCAGGGCGCCGGAAGGTTGTCCGGAACGCGCCGTTCCGGACCGCGGGGCCGGGAGCCGCAGGGCCGGGAGCCGCAGGCCCGCGGCCTACGGGCGGGGGCGGTGGGACCCGGGCGTCTGCCGCGCGGGCCGCGATCTGCGGGAGGGCCGGGACCGTGGGAGCGTGGAGAGGCGGGCCCGTACGGCCCGGGGGCCGCCCCCGGGCCGGCGAAGGCCCGAAGGAGGTGCCTCATGCGCGCTCTGGAGACGATCGGCGTCTCGCTGCTGATCATGGCGATCTGCGTCGCCCTGCTGCTGTTCATGATGGGCGGCCCCTACTACCGCGACGACCCGCGCAATCGCCGCTGGCGCCTGCACCGCCGCTGAAGCCCCCGTACCGCCGGCGGCTCAGGCGCGCGGGGTGAGGCCGTGGTCGAGCGCGTCGAAGAGCCGGGCGAGGTGCGCGCGGTGGTCGGGGATCACCTCGGCGGGCGGCTCGCCGGCGGTCAGGCGGCGGGCGGCGCGGGTGAGGACGGCGCCGTAGCCGGCGACGAAGAAGGCCGCGAGCAGGGCCGCGTCGCCCGCGAAGGCGGGGTCCCGGTCGAGCTCGTCCTCGAGGTCCCGCTGGAGGCCGGCGGCGATCTCGCGGGCGCGGGCGATCAGCGCGGGCGAGCCCGCGACCGTGCGGAAGAACGGGATGGAGCGGTCGTCCAGGCCGGAGAGCGGGTGGCGGGCGGCGGCCAGCCGCCCGACCGTGTCGCGCAGGGAGGTGCGCACGTCCACCCCCGGGGCGCGGTCGCGGACCGCCGCCCGCAGCAGCCGCGCGGCCTCCTCTCCGCGGTCGAGGAAGAGGTCCTCCTTGCGCGGGAAGTGGTTGAAGACGGTCACGCTGGAGACGCCGGCCGCGCGGGCCACCTCGGCGACCGTCACGTTGTCGTATCCGCGCTCGAGGAAGAGCCCGGCCGCGGCCTCCGCGATCCTCGCGCGGGTCTGCGGCCCGCCGCGCGCTCCGGTCCTGGGCATGGCCTGGCTCCCGTCTTCCTTGTGCGACTCAATGTAGTCACCTAATGTAGTGGGTGGCCCGCCCACCGGGTCAAGCGGCGCCGTGCGGACGGTGCCGGGATCGGAGCACATGATGAAGGCGGCCCGTTTCAGCCGGTTCGGCGGCCCGGAGGTCCTGGAGCTGGTGGACCTGCCGGAGCCGCACCCGGGGCCCGGCGAGGTCCGGATCGCGGTGCGCGCGGCGGGTGTCAACGCGAGCGACTGGAAGAAGCGCGCGGGCGGGATGGACCAGGAGCTGCCGCAGACCCTGGGCTACGAAGCGGCGGGCGTCGTCGACGCGTTGGGCGAGGGTGTGCGCGACACGGCCGTCGGCGACCGGGTGTTCGGCTTCTGCACCGCCGGCGCCGCGCAGGCGCAGTCCGCAGTGCTGTCCGCCTACGCGCCGATCCCGCCGTCGCTGGACTTCGCCGGCGCCGCCGCGCTGCCGGCGGCCGTCGAGACGGCGGTGCGCGCGCTCGACCGGCTCGGCGTCGGCAGCGGCGACACGCTGCTGGTCAACGGCGCCTCCGGCAACGTCGGCAGCGCCGCGGTGCAGTACGCGGCGGCGCGCGGCGCGCGCGTGATCGGCACCGCGAGCCCCGCCGGCCACGACCGCCTGCGCGCGCTGGGCGCCGAACCCGTGGCGTACGGCGCCGGTCTGGTCGAACGGGTCCGCGCGCTCGCGCCCGGCGGCGTGGACCTGGCCCTCGACGTGGCCGGCAGCGGGGTGCTGGCCGAACTCGTCGCCCTCACCGGCGGCCCCGAACACGTGGTCACGGTCGCCGACTTCGCGGGCGCCCGGCAGCACGGCGTGGTGTTCAGCAGCGGCGATACCGGACGCGCGCTCCACGCGCTCGACGGCATCGGGGAGTTGGTCGAGGCCGGCCGCTTCACGCCGCCGGCGGTGCGGACCTTCCCACTGGAGCGGATCGCCGACGCGCACCGCGCCGGGGAGAACGGCGTCCGCGGCAAGATCGTCCTGCTGGTCGGCGGACCGGCCGCCGCGAACCCTTAACGGCGGTGCGCGGGCGCGGCGTTCGCGGGCGCGTACGCCCGGCCGGGGCGTCCCGCGGTGGCCGGATCTTTTCGGTCGCAGGGTTCACCGGGTGTCCACGGGCAGTTCACCGCGGGCCGACAGGTTCGGCACATGACTTCGCGACCCTTCTCCCGCAGGCGCGCCCGGGTTGCCGTGGCGCTCGCCGCCACCGCCGCCGTGGTGGGTGCGGGCACCCTCACCGCCCAGGCGCACGGCTGGCTCTCGGCGCCGTCGCACGACTTCGACGCGACCGCGGACACGTTTTCCGGCCATGGCGCGGTGACCGGCAACGTGCTGCGGAACGACTCCGGTGCGACCGCGGTCGTCCGCCACACCGACCCGTCGCACGGCACCGCGACGGTGAACGCGGACGGCTCCTTCACGTACACCCCGAAGGCCGGCTTCACCGGCACGGACACCTTCACGTACACCGCGAGCGACGCGGTGCGGCTGTTCAAGGACACGCAGGCGAACGGCAAGGCGCTCGCGCCGCTGGCGACGGTCACGGGCCCCGACGGCACCACCACGGAGATCTCCGGTGAGGGCTACGGCTCCTCGCTGGCGCCGGTGCCCGGCAGGTCCGGCTACTTCTACGGCCTGACCGACCGGGGCCCGAACGCGGACGCCCCGGACGGGAACAAGTCGGAGGTGCTGCCCGACTTCACGCCGCAGATCGGCGAGTTCAAGCTCGTGGCCGGCAAGGCGGAGCTGGTCAGGAAGGTCACCTTGAAGGGCCCGAAGGCCCTGGGCGGCGTCGCCTACAGCGGCCGCCCGCCGCACGACACCGACGAGGTCATCGACGACGTCGACGCGACGAACGCGGCCGGCGGCACCCCGCAGCCCGTCGCGAACGACCCCTACGGCTACGACTCCGAGGGCCTGGTCGCGATGGCCGACGGCACCTTCTGGGTCTCCGACGAGTACGGCCCCTACCTCACGCACTTCGACGCGAACGGCTACGAACTGGGCCGACTGACGCCGTACAAGGACAGCCCGGACAACGCGTATCACAAGATCCTGGGCTACCTGCCGGCCGAGTTCGCCGACCGCCTGAAGAACAAGGGTATGGAGGGGCTGACGATCACCCCCGACGGCTCCACCCTGGTCGGAGTCATGCAGTCCGCGCTCCAGCAGCCGGACCTCGGCAGCACCAAGGCGACCAAGGTCGCGGCGACCCGCATCCTCACGGTCGACCTGCACACGTACCAGACGAAGCAGTATCTCTACCTGCTGGACGACCCGGACGACACCGGCGACGCCAGCAGCGAGATCACCGCGCTGTCCAGCACGAAGTTCCTGGTCGACGAGCGGGACGGCGACTTCGAGCCGTTCGCGCAGAAGAAGCTGTACGAGGTCGACCTCGACGGCGCGACCGACGTCAGCGGCCTGACCATCGACGGCAAGTCGCCCGAGGCGTTCGTCGGCAAGGACGGCACGAACGACGCGCTCACCGCGCTGACCGGCGCGGGCGTGCGGGTCGCGCAGAAGCAGCTCTACCTGAACGTCGGCACCCTGGTCAGCCAACTCGACCCGACCGGCGCCTTCTTCGCGCACGACAAGGTCGAGGGCGTGGCCACCACGGACGCGGGCCGGACGCTCTACCTGTCCAACGACGACGACTTCGGGATCGACACCGTCTCCGTCGACGCCGACGGCAAGTGGACCGTGCACCAGAAGACGATCCCGTCCACCGGCGCGACCGACAACGGCGAGATCCTCGAGGTCGACACGGCGAAGCTGCCGGCGGTGCTCAAGACGGTCACGGTGACCGTGCACGTGCGGTGACCGTGCACGTGTGCTGACCGTGCACGTGTGCTGACCGCGGGCGCGCGCGGCCTGGAGACGCAACCCGCCGCCGGGCGGTCCGAGTCGGGGCCGCCCGGCGGCGGGGTCGTACGGCAGCCGGGTCGTACGGCGGTGCGGCTACTCGAAGAACTTCAGGCTGAAGCCGGTGTCGCTGGTCGCCCCGGGGACGTTGGCCCGGGTGTAGGTGGTGTTGCCCCACCAGCAGAAGGAGCCGCTGAACCAGTAGCGGTTGGACCAGGAGTAGGCGGTGCCCTTGGGGACCGCGGTGAACATCAGCGGGAACTTCGGGCCGGCCGGCGGGCTGGTGCCGATGTCGCCGTTGAGCAGCACGAAGCTGTGGCTGCCGGGCCCGTCCACGTAGAGCGTCGGGTCCCAGCCGGACATCATCGTGGCCGCGTGGGAGCCGAAGAGGCAGCCGTTGGACTTGTACCAGTCCCAGACGTACGTCGGGTCGCCGCCGGCCCGCAGCCGCAGGTCGGCCATGCAGTACTGGTCGCTCCAGCTGCCGTTGGCGGAGTAGACGATGTGCAGCTGGCCGTTGGGGTCCTTGATGGCCGCGGGCGCCTCGTTGATGTACGGGTTGCCGACCACCCGCTCCCAGCTCTCGCGCGGCTGGGAAATGATGTAGCGCGCGCCGGTGGGCGTGGTCGGGCTGCTCATCTTCACGATGTAGAGGTTCTGCTCGACGTTGGTGTCGCCCGCCCAGCCGGACCAGACGAACCAGCGCTGCCCGTTGAAGGTGAACATGTTGCCGTCGATGGCCCACTTGTCGTCGGGCAGGGCGAGTTCGGTCTCGGTGCCGTAGCCGCTGTCGGCGGTGGCGGAGCTGATCACGTACATCCGGTGGGCCGCCCCGGTGCCGGACGTGAAGTAGATGTAGTAGCGGCCGCTGTCCACCACGATCTCCGGCGCCCAGACCTCGCCGCGGCCCGCGGTGTCGGACCAGACCTTGTGGGAGGTCGCCGCGCCGAGGGCGTCCGGGGAGGACGCCTCGCGCACCGCGATGCCGCCGCCGGAGGACTCCGCGGAGATGTAGGTGCTGCCGACCCGGATGACGCTCGGGTCGGCGTTGTGGATGGTGGTCTGGGCGGCGTGCGCGGGTGCGGGGGACAACAGCGACAGCACCGTGGCCAGCGCACCGCACAGGGCGAACGCCAGCCCGCTGTGGAGACTTCGCAGCAGTTTCATCGTCCCGTTCCAGGGTCGGGCCTCCGCGTGGACGCCGGCTCCCGGCGGCGGAGGGGCGCCGCCCGGGGACGACGCCCGGTCGAAGTCGCGTGGAGGGGGGCGGGGCGCTCCGACCGTGCGGGCTCCCCGTTCCTCCACCGCGTCCGCACAGAGGTCAACAGCCGGGCGCCCACATTTCCACAGGATCGCGATTGGCTATGAACATGTCAATCTCCTCGACCGGGGCCATGTAAGGGGAACGGCAATCCCCGGCGGCTCCCATCAGGTGGTGCCGGCGTGGGC
>NZ_JBAGKC010000022.1:0-126297 GCF_037034245.1 Streptomyces sp. CA2R106
GGCGGGCTTTTCAGGGGCGCGGGGAACTGCGCGAGCAACCGTCCACCGGCAGAAGGTCCGGCACCCTCCGTTGCCGCCCCGCCCGGGCGGATCAGGGCGCCGCCGAACGCGGAAGGCCCGCACCGGGCGAACCGGTGCGGGCCTTCACATGTGATCGGCTGAAGCCGAGCGCAGCGCTACGCGTCGCCGCCCGCGGCACCCGGATGAGCCGCGGAAGCGTCGAGCAGCTGGTACCGGTCCACCGCCTGCTTGAGCGCGGAGCGCTCCACCTTCCCCTCGGCCGCCAATTCCGTGAGCACCGCCAGCACCACCGACTCCGCGTCGATGTGGAAGAACCGCCGCGCCGCCCCCCGCGTGTCGGCGAAGCCGAACCCGTCGGCGCCGAGCGAGGAGTACCGCCCGGGCACCCACCGCGCGATCTGGTCCGGCACGGACCGCATCCAGTCCGAGACGGCCACGAACGGCCCCTGCGCCCCGGACAGCTTGCGGGTCACCCACGGCACCCGCTGCTCCTCCTCGGGATGCAGCAGGTTGTGCTCCTCGACCGCCACGGCCTCGCGCCGCAGCTCGTTCCAGGAGGTGGCGGACCACACGTCGGCCCGTACGTTCCACTCCTCCGCGAGGATGCGCTGCGCCTCCAGCGCCCACGGCACCGCCACCCCGGACGCGAGGATCTGCGCGGGGATCTCCCCGGCGCTGCCGGGCCGGAAGCGGTGCACCCCCTTGAGGATGCCCTCGACGTCCACGTCGGCCGGCTCGGCGGGGTGCTGGATCGGCTCGTTGTAGACCGTGAGGTAGTAGAAGACGTCCTCGCCGGGCTTGCCGTCCGCGGTCTCCCCGTACATCCGGCGGAGCCCGTCCTTGACGATGTGCGCGATCTCGAAGGAGTACGCCGGGTCGTACGCGACGCACGCCGGGTTCGTGGAGGCCAGCAGCTGGGAGTGGCCGTCGGCGTGCTGGAGGCCTTCACCCGTGAGGGTGGTCCGCCCGGCGGTCGCCCCGAGCACGAAACCGCGCGCGAGCTGGTCGGCCATCTGCCAGAACTGGTCACCGGTGCGCTGGAACCCGAACATCGAGTAGAAGACGTACACCGGGATCAGCGGCTCGCCGTGGGTGGCGTACGCCGACCCGGCGGCGATCAGCGACGCGGTGCAGCCGGCCTCGGAGATGCCGTCGTGCAGCATCTGCCCGGTCGGCGACTCCTTGTACGCGAGCAGCAGCTCGCGGTCCACCGACTCGTACTGCTGGCCGAGCGGGTTGTAGATCTTCGCGCTCGGGAAGAACGCGTCCATGCCGAACGTGCGGTACTCGTCGGGCGCGATCAGCACGAAGCGCTTCCCGATCTCCTTGTCCCGCATCAGGTCCTTCAGGATGCGGACGAAGGCCATCGTGGTGGCGATCGACTGCTGGCCCGAGCCCTTCCGCGCGGCCGCGTACGCCTTGTCGTCGGGCTGCGGCAGCGGCTTGGCGCGCACGATCCGGGTCGGCACGTAGCCACCGCAGGCCTTGCGGTGGTCGTGCATGTACTGGATCTCCTCGGAGTTCCGGCCCGGGTGGTAGTAGGGCGGGTACCCCTCGTCGAGCTGCTTGTCGGTGATCGGCAGGTGCAGCCGGTCCCGGAAGCCCTTGAGGTCGTCGACGGTGAGCTTCTTCATCTGGTGGGTCGCGTTGCGGCCCTCGAAGTTCGGGCCCAGCGTCCAGCCCTTGATGGTCTGCGCGAGGATCACCGTCGGCTGGCCCTTGTGCTCCAAGGCGGCGGTGTAGGCGGCGAAGACCTTGCGGTGGTCGTGGCCGCCGCGCCCGAGGTGCAGGATCTGCTCGTCGGTGAGGTGCTCCACCATCTTCCGCAGCCGCTGGTCGCCGCCGAAGAAGTGCTCGCGGATGTACCCGCCGGTCTCGGTGGCGTACGTCTGGAACTGGCCGTCCGGCGTGGTGTTCATCTTGTTGACCAGCAGGCCGTCGCGGTCCTGGGCCAGCAGCGGGTCCCAGGAGCGGTCCCAGACCAGCTTGATGACGTTCCAGCCGGCGCCGCGGAACTGCGACTCCAGCTCCTGGATGATCTTGCCGTTGCCGCGCACCGGGCCGTCGAGCCGCTGGAGGTTGCAGTTGACCACGAAGGTCAGGTTGTCCAGGCCCTCGCGGGCGGCGATGGACAGCTGGCCCAGCGACTCCGGCTCGTCCATCTCGCCGTCGCCGAGGAACGCCCACACGTGCGACTGGGAGGTGTCGGCGATGCCGCGCGCCTCCATGTAGCGGTTCATCCGCGCCTGGTAGATCGCGCTGAGCGGGCCCAGGCCCATCGAGACGGTCGGGAACTCCCAGAAGTCCGGCATCAGCCGCGGGTGCGGGTAGCTGGACAGGCCGTCGGGGGCCTTCGACTTCTCCTGCCGGAACGCGTCGAGCTGCGCCTCGGTGAGCCGGTCGAGCAGGAAGGCGCGGGCGTAGATGCCCGGGGAGGCGTGGCCCTGGAAGAAGACCTGGTCGCCGCCGAGGCCGTCGTCCTTGCCGCGGAAGAAGTGGTTGAAGCCCACGTCGTACAGCGACGCGGAGGACGCGAAGGTCGCGATGTGGCCGCCGACGCCGATCCCGGGGCGCTGCGCGCGGGAGACCATCACCGCGGCGTTCCACCGGGTGGCGTTGAGGATCTTGCGCTCGATCTCCTCGTTGCCGGGGAAGAAGGGCTCGTCCTTGGTGGCGATGGTGTTGACGTAGTCGCTGCTGCGCATCTCGGGGACCGCGACGCGCTTCTCGCGGGCCCGCTCGATCAGGCGGAGCATCAGGTAGCGGGCGCGCTCCCGGCCCCGCTCGTCGATGGCCGCGTCGAGCGAGTCGAGCCATTCCGCCGTTTCCTCGGGATCGAAATCCGGGACCTGGCTGGGAAGGCCGCCAATGATGATCGGGTTGCGATCTGATCCGGAAGCCACGCTGTTCCTTCGCTCACTAGGCTGCTACGGGATGGGTACGAGGTGTCGCCGGGCGTGATCGGACGGCCGCGATCGGCCGCCGGTGCCCTGTCCATCGTGTACCGCGGCCGTTCGGTACGTCATCTCTACCGGGCGGTAACCCCAGGTGGACGGCCAAATCCGAACTCTACGCCCACTCGGACGTACGACCGACTCCCGGGCCAACACTCTGCAAAACGGGCAACCCCGGCGGATGCCGACGATCTGCGTCACCATGGGAGGGTGCGCACGGCGACAAGGCGGCGGGGAACTTGCCATGAAGACGGTCGAATCGTCACTGTTTCGGCGGTCTCGTACGGCGGGTACTTGCGCGATCCGCCCCGCCCGTGTGGACTACCGCCAATAAGCTCGCACCGTCGCGGGCACATACAGACCATGAAGACCCGCACGACATCAGTGCCCATGACAGGAGGCAAAGCGTGAGCGCGACCGCGGACCACGCGGAGGAGCGGACCAACCCGGCGAGCCGGCTTGGTTTCGAGCCCGGACAGGTGGTCCAGGAGCTCGGGTACGACGAGGATTGCGACCAGGAGCTTCGCGAGGGGATCGAGGAGCTCACGGGTGAGGAGCTCGCCGACGAGGAGTACGACGACGTGCCCGACGCCGTCCTGCTGTGGTTCCGCGAGGACGACGGCGACCTCACCGACGCGCTCGTCGACGCCACGTCGACGATCGACCCCGGCGCCCCGATCTGGCTCATGACCCCGAAGACCGGGCGTGACGGCCACGTCGAGCCGAGCGAGATCGGTGAGGCGGCGCAGACCGCGGGGCTGGCGCAGACCAGCAGCGTGAACGCCGCGAAGGACTGGACGGGCAGCCGTCTGGTGACCCCGAAGGCAGCCAAAGCCGGCAAGCGGTAAGTGCGGGGACGGGGTCGCGCCGTAGTGGGTTGCGGCCCGTTCCCGGCTGCCCCTGCCGTTGTGGCTGGTCGCGCAGTTCCCCGCGCCCCTTTTGGGTGGCTGCGCGCCGCGGAAGAGGCGCGCCACCATGAGGGGCGGGGGCTGAAACCTGTCCAGTCACAGATGAACACGGCGGAGCTGCTGGCCATGCATGATCTCGCGGGGGAGCCCGCTCCGGACTTCCGGTTGAAGGACCAGCACGGCCGTGCCGTGGGTTTGGCGGACTTCAGGGGCCGCAGGAACGTGCTGCTGATGTTCTTCCCGTTCGCGTTCACGAGTGTGTGCTCCGGCGAACTTCGGGCGATCCAGCAGGAGTTGGACCTGTTCCAGGGTGAGGACACCCAGGTCCTGGCGGTGTCGTGCGACTCGATGCACGCGCTGCGCGCCTTCTCCGACGCCGAGGGCCTGGACTTCCCGCTGCTGAGCGACTTCTGGCCGCATGGCGTGGTGTCCCGTGCCTACGGCGTCTTCGCCGAGGACAAGGGCTGTGCGCTGCGCGGCACGTTCGTGATCGACCGCCGGGGCACGGTGCGCTGGACCGTGGTGAACGGCCTGCCGGACGCACGCGATCTCGACGAGTACCGGAAAGCCCTGTCCGCGCTGTGACGGCATCGGGAACGTGTCACTAGGCTCTGGACGTTGATCCAGGACCGCAGTACACAACGACCCACACCGTACCGACGGGCGGGGAAACCGAACGGGAGGACTCGTGGGAGTCAGCCTCAGCAAGGGTGGCAACGTCTCGCTGACGAAGGAGGCGCCCAACCTCACGGCGGTCGTCGTCGGCCTGGGATGGGACGCCCGGACCACCACCGGCAGCGACTTCGACCTCGACGCCAGCGCGCTGCTCACCGACGAGCAGGGCAAGGTCCTTTCCGACCAGCACTTCGTCTTCTTCAACAACCTCAAGAGCCCGGACGGCTCGGTCGAGCACACCGGCGACAACCTCACCGGTGACGGCGAGGGCGACGACGAGGTGATCAACGTCAGCCTGGCCACCGTGCCGGCGAACGTGGCGAAGATCGTCTTCCCCGTGTCGATCTACGACGCGGAGCCGCGCCAGCAGAGCTTCGGCCAGGTGCGCAACGCCTACATCCGCGTGGTGAACGCGGCCGACGGCAGCGAACTGGCGCGCTACGACCTGACCGAGGACGCCTCCACCGAGACCGCGATGGTCTTCGGCGAGCTGTACCGGCACGGCGCGGAGTGGAAGTTCCGCGCCATCGGCCAGGGCTATGCCTCGGGGCTGCGCGGCATCGCCCAGGACTTCGGCGTCAACGTCTGACCACCGCCACCAGGCTTGCCCACACCACGTGTGAGGGGGAAAGGACCACGATGGGCGTCACGCTCGCCAAGGGGGGCAACGTCTCCCTGTCCAAGGCCGCGCCGAATCTCACCCAGGTGCAGATCGGCCTCGGCTGGAGGGCCCGCTCGACCACCGGCGCCGACTTCGACCTGGACGCCAGCGCGCTGCTGTGCTCCGGCGGCCGGGTGCTGGGGGACGAGTACTTCGTCTTCTACAACAACCTCAAGAGCCCGGAGGGCTCGGTCGAGCACACCGGCGACGACCTGACCGGCGGCAGCGGCGGCGACGACGAGACGATCCTGGTCGACCTCACCACGGTGCCCGCCAACGTCGACAAGATCGTCTTCCCGGTGTCGATCTACGACGCCGACGCCCGGGTGCAGACCTTCGGCCAGGTCAGCGACGCCTACATCCGCGTGCTCAACCAGTCCGACGGCGCGGAACTGGCGCGCTACGACCTGACCGAGGACGCCTCCACCGAGACGGCGATGATCTTCGGCGAGCTCTACCGCTACAACGGCGAGTGGAAGTTCCGTGCAGTCGGCCAGGGGTACGCCTCCGGACTGCGCGGGATCGCCCTAGACTTCGGGGTCAACGTTTCGTAAAGCCGCGCGCCCGCGCGGGGGACCCTTGGGCTCAAGGGATCACAAGGGATTGGGTGGGAAGCACGTGCTCCTCAGAACATTCGGCTGGTCGTTCGGCATCACTGCCGCAGGCCTGGCCCTGGCCGGCATCCTCTGGGGAGGCAAGGGCCTCGCCATCGTGGCGATCCTGTCCGTCCTGGAGATCTCGCTCTCGTTCGACAACGCGGTCATCAACGCGGGCATCCTGCGCAAGCTGAACGCGTTCTGGCAGAAGATCTTCCTGACCATCGGTGTGCTGATCGCCGTCTTCGGCATGCGGCTGGTCTTTCCGATCGTCATCGTGGCCGTCACCGCGAAGCTCAGCCCGTGGGAGGCGGTGCGGATCGCGGTCAACGACCACGACCGCTACGAGAACCTCGTCACCAACGCGCACCCGGCGATCGCCGCCTTCGGCGGCATGTTCCTGTTGATGATCTTCCTCGACTTCATCTTCGAGGACCGGGAGATCACCTGGCTGTCCTGGCTGGAGAAGCCGCTCGCCAAGCTCGGCAAGCTGGACATGCTGTCGGTGGTGGTCGCCATGGTCGCCCTGGTGATCGCCGGCACCACGGTCGCGGACTCGGTGCCGCTGCACGGCGGGCACGGCACGGTCGACAAGGCCGAGACGGTGCTGCTGGCGGGCGTGGCCGGCCTGATCACCTACCTGGTGGTCGGCGGCATCTCCGGCTTCTTCGAGGAGCGCCTCGAGGACGAGGAGGAGGGCGACGAGGACGGCGAGCCCGAGATCGAGGTCGCCAAGGCGCCGGCGGGCGGCAGCGGCGCGAGCGTGGTGCGCAGCGTCGGACTGGCCGGCAAGGCCGCGTTCTTCATGTTCCTCTACCTGGAAGTGATCGACGCGTCGTTCTCCTTCGACGGCGTCATCGGCGCCTTCGCGATCAGCAACGACATCTTCGAGATCGCGCTGGGCCTGGGCATCGGCGCGCTGTACATCCGGTCGCTCACCGTCTTCCTGGTCCGCAAGGGCACCCTGGACGACTACGTGTACCTGGAGCACGGCGCGCACTACGCGATCGGCGCGCTGGCGGTCATCCTGCTGGTCACCATCAAGTACGAGGTCAGCGAGGTCATCACCGGCCTGGTCGGCGTTGTCCTGATCCTGGCGTCGTACTGGTCGTCGGTGGTACGCAACCGCCGTCTCGGGGAAGACTCCGGGCAGTCGGACGACGACAAGGCGGAAGTCACGTCCGGGGTCTGACCCCGGCCGCGCACCAGCCCGCTGCCCCCGCCCTCCGGCGGGGGCAGCGGCGTGTGCGCACGGTGGCGGCCACGGCCGAGAGCAACTAGGGGAGGACGGACCACAATGTCCTGGTGGCGGTTCCTGCGGCCCAACGGCCCGGACCAGTTCGACGTGACCAACGCGCACGTGGTGGAACTCACCAAGCGGCGGCCGGAGCTGTCGCTCACCAAGCAGGGCGCCGCGGTCGGCAACATGCGGGTGAACCTGTCCTGGCAGATGCGGCCGTCCGACACCGGGGACTGGGCGACCGACCGGGGCGGCTTCCTGCGCCGCCAGATCGACGTGTTCAAGCCACGTATCGTGCAGGCGGCCGGGCCGGCGATGGTCAACGTGGACCTGGACCTGGCGTGCTTGTACGAACTCGCCGACGGCACCAAGGGCGTGGTGCAGCCGCTCGGCGGCTTCCACGGCGACCTGGACGGGCCGCCGTACATCCAGATGTCCGGCGACGACCGGTTCGGCGGCACCTCGGGCGAGACGATGTACATCAACTTCGACAAGCGCGAGGAGTTCAAGCGCCTGCTGGTGTTCGTGTACATCTACGACGGCACGCCCGCGTTCGACCGCACCCACGCGAAGGTGGAGATCTTCCCCGGGTCGGGGCCGCGGATCGAGATCCCCCTCACCGAGCGGGAGCCGCAGGCGCGTTCGTGCGCGGTGGTGCTGATAGAGAACCGCAAGGACGAGATGGTCGTACGCCGCGAGGTGCGGTACGTCTACGGTTTCCAGGCCGAGATCGACCGGCTCTACGGCTGGGGCCTGCAATGGGGGCGCGGCTACAAGTCCAAGGTCTAGAACTCCTGTTCAGCCCTTTTCGCGGCACGCGGTAGGCGTCCGACGGCTTGCCCGAGGCATGTGCCAGTACCGGGGAATGTCCCAAGTCGCTTGCGTACTGCGGGAATTGGGGCATTGTGGTGTGCCACCACAGGCATGGCGCGGTGCACGGGGGGTTGACTTGCCCGAATGGCCTGGCCGGTCCGCGCGGGACCGGCGCATCCTCACCTACCTCGGGTCCCGGCTGATCCTCGACGACCCGGGCGTGGTCGTGCCGCTGCCCGCGGTGCTGCTGCTGGGCCCCCGGGGCAGCGGCAAGACCACGACGCTGGGCGTCGTGGCGGAGTGGGGCCGGGCGCACCCGTGCGCGGGCCT
Source organism: Streptomyces sp. CA2R106 (assembly GCF_037034245.1). Classification (NCBI taxonomy): domain Bacteria; kingdom Bacillati; phylum Actinomycetota; class Actinomycetes; order Kitasatosporales; family Streptomycetaceae; genus Streptomyces; species Streptomyces sp. CA2R106. The sequence goes on from NZ_JBAGKC010000022.1 coordinate 8,199, forward strand.
GGACCTGGAGGCCATGCGGCGCGGCGGCGCGACCGTCTTCGACGTCCTGGTGGACCTGGCGTTCCAGTTGCAGGAGCACAAGGAGGGCTTCCGCCCGCTGCACTTCCCGTCCTTCACGCTGCTGCTGATGTCGCTGCGGGCGTCGGTCGAGACGGAGGACATGGACCGGGCGGTCCGCGAGATGCGCGCGCTGCTGCTCCAGGGCCTGAGCGGGCAGGGGTACGACCCGGAGTCCCTGGAGTCGTTCATCGAGGGCGTGGCCACGGCCGTCGGCGGCCTGCCGGTCGCCTGGATCGCCCAGATCCTCCCCGGCATCACCTTCGCCCGGCGGTTCCGGGCACGGTGGGGGCTGCACCGGCGGATCGGCCACGCCGCGGCGGCGGTGGGCACCCCGCGGGCGGGCGCGGGGTTCCTGGTCCGCGCCAACCGGCTCTACCACGGCGACCCGGTGCAGCGCCGCAGGGTCGAGGGGATGCTCTTCGCCGCCTTCCGGGCCGACCTGGTCGCCGCCTACGCCACCACCCGGCACCGGCGCACCTCCGCCTGCCTGATCACCCTCGACAACGTGGACACCGAACTCGGCGACGCGCTGCTGGAGTTGCTGCTCGCCGCCCGGGAGGAGCCGGGCGCGGCCCCCGACCCGCTGCTGGTGGTCGCGGCCGCCCGCCGGGCGCCGGGCGAGCTGATCGGGGCGGGCGGCGCGACGGTGTCGCCGTCCGATGACGCCGCGAGCTGGGCCGGCGGCGCCTTCACCCCGGTGCGCACCGGCCGGCTGCACGTCGGCCGGCTGCGGGACCTGGACGCCGGGGAGGTGGAGGCGCACGCCAAACGGCTGCTGCGGGCCCTGCCGGACGACGACCAGCCCGCGGTGGCCCGCGCGTCGGCGTGGCTGGGCTGGAACGTCTACGCCGCGACCCGCGGCCACCCCGCCGCCACCGGCGCCCTGCTCGACGCGCTGGGCCGGTTCCCGGCCGCCACGCCCTGGAAGGAGCGGCTGGAGCGCTGGCCGCAGCTCCCGGTCCGGCCGGTGCCCGGCCGGGACGGGACGGGCGGCCTGCCGACCGTGGCCGAGTCGGTGCTCGACGTACTGCTCGCGGACTGCGACACCGGCCTGCGCCGGGTGCTGCCGCGCACGGCGGCGGCCGCCTCCCATGTGCAGGCCGAGGCCGCGCCGGGGCTGTGGGCCGGTGTGTCGGGCTCGCAGCAGCGGGCGTTCGCCACCGACGGCGAGGTCGCCTTCCACCCCGCGGCGCGCTACCTGCTGCTGCGCCGCCTCGACGAGGACCGCAACGCGCGCGGCGCCGCCTCCTGGGACGGCGCGCACACGGCGCTGGGCGCGGCGGCGCTGGAGGAGGAGGGCGCCTCGGGCGAGAGCACCGGGCGCACCCTCGCCTACCACAGCCTGGCCCGCGGCGACCTGGCCGCGGCGGCGGACTACCTGCGCGGGCGCTTCCCGCCCGTGACGCCGGCCGACGCCTGGTGCCGGGACCTGTCCTACCTCCAGCGCGCCCCCGCCCGGTGGCACGAGGGCCGGATCGAGCCGGCCGAGGACCGCTACGAGCGGCTGGTCGGCGACCCGCCGGGCGACGAGGCGCGGCGCGCCGTCGTCCGGCTCCTGGCGGCCGGCTGGATCACCGCGCACCCGGGCAGCGACCCGTACGCGCGGCTGTACGAGGACCCGTTCGGCGATCCGTTCGCCGAGCTGTACGACGACATCGCGCACGAGTTCCGCAACCTGCGGGACATCCGGGGCATCGGCGCCGCCGCCCGGGCGGTGTTCGCGGCCAAGGCCAGGGAGTACGACGAGCTCTACAGGGGGAAGCCGTGGTGAACGGCGCAGCGCCACCGTCCGATCCGGACGACAGGATCGAGGGACCCGCGGTGCCGCCGTCCCCGCCGCGCAGGTGGCCGCGGGTCGCCGTCGCGGTGGCCGCCGCCCTGGTGCTGGTGGCCGCGGTCCTCGCCGTGGTGCATGTGGTGCGCGACCACGACTGCGCCACCGACGGCACGAATGTGGGCGGCGAGTGCATCGGCGTCAGCGACGGCTCGTACTCCTTCGAGTCCTCCCTCACACCGGTCATGGACCGGATCAAGGAGGCGAACCGCGCGGTCGTGAAGTCCGGCAAGCCGTGGGTGGACGTCGCCTATGTGGAGCCGATCACCAAGGAGCAGGACCAGGAGTCCGTCAAGTACGGCATCCGCAAGGAGCTGGAGGGCGCCTACCTCGCCCAGCAGCAGCTGAACGACGTGCAGTTGGGCGGGCACGGCGAGGTGCCGCAGATCCGGCTGCTGGTCGCCAACTCCGGGCTGCGCTCGGAGCAGTGGCAGAAGCTGTCGCAGGTGCTGATCCGGCGGTCGCAGCGCAAGGACCACCCGCTGGTCGGGGTCGCCGGGTTCGGCCAGAGCCGCGACGGGACGCTGGACCTGGTGCGGGCGCTGCGGGCGGCGAAGGTGCCGATGATGGGCGCCACGGTGACCGCCGACGGCCTGACCGACCCGGACGAGGTCGGGTTCTTCAGTGTCTCCTCGCCCAACTCCGCCCAGGTCAGCGCCGCGGTGAAGTACCTCAAGCAGCAGCAGGACAAGGCCGCCGGCTACACGGTCGCGGTGGTCCGGGACCGCAACCAGCAGGACATCTACAACACCTCCCTCTACAGCGACTTCACCCGGGACGCCGCGGCGCGCCGGCTCGCCCTGGACGGCGGCGACCTGGAGTACGTCTCGGGCATCGACGGCGTCAGCAACGCCATGTCCGCGGTCGCCGACCGGGTGTGCGACAAGCACCCCGACGCGGTCTACTTCGCCGGGCGCGGCGCCAACCTGCGGGACTTCATCGTCGCGATGGCGGCGCCCGACCGCAGGTGCGAGGTCACGGTGCTCACCGGGGACGACGCGGTCGGCGTCTACTACGACGGCTCGGCGTCGGCGGCCACCAAGGAGCAGTTCGCGCAGGACTGGCGGACCAGCCGGGTGACGGTGCTCTACACCGCGCTCGGCCACCCCGCGCTGCCCGGCGTGGTCTACCCCGCGGCCAAGGACCCGTATCCGGCCTTCCGGGACCTGTACCACCAGCAGTTCGGCGGCAGCGGGGACACCGAACTCCAGGACGGGCAGGTGATACTGGGCCACGACGCGGTGTGGACGCTGGGCGAGGCGATCCGGGAGGCGGCCGGCCCGGCCGGCACCGTGCCGGTGACCGCGGGCAGCACGCTCAACGGCCTGGTCGGCGGGAACGACGTGACCGGGGTGAGCGGCCCGATCCGACTGGGCCCGGACGGCGACCCGCAGGACAAGCCGATCGCGCTGGTGCGGTTGGAGACGGACGGGCGCTACGACTTCCAGCAGGTCGTCACGCCGTGACCGCGGCTCCGGGGCGTCCCCGGAGAGCGCTGCTCAGGCGTTCTGGAACTGCGGGCCCTGCGGCGGCAGCGTGAAGTGGCCGTCGGGCGCCGGGGGAGCCGCCGGCGCGGCGGGCGGCGCGGCCACCGGCTGCGGGTAGCCGTACGCCGGGTACGCCGGCTGGGGCTGCTGGTGGACCACCGGCTGCTGCGCCGGCGGGGGCGGCACGGCCGGGGCGACCGGCTGCGGGTAGCCGTAGGCGGGCTGCGCGGGCACGTGGGAGGGGTAGGGGGCCGCCAGCGGGTAGCCGTAGGCCCCGGAAGGCTCCGGGGCCGCCACGGTGGGCCCTGCGGGCGCGGGGTAGCCGCCGGTGGGGCCGGGCGCGGGCAGCGCGGCGGTGGGGCCCGCGGCGGCGGTGGCGCCCTGCGGCGGTGCGGCGGGGTCCGGCTCGCCGTCGTCGACCGCGATGCCGTACTCCGTGGCGAGGCCGACCAGGCCGGTGGCGTACCCCTGGCCGAGCGCGCGGAACTTCCAGCCGGCGCCCTTGCGGTACAGCTCGCCGCAGATCAGCGCGGTCTCGTGGCCGGTGTCGGGCACCACGTCGAAGGTGACCAGCGGCGCGGCGTGCTGCGGGCCGGCCGCGTCGTAGAGCGCCAGCACCAGGCCGGGGACCTGCCGGAACGGCCCGCCGTCGCACGAGGCGGCGACCACCACCCGGGCCACCTCCGGGTCGAGCGCGGCCAGATCGACCTCCACGGTGTCGGTCAGGCCCTCCGGGACGCGCTGCTTGGGCAGGTGCCGGGCGACGCCCGAGGGGTGCCGCGGGGCGTTGTAGAAGACGAAGTCGGCGTCGGAGCGCACCCGGCCGCCGGCACCGAGCAGCAGCACGGAGGCGTCGACATCCGGGGCCCCCGGCGCCGGGCTCCAGCGGAGCACCGCCCGGATGCCCGAGGCGTCCAGCGGGATGTTCGAGCCCTTCACCATCACGTGCGTCATGACCGCCATCCTGCCCGCCCGGCGGGGCGGCCCACAACGCCGCGGGCGCGCATGGCGGCGGACACCCGGCCGACCGCCACCGGTTACCTGTTTGTCACGCGCGGTGGGAACCTTTACGTCGGGGATGTACGTACGATAATCGGCCACGCGATTGACGCCTGTCCTCGCGGCTATGACGGTGAAAGGGGGGCGTGTGCGACACTTCGGGCACCTTGCGTCGGATCTCAGGGGTGAACTTTTCCACCGGGAACCTCAGGAGTTCGCCGCCGATTCGCCCGGGCAGGTCCTCGCGACCGCCCTGGGCGCCACGCTCTACTCGCCGGCGACCCGCCCGCACCTCGCCGACGACGTGCTCAAGCAGGCCGCCCGCGGTGTGGTCTCCATGGTGCTGTGCCTGGAGGACTCCATCGACGACCGCGACGTCGAGGCGGGCGAGGCCAACCTCGTCCGGCAGTTCGCCGACCTCGCCGCCCGCCCCGGCGCCGAGCGGCTGCTGCCGCTGCTGTTCATCCGGGTCCGCACCCCCGCGCAGATCACCGACCTGGTCGCCCGGCTGGGCGGCACCGTACGGCTGCTGTCCGGATTCGTACTGCCGAAGTTCACCGAGGAGAGCGGCGTCCCCTTCCTGGAGGCGCTCGCCGCCGCCGAGGGCGCCTCCGGCCGGCGGCTGTTCGCCATGCCGGTCCTGGAGTCCCCGGAGCTGATGCACCTGGAGAGCCGGGTGGAGACGCTGCACGGCATCTCCCGCACCGTCGACAAGTACCGCGACCGGGTGCTCGCGCTGCGGCTGGGCGTCACGGACTTCTGCTCCTCCTACGGCCTGCGCCGCGCCCCGGCGATGACCGCCTACGACGTGCAGATCGTCGCCGCCGTCATCGCCGACGTCGTCAACGTGCTGGGCCGCGCGGACGGCAGCGGGTTCGTGGTCACCGGCCCGGTGTGGGAGTACTTCCGGCACCACGAGCGGATGTTCAAGCCGCAACTGCGCCGCAGCCCGTTCACCCCCGAGGCGGAGGACCTGCGCGACACGCTCATCCAGCAGGACATGGACGGCCTGCTGCGCGAGATCGAACTGGACCGCGCGAACGGCCTGCTCGGCAAGACCTGCATCCACCCCAGCCACGTGCCGGTGGTCAACGCGCTGAGCGTGGTCACCCACGAGGAGTACTGCGACGCCGCCGACATCCTGCACGAGGACCGCAGCGGCGGCGGGGTGCTCCGCTCCGCCTACACCAACAAGATGAACGAGGTGAAGCCGCACCGGGCCTGGGCCGAGCGCACCCTGCGCCGCGCCGAGGTCTTCGGAGTCGCCCGCGAGGACATCGGCTTCGTGGAACTGCTCGCCGCGAGCCTGCCCCCCGCCTGACCGGCGCCCGCCGCCCCGTCACCGAAGGACACCCGCCTGATGCCCGACAACACGCCCCGGACCGGGCCCCACCCGCCCTGGACCGGGCAGTGGGTGGCCGACCGCCTCGGCGTCACCCTGCACGGCGACCGCCTGACCGACCTGCTCGGCCTGGCGCTGCGGCGCAACCCCAAACGGGCCCACCTGCTGGTCTCCAACGTGCTCGGCAAGCACGTCCCGCAGGACCCCCGCACCGTCTACGGCCACGCCCACGCGCTCGGCGTGCGGGTACGGGAGCTGCTGGGGCCCGACGAGGCGGCGCGCGCGGTCGTGCTCGGCTACGCCGAGACCGCCACCGGCCTCGGCCACGCGGTCACCGACGGCCTCGGCCCCGCGCCCTACCTGCACTCCACCCGCCGCGCGGTGCCCGGCCTGACCCCGCAGGGCGGGTTCGAGGAGGAGCACAGCCACGCCACCTCCCACCTGCTGCTGCCCGAGCAGCCCGACCTGCTGGCCGGCCCTGGCCCGCTGGTGCTGGTCGACGACGAGTTCTCCACCGGCCGCACCATCCGCAACACCATCGCCGCCCTGCACGCCCGGCACCCGCGCGAGCGCTACGTCGTGGTCGCCCTGACCGACATGCGCTCGCCCGCCGACCGCGACGCGCTGCGCGCCTTCGCCGCCGCACTGCCCGCGCGCGTCGACGTGGTGGCCCACGCCACCGGAAGCGTCAGCCTGCCGGACGGGGTGCTCGGCAAGGGCCAGGAGCTGGTCGCCGCCCACAGCGCGGCCGACGAGGCGCCCGCACCCGGCACCGGGCCGGCCGCCGGCCGCCGCGTCTCCCGGGTGCCGCTCGACTGGCCCGCGGGCCTGCCCGACGGCGGACGGCACGGCTTCCTGCCCGGGCACGCCGGGCAACTGGACCGCGCGCTGCCCGCGATGGGCGCGCGACTCGCCGACGCGCTGCCGCCGGCCGCGGCCAGTGTCCTCGTCCTGGGCAACGAGGAGCTGATGTACGCGCCGCTGCGGCTCGCCCGGGCGCTCCAGGACACCCTGGAGGCGCGGGCGCACGGCAGCACCCCGGCCGCCGTCCGCTACTCCACCACCACCCGCTCCCCGGTGCTGGCCGTCGACGACCCGGGGTACGCCATACGCAGCCGGATCGTCTTCCCCGCCCACGACGACCCGACGGATGCGGGCAGCACCGACCGGTTCGCGTACAACGTGCGCGGGTTCGACGCGGTGGTGTGCGTGGTGGACTCCGCCGGGGACACCCCCGCCCTGCACGCGCCCGGCGGGCTGCTGGACCGGCTCGCCGCCGCCACCGACGCGGTCCTGCTCGCGGTGGTGCCGTCCTACCGACCGAACGGAACCCCGCAACCGATGAGCTCGCCGCAGACCCCGCAGACCCCGCACACCCCGCACCCCACGACCGACCTCGGCCTGGCCGAGCCGCTGCGGGGGCCGGAGTTCTCCTCCTACGCGCCCGAGGAGGTCGGCTGGCTGCTCAAGGACCTCTCCGGCGTCGAGCTGGAGGCACCCGTCGAGGAGCGCGAGGAGGCCGTCCAGAACGGCGGCGCGCACTACGCCGAGTCACTGCCGGTGGAGTACCAGCCCAGCCCGGAGTACCAGGAGCTGTTCCGCTCGGCGCTGGACGCCTCGGCGCTGCGGATCGCCCGCGCGGTGGGCACCGTCACCGAACTGGTGCTGGCCGAGCGCGGCCCGGACGCCGTGCTGGTCTCGCTCGCCCGCGCCGGCACCCCCGTCGGCGTGCTGATGCGCCGCTGGGCGCAGCACGCGCACGGACTGCGGCTGCCGCACTATGCGGTCTCCATCGTCCGCGGCCGCGGCATCGACGCCAACGCGCTGCGCTGGCTGGCCGCCCACCACGACCCGGCCGACGTGGTGTTCGTCGACGGCTGGACCGGCAAGGGCGCCATCACCCGCGAACTCGCCGCCGCCGTAGCGGAGTTCGAGGCCGCGGCCGGGACGGCGCCGGTCGGCCGCGCGGTCGGCCGCTTCGACCCGGAGATCGCGGTCCTCGCCGACCCCGGCGGCTGCGTGCGGACCTACGGCACCCGCGACGACTTCCTGGTCCCCTCCGCCTGCCTCAACTCCACCGTCTCCGGGCTGGTCTCCCGCACGGTCCTGCGGGACGGCCTGATCGGCCCCCGGGACTTCCACGGCGCCAAGTTCTACCGCCAGTTGCGGGACTCCGACGTCTCCGCGCTCTTCCTCGACACCGTCACCGCCGCCTTCGACGCGGTCGGCGACGGCGTCGCCGAGGACGTCAAGGCGCTGCGCGCGCAGGACCGTTCGCCGACCTGGGCCGGCTGGGCCGCGGTCGAGCGGATCAGCGAGGAGTACGGCATCGGCGACGTCAACCTCGTCAAGCCCGGCGTCGGCGAGACCACCCGGGTACTGCTGCGCCGGGTGCCGTGGAAGATCCTCGCCCGGCGCGGCGCGGGCGCGGACCTGGAGCACGTACGCCTGCTCGCCGCCCAACGCGGCGTGCCCGTCGAGGAGGTGGACGACCTGCCGTACACCTGCGTCGGCCTGATCCACCCGCGCTACACGCGCGGCGCCACCGGGGCGGACGGCAAGGCGGTGGGCGCCAAGTGACCCGCACACCGGCGCCCGCGCCGCACCGCACCGTGGTCGCCAGCGACCTGGACCGCACCCTGGTGTACTCCGCCGCCGCGCTGGCCCTGGCCATGCCCGACGAGCACGCGCCGCGGCTGCTGTGCGTCGAGGTCCACGAGGCCAGGCCGCTGTCCTACCTCACCGAGACCGCCGCGCGGCTGCTGGTCGAACTCGCCGATACCGCGCGGTTCGTGCCCGCCACCACCCGCACCCGCAAGCAGTACCGGCGGATCAGGCTGCCCGGGCGGGTGCCGCGGTACGCGATCTGCGCCAACGGCGGCCACCTGCTGGTCGACGGGCGCACCGACCACGACTGGCACGACGAGATGCGGCGCCGGCTCGCCGACGGCTGCGCGCCGCTGGCCGAGGTCCGCGCGCACCTGGCCGCCACCTCCGACCCGGAGTGGCTGCGCAAGGAGCGGATTGCCGAGGACCTGTTCGCCTACCTCGTGGTCGACCGCGAACGGCTCCCGGCCGGCTGGGTGAAGGAACTCGCGGCCTGGGCCGAGCCGCTCGGCTGGACCGTCTCGCTCCAGGGCCGCAAGATCTACGCGGTGCCCAAGCCGCTGCGCAAGTCCGCCGCGCTGGCCGAGGTCGTCCGGCGCACCGGCGCCGAACGGGTGCTCGCCGCCGGCGACTCCCTCCTGGACGCCGACCTGCTGGACGCCGCCGACATCGGCTGGACCCCCGGGCACGGCGAGCTGGCCGACACCGGGTGGACCGCGCCCCATGTCACCGCGCTCCCCACCGTCGGCGTGGCCGCCGGCGAGGAGATCGTGCGCCGCATGCTGGAGCGCCTGGCCCGGTGACCCCCCCGTGCTCCGGCGGCGCTACCTCAACGTGTCGCCGGAGTACGGGCGTTGGTGACGATGACCGCCAGGCAGCCGACCGCGAGCACCGCCAGCGCGCACAGCATCACGGCGTAGCCGACGAGCGGAGAGGCGGCCGCCAGCACCGTCGGCAGCAGGAACCCGGCGTACGCGGCCGCGTAGTACACCCCCGTCAGCCCCGCCAGGTCGTCGGGCCGGGCGATGCGCTGGATCTCCACCAGCCCGGAGACGATCGCGATGCCGTAGCCCGCGCCCAGCACCAGCGCACCGGCCGGCGCCAGCCACGGCGAGCCGGTCACCGCGACCAGCGCGCACACCGCCATGCCCAGTGCCATCAGCACCATCGCCACCGACATCGCCGCCACCGTCGAGCGCGCCCCCAGCCGCTTGGCGAACGGCTGCACCACCGCCCCCATGCCCAGCGTCAGCACGGTCAGCGCGGTGGCGTACGCCAGCCCCCAGTCGCCCAGCCGCGCGTCCACCAGCTGCGGTGTCACGGCGTACGCGATGCCCGCCGACCCGAACACCCAGGGCGCCAGCGGCAGTACGACCCGCAGGAAGCGGCGGTGCCCCGCCGCCGGGACCCGCAGGTCCGCCAGCAGCCCGCCCGGCGCCGCCCCGCCCGCGGCCGGTGCGCGGGTCTCCGGCGCCCGCAGCATCACCCCCAGCAGCACCGCCCCCACGGCCACATGGACCAGGAACGGCAGCGCCGTCGGCCACGGCCCCCACTGCGCCAGCGCCCCCGCCACGCCCGGCCCGACCCCGAAGCCCACGGTCAGCGCGAGCGAGCTGCGCCGCGCCCCGGCCCCCGCGTCGGCGGCCGGATCGTAGGGCCCCTGCGACAGTTCCTTCACCCAGCTCGACCCCACGGCCATCGCGATCCCCACCGCGGCGCCGGTCAGCAGCCGCCCGGCCACGAGCGGGGCGAGGCCGAGCGAACCGGCCGCCATCACCGCGCTGGCCAGCAGCGACAGCAGCGTGCCCGCGATCATCAGCGGCCGCCGCCCCCACCGGTCGGAGAGCGGGCCGCCGATCATCAGGCCGGGTATGAGCCCGACGACGTAGGCGCCGAGCAGCGCGTCGACGACGACCGTCGAGTAGCCGTCGGTACGGCGGTACATCAGCAGGAGCGGGGTGAACTGGTTGCCGCCCCACCCGCACGCGACGAGCCCGGCGGCGGCCTGCCGCCAGCCCCGCGCGCTCCCGGCGCTTCCGGTGGGGCGGGTCAGGGCGGTACGGGGGCCGGGGGAGGAGGCGGTGCCGGCGGTGGAAGCGGTGTCGGCGGTGGGGGCGGTCACCGTGGTGGTCCTTTCCGCGCCGGGGCCCCGGGGTCCGGAGCCGGCGGGCGTGGGTGGCGCGGTCTGCGGGGGCGGCGTCAGCGGCCGGTGCCGTCGAGGGCGCGGTGGGTGTCGTCGAGGTGGCGGCGCAGGGCGGCGGCGAAGGCGGACCCGTCCCGGGCCGCGATGTGGCCGACCAGGGCCTCGTGCTCCCGGGCGAGCACGCTCAGCCGGTCCGGGCGCGGCCGCAGCGCGTGCACGGCCATCCGCCGCTGGCGGTCGCCGAGCGAGGCGTAGAACCGCTCGGCGAGGGTGTTGCCGGACGCGGCGACGATCGCGAGGTGGAACGCCTGGTCGAGGCGGGTGAACGTGTCGACGTCCAGGTCCCGGGCGGGGGCCGCCTGCTCCGCCAGGCAGCCGCGGAGCCGGCCGACCGCGTCGGCGAGCGCGCTGTCGTCCGCCGCCAGCAGCCGGCGCACCGCCGCGCACTCCAGCGCCTCGCGCACCTCCAGCACGTTGGCCGCCTCGTGCGGCGGCACCGGGACGACGACCGCGCCCCGCTTGGGGATCAGCCGCAGCAGCTCCTCGCCCTCCAGCCGCAGGAAGGCGGCCCGCACCGGGGTGCGGCTCAGGCCGATCCGATCGGCGACCTCGACCTCGCTGATCAGGCTGCCGCCGGGCAGGTCACCGGCGAGGATGCGCTCCTTGGTGTCGGCGTAGGCCCGTTCGGCCGCGGAGGGGGAGGCGCCGGTGCGCGGGTTGTCCATGCATGCACCCTAGCATGGATACATGTAGCAGCCATGAGTTGCTGGCGGGCGGCCATGGTTGCTGACGGGCCTCCCGGGTGACTCCGGCGATCGGCTCAGGCGCCGCGTTCCGCCGCGACCACGCGGGAGCAGCGGGCGCGGCCCGCCTCGGCCCGGCGGGCGTTGGGCCGCTCGCTGTCGGCGATGAAGGCGGCCGCCTCGTCCTGCGAGCGCCCGCCCCGTACGTGCCGGTGCAGCAGCCGGCGCTCCCGCAGCCGCTGGGGCGTGTCCACGTACCACAGGTCGTCCAGCAGGTCGCGGATCTCGGACCAGCCGTCCGCGTCGTCGGCCAGGTAGTTCCCCTCGGTGACCACCAGCCGTACGGCCGCGGGCACCACCAGCTCGGCGGCGACCGGCTCGTCCAGGCGCCGGTCGAACCCGGGCGCGTAGACCGGCCCGGTGCGGGGCGTCGCGCGCAGGCGCCGCAGCAGGTGCAGATAGCCGTCGACGTCGAACGTCTCCGGCGCGCCCTTGCGCCCGCGCAGCCCCAGCCGGTCCAACTGGGCGTTGGACAGGTGGAACCCGTCCATCGGCACGTACGACGCCGTGTCCGGGCCGAGTCGGCCGTTGACCCCGCTGACCAGCCGCTGCGCGAGCGTCGACTTCCCGGCGGCGGGCGGGCCGGCCAGCCCCAGCAGCAGCCTGCGACCTGGAATGCTGGGCACCATGGCGACCACGTCATCGACGAGCATCCGGCCAGCCTAGGCCAGCGCCGACCGGGTCAGGCCAGAGCTTCACACCCCCGACGGGAGACGAGCGTTGTACGAGACGAAGAACCCGCAGCTCACGCCGGAGCTCTACGCGTACGTCCTGGCGCACAATCCGCCGCTGAGCCCCACCCAGCGCGCCCTGGTGGACACCACGCACCGGCAGTACGCCGACGTCGCCGGGCTCCAGACCGCCGAGGAGCAGGGCGCCCTGCTGGCGTTCCTGGTCCGGCTCACCGGCGCCCGCCGGATCGTGGAGGTCGGCACGTTCACCGGCTTCTCCACCCTCTCGATGGCCGCGGCCCTCCCCGCCGGCGGGCAGGTCATCGCCTGCGACGTCTCCGAGGAGTGGACCTCGGTCGGGCGCGCCGCCTGGGCCGACGCCGGCGTCGCCGACCGCATCGACCTGCGGATCGCCCCCGCGATCGAGACCCTCCGCGCCCTGCCCGACGGCCCCTGGATCGACCTCGCCTTCCTCGACGCCGACAAGGGGTCCTACGTCGACTACTGGGAGGAACTGGTGCCCCGCATGACCCCCGGGGGCCTCCTCGTCGTGGACAACACCCTCTTCCACGGCGACGTCACCGACCCGGCCAAGGGCGGCGGCGCCGCCGCGATCCGCGCCTTCAACGACCACGTACGCGCCGACGACCGCGTCGACGACGTCCTCCTCACCGTCGCCGACGGCACCACCCTCGCCCGCAGGCTCTGACGGCTACTCTGAAGCCATGCCCCGTTACGAGTACCGCTGCAAGGCCTGCGGCTTCACCTTCGAACTCCGCCGCCCCATGTCCCAGTCCGACGCCCCGGCCCCCTGCCCCCGCGGCCACGCCGACACGGTCAAACTCCTCTCCACCGTCTCCGTCGCCTCCTCCTCCACACCCGCCTCCGGCGGCGGCGAAGCCGGCGCGGCAGCCTCCGGCGGCTGCTGCGGAGGCGGCTGCTGCGGCTGACCCCCAGGGGCGCCGCGGCGTGCCCGAGGGCGCGGGGAACGGCGCGGGTGCCGCGGGGAGTCCCGGGCGTACCCCAGGGGCGCGGGGAACGGCGCGAGCAGCCGTCCACCGGCAGGTGGTCGCATGCCAGCGGGTGCGTACCCCCGTGGCGTCGGGGTGCCCGGGTAGGTCCCGGCGGGGAACGGCGCGACCAGCCATCCGCCGGCAGGTGGTCCCGGGGCGGGGGCCCGTACCCGTGCGGAGGGTCCGTTCAACGCCCCGCCGCGCGGTCCTCCCTGATGTTGGACACCACCCGGTTCGCCGTCTCCCGCACCGCGGCCGTCTCCGTGAGGAACGCCCAGTAATCCGGGTGCCGCCCCTGCAACGCCCCCACCGCCCGGTCCAGCCGCGCCACCGCCTCGTCGAGCGGCCGCGCGTGCCTCGGCTCGGGCGTACTGCGCCCCTGCATCGCCAGCCGCTGCGCGTCACGGATCGCGAACCGCGTCTTCTCCACCTCGCCGCTCGGGTCCTTGCTGACCTCGTTGAGCCGGCGCAGCCGATCCCCGGCGGCGGCCACCGCCCCGTCCACCTCGTCCATCTGGGCCCGTACGGTCGCCAGCCGCGCGGTGGCGTCGGCCCACCGCTGCTCCGCCCGCGCCGCGCGGGCCTCCGCGAGGGCCTGCTCGGCGCGCCGGACCGCCTGCGCGGCCTGGTCCGGCACCTGTTGCAGGTCCTGCCAGCAGGCCGTCGAGAAACGCCGCCGCAACTCGCTGAGCACGGGAGCGACCCCCTCCGCCCGGGTGCCGAGCGCCTGCACCCGGGTGCGCAGCGACACCAGCCGCTTGTCGATCTCCTTCGCCCGCTCGGGCAGTCGCTCGGCCTCGGCCCGGACCGCCTCCGCGGTGCGCCGCATCTCGTCGGCGCGGCGGACCGTCGCTTGGACGCCGTGCTTGCTCGCACCTTCGTTGAGCTTCGTCAGCTCCGGGCCGAGCGCGGCCAGCCGGGCCGCGAGGTCGTCCGCCTTGAGCCCGGCGGCGCGCACCGCGTCCAGCGCCTGGCTCGCCGCGAGCAGCGACTGCTTGGCGCGCTCCCGGGCCGGCGCGAGCTGGGCGAGCTGCGTCTCGGCCTTGTCGAGCAGCGGGGCGAGGCCGGACTTGTAGCGTTCCAGCTCCTTCTTCGCGCTGGCCAGCTCGTGCTTCGCCTGGGTGAGCGCGGCCACCGCGCGTGAGGCCGCCGCGTGGTCCAGGTCGTCCCGGTCGATGTCGTTGGCGTCCACCGTCTCGATGTACGCCGCGCTGACCCGGTCGATCTTCTCCCCGAGGGCGCGGAACCCGTCCAGCGCCTGCCGCGCCTGCGGGGTGTCGTCGACCGCGGAGATCGTCTCTATCGCGATCTCCAGGTCCCGCTGGGCCGTGTCCAGGTCGTAGAACTCCTGGGCCGCGGCGTCCTTCGCGGCCTGGGCCTCCGCACGCAGATCGTCGCCGCGCCGCCACCACGAACGTGCCGTCGTCACAGTGACTCTCTCTCCCCGTGTTCGCTGCTCACCGTCTTTCCGCCCATCCTCCCACCCACCCGGCCCGAACACACGGTCCCCTGCCACCCGCCCCGGGACCCGGCCGGGCCCCGGCCGATCCGCGGCCGCGCCCGGAACGCCTCGCTTGCCGAGCACTCCCCACCCCGGGGTAACCTGTGTCGTCGCAGACCCCGCGGGCGTGTAGCTCAGTGGTAGAGCGCCGCCCTTACAAGGCGGATGTCGGCGGTTCGAAACCGTCCACGCCCACCCCCGTCGCGAGCGCAGGTCGAAGCCCCTCCCGTTGGACCGGGAGGGGCTTTCCTGATCACGCGGCGGTGCGTGCCGGGACCGCGTCCCGCCCGCGCGGCAGAAGCCCCCCGACATGCGCTCGGCCGGTCATGGGGCGGCCCCGGTGCGCGGGGCAGCCCGCATGCCAGCATGAACATCCGCGCCAAGGGGGGACCTGTGGCCAACGACCGCGACAGCAAAGAGATCGACCCAGACCTGCCCGTCCGCCAGCCCCGCGGTAGCGAGTCCGCCGGACAGGGCGTCATTGCCGCTGCCCTTGAAGCGCCCTGACCACACGAGGGAGGAACCATGCACCGCACCTCTGCAACCGCCGTGTTCGGGCTGCTCGCCGCTGCCGGGCTTCTGCTCGCCGGCTGCTCGTCCAGCAGCAGCCGCGGGCACAGCGTTGTCACATACAGCGGGAAGTACACCCCGCTCAGCGTCATTACGTCCGAGCCGCCGATCCCGGCGGACTCGAAACTGGCCAAGGGCCGCACCGCCGCGTGCTGGAAGGCGATCCGCGACCAGTACACGCCCGGGACGGTGCAACTCACCGGGGCGCCGACGACACCGCCGGAATGCGCCGGCCTCACCGCAGACGAGGTATCCGCCGTCGCATCCGACGTGCTCGCCCACCAACTCGGCTGACACGACCGCTCCGTGACCGTGCCGGCCGTGCTGGTGACGGGACGGTCGCACGTCTCAGGTCAGATCTCCGGCACCCACTCGTCGGCGCGGTAGTCCGGGTGGTCGGCGTAGGCACGCGCAAGGTGGCAGAGCACCGGCCGGAGCAGGCGAAGCGTCGTCTGCGCGGCGTATCGAGCATGCGCCTTCGGCGAGTCCGGCTCAGGGGCCATCTGGTCGTAGACGCGCAACCCACCCTGCTTTGCCTCGGTCTCGCGCAGCACCCGTCAGGTATTCACTGCGCGGGCTTCATGCAGCGTCTCCGTACACAGCATCCTTCGGCTGCACCTGGCCGGCGCTGGACAGCGTGAAAGCCGCGTTCGGGTTCTTCCACATCAGGTCGACCCAGTCCCTCATCGTCGCGGCCAGAGGAACCGACACGACCGGCACCGGCTTCGGCTTTCGGTTGGTGGACATCACTGCCGCAAACAGACGATCCGTCATGGTCAGGAGAACGACATCGTGGCCGTAGTCCAGCATCCGATCCATGACGGCTCCGGCTGGCTCTGACTGCCCAGCGACCACGACGACATGACGTCCCTGCGCGTCGAGAGTGCTCGCGTTGCCGGCAAGGCCGCTCACCAGGTCGCGAAGAGTTTCAGAGCGCTCCATCTCGTGGCTGACGGCATCCCTCTCTGCGGCGAACTCATCGGCAGGGCAGTCATACGTAATGGTCATCGTTGTGCTGTTGAGCAGAGCGTGGTCGATCTTCGTCATCTCGTCGCGACTGGGGTAATGCCGGCCATCGGCGAGGCCGATGTTATGCAGCCAGGTGTTCACCTCGGACCAGAGCCAGACCTTGGAACGGCCCGCAGTGCCCTCAGGCTGAGGAAACGGCTGTGTGCCTGCCTGCCGTTCGCCACTCACCCACTGGGCCACGTTTTGTCGGGTCCGACCGGTTCGCTCGACGATCTCTGGGATGCCCACGAGGTTGCGGTCGAGTCTGAGTACGCGCATTCGAGGGACCGCGTTCACGGCGCACGCCGCCGCATAGCGGGCGGCGCGGACGGGGTCCTCGCCGGTACCAGTGATCGTCAGCAGGTCGACACCGCCGCCGCGAAAGAGCATCGCGTCGAGTTCCTCAAGTGCATCGACAGCATCGTCGTCGTCGACCGATACACCGGATACAACGAAGGTCAATTCGTAGTCCATGAAGCCCCCTCTCTACGCGGGCAAGGATGGCAGAGCCGTTGGCATTCGTCAACGGAGAAAGGGTGGCGAAACCGGACAAAGACCATTCAGTCTGTGGACGGTTCCCTCTTACGTGCGGGGCTGCGCTGGGGAGAGTCCTCCGGCTTCGGGCATCGCGCGGCGGCCTCCCTGATGCGCTTGGCGGCGACGTCGACATCCCTTGGCGTCCCGGGGACGGGGATCGTGGAGCACCCGCACGGACAGTAGAGCCGACCTTTGTGACCTTCCTTGCGCGCGGACCAGCCCTCGGCGACGAGGGACTCCACGACCTGACGAAGCTCCTTCTTGAGCTCCGACGTTTTCAACGTTTTACCGACCATGCCGACCCCCTCCGTCTGCGAGGCGGTCACGGCCACGCGGGTGAATATTCGGCGAAGAGCGGTGGGTGCGCAGTGCTGGGTCAAGGGCGACCGCGTTATGGTGTGAGCGTGCCACCGAGCCCTCCGCTCGTGGTGCCGTGCCCTCGGCGGCGTGCGACCTGTGCGAGGGCATACCTCTGTCCTGGGTCGGCTCCACTCGAACGGGAAGCCGACCGCACCAGATTACTCGCTGTACGCGACAGCCTTGGGCAGTCAACGGCGCGTCGTCGTACGTGAGTTCCTATGTGCACTCTTACCGGCGGGGAATCGCCGCCATTGCCGATCATCGATCATCGGGAATGTGCCTTACGTTTCAAGTGGTGTTGAAAAGATCGCAGGTCAGGAAGCTCGCTGGAGTCCGCAGAGCGGCGTTCCACGCCCGAGCCCGCTGAGCGAAGCGGAGTTCGAACTTTTTCTTCCTTGTGTTTCTCGAAGGCTGGTGACTTCGTTGTCGGACGGAATCAACACGATCTGACGAACGATGTGTCGCACCCTCCGGCGGTTCTGGAACGGGCGGCGGTGTCTGCCCAGCCGTGCCATGGGCCCACTTGGCCGGGGCCCACGCGTGAACAACCGCCTCATTCGGCACTCGAGGCAGCACTTCGGCTGAAACGGTCAACAGGGGCGCTCCCCCTTCAGTACGCTCACGGCCTCTACAGCGAGGGGGAGTTCATGGACATGACGCAGGTCGAGGCGGCCGTCGAGGCCGGGGGCGGCTACGCGGCGGTAAGCGTCAAGACGCTCCGCAACGCAGTCGGCGCTTCGCGTGCCAAGGTCAATGTCGTCGCCGAAATCTCCGCCGGCCTCCAAGCAGCCGGATACGGGCACATCCCGTTGGCGATCCCAAAGCAGCAGGACCGGGTGGTGCTGGTCTACAAGCAGTGCGTCGGGGCAGGCGCGTCGACCCTTGCTTCGGTTGAGGCCGCACATATCGGCGGTGAGAAGGGGGACGGCGCGGCGTGGGTGCTCGCCACTCTCCTGCCGAAGCTCAGCGTCGGATAGGCGCACCGAACCGGGTCGCGTCCGCCGTGCCCGTAAGTGAAGGCGTCGGCATTGCGGTACGCAGACACCAACAGCCGTGCGACGGCCGCGCCGTGGGCGCACGGGGCGCGCGGGCCCGTCGGGGGGCACGTCGTCCGTCGTCGGTCGGTTGCCGGGGCGGGCCGAGCCCGAGGGATGCGGAACCGAGCCGGTTTCAGCGGCGGTTCGTGAGTTTGTTGACGAGGTCGGTGAGGGAGTCGACGCGGAGGTCGGCGGTGAGGGCGACGTCGGGGTCGTCGGCCCAGAGGTGTCCCCAGGGGCCGCGGCGGAGGTGGGCGGTGGACAGGCCGGCGGCTGCTGCGGGGAAGGTGTCGTTGTGGGGGTGGTCGCCGACGTAGAGGACGTCGTGGGGTTCGCATCCCGCGAGGCCGACGATCTGGGCGAAGAAGGCGGGGTCGGGTTTGGCGAGGCCCCATTCCCCGGAGGTGGCGACGAGGTCGGCGGGCAGGTCGAGGGCGCGGAGCAACTCGGCTGCGCGGGCGCTTTGGTTGCCGGCGACGATGACGCGGTAGCCGGCGGCGCGCAGGGCGCCGAGGGCGGGCCGCGCGTCGGGGTAGAGGTCGGTCTCGTCGAAGTGCTCGCCGCGGCCGGATGCCTCCATCGCCGCCTGCGCCGCGGCGACGTCCAGCCCGGGCCGGAGCAGCCGCAGCGCGTCGTTGCAGTCCTGGCCGCGCGAGACGACCGCGCCTACCAGGGCCGACACCGTGTGCCGGGGCACCCCGAGCCAGTCGGACCACATCCCCCACACACGCGTGTCGGACGTAAGCGTCTCGCCGATGTCGACGGCCACGGTGTGGATCATGCGCTCCAGCGTATCCACCGGGCCGCCCGCCGGCGGGACGACGCGACCGCCTCCCCGGGTTCGACCGGGTCGGCGTCAGGGCGCGGAACTCCAGGCGTTGAAGGCGATCGCCCACGCGGTGGCGGCCTGCGCCTTGCCGGGCTTGACGCTGACGGTGGTGGTGCTGCCGTCCGCCGCGGCGAGCACCATCGTCAGCCGGCCCGTCTTCTTGCGGGCCGCGAGGGCGAGGGGGCCGAGAGCGACGATCCGGGTGGCGGTGATCCGCTTGCCGGTGCCGTCGACGGTCTGGACGACCGTGCCCTTCGCGGGAGCCGACCAGGCACCCGCGCTGATCGTGGCGTTGTCCACCCGGATCGGGACCCCGCCCGGAACTGCCGGAGGTTTGCTCATGTGGGCAGTGTCACGCCGGCCCGGCCGGGGGAGCCCCGCGGGCGGCAGCCTTTGGGACGGAAGCGTTACGGGGGAGGCGGGGGCAGGTTGCGGTGGGACGGGTGGGGCTGTTGGGTGGTGGTCATGATCGCTCGAACGCTCTATTTGCTGGCCTCCGCCGCGCCCCCGGTCTTCGACGTGGCGCGGGTGGTGGAGTCCGCGCAGCGGGCCGGGTGGGACGTCTGCCTGGGGCTGACCCCGACTGCGGCACGGTGGTTGGCGGAGTCGCTGGAGGGGCTGGCGGTGCTGACCGGCCACCCGGTGCGCTGGGAGTACAAGTTGCCCGGGCAGCCTGACGTCTGGCCGCCGGCCGACATGGTCGTGGTGGCGCCGGCGACGTTCACGACGGTCAACGCGTGGGCGGCGGGTATTTCGGACAAGTTCGTGGTCGGGGTGGCCGCGGAGGCGATCGGCAAGGGCATCCCGCTGCTCACGATGCCCTGCCTGAACTCGGCGTATGCCCAGCACCCGGCGTTCGAACGGTCGATCGGGGAGCTGCGGCAGGCCGGCGTGCGGGTGCTCTACGGTCCGGGCGGCTACGAACCGGGCCCGCCGGAGGGCGACGAACCGGTCGCGTACCCCTGGGACCTGCTGCTGGAGGCGCTGGGGGAGGCCGGCGCGCAGCGGTAGCGGACGCCCTCAACCGCGCCTGGCGAAAAGGGCGTTGCACATCACACAGGCAGGTTTACGGGTGATGTGAACCTTTCGGGTGAACGGGTGGCCTTCGCACGGGCGGGTCCCGGCGGCGCCGCGAAGCATTGGGGGGTGAGAACTTCAAGGGGGAGGCTCGCCCGACTGTGGGCGGCGCTCGCCGTGGTGGTGGCAGCGGGTTCGTGGGGGCTGGGCGGCGTCGCCGCGGCGACCCCCGGACCCGGCTGCGCCGACGGCATACGCGCGGCCCGCACGTGTACGACCTCCCGTCCACCAGCCCGCCCGGGCACCGAACACGTCACCGACGGCCCCCCGGGCCCGGCCCGTTCGCCTGAACCCTCCCCGTCCCCGACCGTTACCCGCCCCCCGTCCCCGGCGCCTACGGCGGCCCCGGCTCGTACGGGGGCCCCGGCTCGTACGGCCACGCCGACCCGTATCGCCGCGCCGGCTCGTACGGCGGCCCCGCCTCGTACGGCCGCACCGAAGCCGCACCCGACGCGGCACCCGGCGCCGACGCCCTCGCCCACGCGAGCCCCCGACCCGCACACCGGGCCGCTCAAGTGCGTCCCCTGGCCCTGGCCTTGGCCTTGGCCGTGGAGCCGGCACGACGGCTGGTCCGGCTCATGGCCTTTCCCCCCGGGCTGGCCGTGGCCATGGTGCCACCCGCAGCCGCCGCCCTCGGCGCCCCCCACACCGCCGCCCACCCAGTCACCCACGCCGACCCCGACGCCGACCCCGACGAAGACGGCCACCCCGACCCCGACTCCAACACCCACGCACACCAAGGCCGTTGCCCCGGCACAACCGCCACCTGCCCCCACCCCGTCCCGCACCCCCGCCCCGCCACCCACCCGCACCCCGCCAGTGACACCGGCGGCCACCCCGACCCCGAAACCCACTCCCACCCCCGGCCCGACCCGTGCCGCCGCCCCGCCGCAACCGGCCGCGTGGCCCACGCCTGCGCCGAAAGCCGTGCACACACCGGCCCGGCACACCCGCACCGTGATGGAGACGATGCTGCTCACCACCGTTCCCGCCCTGCTCGCCGTGGCCGTCCTGCGCCCCGGCTCCCGCACCTACCGCCGTAACCACTAGCCGAAGAGGGGGAGTTCATCCATGTCACAGTGGTTGGCGCTGGTCATCGCGATGGTCGCGGTGTGCGCTGTGGTGATCAGTGTCGTGGTGCTCCGGCAGCGCCGGATCACCGCGGACGACGACCCGTCCGAGACCCCGGACGTCATCGAGTACATGGTCATGATGATCGGCGTGGTCTACGCGATCGTGCTCGGTCTGGCCATCGCGGGCGTGTGGGAGAGCCGCGGCAGTGCTCAGGCGGAGGCGCTCGCCGAGGCGCAGGCCCTGCACGAGATCAAGGCGCGGGTGCAGGTCTACCCGGTCGGCGTACGCGACCAGGTGCGCGCGGACGTCGACACGTACGCGGCTTTCGTGGCCGACAAGGAGTGGCCCTACATGCGCCACCACGAGGAACTGTCGCCCAAGGCCACGCAGTTGCTCGACAAGGTGCGCAGCGACGTCACGAGCTACGACCCCAAGGACGACCTCGGGCAGCAGGCGTACCAGCCGCTGCTCGACCAGGTCACCGCGGCGGACCAGGCGCGGACGGCCCGTGGACAGGACCTCGGGTCCTCGGTGCCGGGCATGGTGTGGTTCGGCCTGATCACCGGGGCTCTGGTGACCGTCGGGCTGATCTTCACCCTCCAGATCCGGCGCTCCGGGCGGGAGTTGCTGCTCGCCGGGCTCTTCAGCGCGCTGATCGCCTTCCTGCTCTTCCTGATCTGGGACCTGGAGGCGCCGTTCGGGGACGGCATGGCGGTCAGCGCGAACGTCTTCCGGGAGATCGTGCTCCGCACGTGACGACGTGACATTGCGCGCCCGGACGCCACGCCTGACGCGCAACGCGCAACGCACGACGAGGGCGGTTCCCCCACCCGGCCCGGTGGGGGAACCGCTTTCGTCACGCCGCGGGCTCGGCCGCGCGGATCAGCGCCAGTTGGAGACGTTGACGTTCTCCAGCACGCCGAGCGCGTCCGGCACCAGCACCGCCGCCGAGAAGTACGTGCTCACCAGGTAGCTGATGATCGCCTTGTCGTCGATGCCCATGAAGCGGACGTTGAGGCCCGGTTCGAGCTCGTCGGGCAGCCCGGTCTGGTTGAGGCCGATGACGCCCTGGTTGTCCTCGCCGGTACGGATGGCGATGATCGAGCTGGTGCGGGCCTCGGTGACCGGGATCTTGTTGCAGCTGAGGAGGGGCACGCCACGCCAGGCCGGGACGGTGGAGCCGTTGACCTCCACGGGGTCGGGGTAGATGCCCGCACGGGTGCACTCGCGGCCGAACGCGGCGATGGTGCGCGGGTGGGCCAGCAGGTAGCGGGTGTTGCGGCGCCGGCTGATCAGCTCGTCGAGGTCGTCCGGCAGCGGCGGGCCGGCGTGCGGCTGGATGCGCTGGTCGTACTCCGCGTTGTTGAGCAGGCCGAACTCGGGGTTGTTGATCAGCTCGTGCTCCTGGCGCTCGCGCAGCGCCTCGACGGTCAGCCGGAGTTGCTGCTCCGTCTGGTTCATCGGTTCGTTGTAGAGGTCGGCGACCCTGCTGTGCACCCGCAGCACGGTCTGGGCGACGCTCAGTTCGTACTCGCGCGGCTTGACGTCGTAGTCCGCGTAGGTGGTCGGCAGCGCGGCTTCGCCCTTGTGGCCGGAGGCCAGCTCGATCGCGGCCTCGCCGCGCTTGTTGGTCCGCTGCTGCGGGAGCGCCCGGAAGGCGTCGAGGTGCTCGCGCAGCGGCGGCGCGGTCTCCAGCAGGGCGGTGAGCGCCTGCCGGGGCAGTTCCAGGACGGTGGTCGCGGTGGCGGCCTTGGTCGTGTGCTCCCAGGTGCCCTCGCCCAGCAGCGCCTGCTCGCCGAAGTAGGAGCCGTCGGCGAGCGAGCCGAGCTGGGTCTCCTCTCCGTACGACCCCTCGCCGATCTTCTCGACCTTGCCGTGCGCGATCAGGTAGAGGGTGTCGGCCGGGCGGCCGGCCTCGGCCAGCACCTCGCCCGGCTGGTACTCGCGCTGGACGAAACGATCCGCCAGCGCGCCGAGCGCCGCCACGTCGTCGAACGAGCGCAGGGCGGCGATCTCGCCCAGCTCCTGCGGGATGACCCGGACCTCGGACCCGGTCTTCACAAAGGTCACCCGGCCGTCGCCCACCGCGTAACTCAACCGGCGGTTGACCCGGTACGTGCCCGCGTTGACCTGCACCCACGGCAGCACCTTCAGCAGCCAGCGGGACGAGATGCCCTGCATCTGCGGGGTGGACTTCGTGGTGGTCGCCAGATTCCGCGCGGCGGCAGTGTCGAGACTGGTCCGCGCCCCGGCGTCCTGCGGATTGCCTTGTGCGGTGTCCTGACCCGCATCAACCGACATGGACTGTCCTTCCGTAAGGAGGTGGTACAGCCCAATTGTTTCCGCAACGCAGAGTGCTGACTATTGCCGGATCGAGTGAGAATACTTTCCGGAATACGGGACAGGGCGGCGGGGTGCGGGGGTGATCCGTCCCCTTCCGTGCGGCTTTCGTGGGGAACGGTCCCGGCGGGTGGGAACGAATGTGCGCAGGAACGTCGGCATCGGGCGGCCGGGTGCGGGGAAGGGCCGGGGGAGAGCGGGCGGGCGAGGGTGGACCGGGCGCTCAGAGCGCTTCGACGACCGGTCCGCGCTCGGCCGGCGCGGCGGCCTGCGGCGGCACGCCGAGGGGGCCGAGCGGGCCGGCGACCGGGTTGGCCGCCATCGGCGCGGCGAAGGAGGGCGCGAAGGTCGGCCGCGGCGGCACGAACGGCGGGACCAGGGGCGGTATGAGCGGCGCGGCCGGCGCCGGGCGCGAGGGAGTGCCGCCCGAGGGAGCGGCGCCCGACGGGGCTGCGGCGGGCTCGGCGGTCGTCGCGGCGAGCGGGGCCGCGGCAGCCGGCTCGGCGTCGAGGGCGCCGGTGTCCAGAGCGTCGAGGGCGTCGGTGTCGAGCGGTGCGGCGGCGTACTCCGCCGCCTCCAGCGCTATCCGGCGCTCGCGGCGGAAGACCATCGCGGCGAACGCGCCGGCGCCCAGCAGGGCGACGAAGGACATGAGGGTGCCGAACCAGCTCGCCCCCAGCCACCGGCCGCCGATCCAGCCCAGGCCGACGCTGTAGGTGGCCCAGCAGACGCCGGCCAGCGCCGACCACGGCAGGAACTCGCGCGGGCGGCGGCGCGCGGTACCGGCGCCGAGGCTGACCACGCTGCGGCCGGCGGGCGCGAAGCGGGCCAGCACCACCAGGACGCCGCCGCCGCTGTTGAGCACCTGTCCGAGCCGTTCGTGGGCGGCGGCGAGCCGCCGCGAGTTCGCGATGCGCCGGTCGAACCACGCCCCGCCGCGCCAGGCGAGCCGGTAGGCGAGCAGGTCGCCCGCGCAGGACGCGGTGGCCGCGCAGGCGAGCAGCACCAGGATGTCCAGGACGCCGTCCCGGGCGCCGGTCGAACCGGTGGTCGCCGCACTGATCACCAGCACGCCGGAGGGCAGCACCGGCACGAACACGTCGAGCAGCACGGACAGCCCGACGAGCAGGTAGATCCAGGGCCACTCGAAGAGGGAGCCCACGTGGTGCAGCACTACGCCTCCTCGCCCTTCGCCGTCCTGCTCGTGTCCTGCGGTGGTCTCATGCCGTGGTCCTGCGAGCCCGTCTGCGAAGTCGTCCGGAGGCGTGCCCCGGTGTCGCGTCAACGAGCGGCGGATCTTCATCCGCCGTCAGCCGTACAGCGTACGCCAGTGGTGGACCGCGGTTCCCTCAAGGGCACGTGACGTAATAGACAATCACGGCGTTATCACGGCCGGAATACTCTCACGGAAACGGTTCGGCACAGATTTCGTGGAGTCGGCCGCAAAAGCGCACGCCAAGTGTGAGGTGGTCAGTCCCGTGGCAGCGGCCGGCGCTGTTCTTATGACCGGATACGGACGTCCTGCGGACACCGTACTCCCTTCACTCCCTTCGTTCCGTTCCTTCGCTTTGCCCTCTTCGCTCACCCCGCCCGCCTCTTTCCTGGCCTCTTCGTCGACATCGTCGCTGCTGCCGGTGAACCGGACGCTCGGGATCGTGCTCGCCGCGCTGCTGGTGGCCGCCGCGGGCATCGCCGCCTACGCCCGGCTCGCGGACACGCACGAGAAGTACGCGCACGGCATCCTGCTGGCCGGTGTCCGGGCGGCGGTGCAGCTGGCGGCGGTCTCCGCGCTGATCGGGTGGGTGGTCAAGCACCAGGCGGCGCTGCTGGCGTTCGTGCTGCTGATGTACGCGGTCGCCTCGCGTACGGCGGGGCGGCGCGTCACCACCGACCGCACCTGGCGCTGGGCGGCGGTGCCGGTGGGGGCCGGGGCGCTGCCGGTGGTGGCGCTGCTGGTGCTGACCGGGCTGGTGCCGATCGACGGGGTCGCGCTGATCCCGGTGGCGGGCATCCTCATCGGCGGCGGTCTGACGGCCACCGTGCTGGGCGGGCGGCGCGCGCTGGAGGAGCTGGCCGGGCGCGCCGGGGAGGTGGAGGCGGCGATGGCGATCGGCCTCAGCGACCGGGACGCGCGCATGGAGATCGCCCGCCCGGCGGCTTCGGGCGCGCTGATCCCGGGGCTCGACCAGACCCGCACGGTGGGGCTGGTCACGCTGCCGGGCGCGTTCGTCGGCATGCTGCTGGGCGGGGCGAGCCCGGTGTCGGCGGGCGCGGTGCAGCTCTTCGTGCTGATCGCGCTGATGGCGGTGCAGGCGGTGTCGGTGGCGGTGGTGCTGGAACTGGTGGCGCGCGGCCTGATCACCCGCCCCCGGCACGCGGTGCCGCCGCGGCGCCGCAGCCCGTGGGCGGCCGCCGCCCGGCGGCGCAAGGGGTAGCGGGCGGTCCTCGGGGGCCGGGGCGCGGTGCCGTACGATGGGGGCAGCAGAAGGGGAGTAGCTCTTCGCCGGACCGTCGACATACTGCCGGGCCGTTCCGCACCGCGAGGTGGGGGCGTGCCGGGCCGGCGCCCGGAGACGGCGCACCGCGGGTGCCCGCCAGCGAGACCTTCGGCCGCAGTGTCCTGACGCTGCCGTGCCGAAGCGACCCCTGGAAAGCCCTGTGGTCCCATCGGTACGGCCGCCCCGACCGATCGAGGAACAGCTTCCGTGCTCAGCATCAGCGTCATCGCCGTCGTCTTCGGCGTGATCTTCCTGGCCGAACTCCCCGACAAGACCGCGCTCGCCGGTCTCATGCTCGGCACCCGCTACCGGCCGTCCTATGTCTTCGTCGGCGTCGCGGCCGCCTTCGTCGTCCATGTCGCGCTCGCGATCGCCGCGGGCAGCCTGCTGACGCTGCTGCCGCACCGCTGGGTGCAGGGGGTGGTCGGCGTCCTCTTCCTCGGCGGCGCCGCCATGCTGCTCTTCTCCAAGGACGACGACGAGGAGGAGGTCAAGGCGCCGTCCGACCAGAGCTTCTGGAAGGTCTCCGGCGCCGGCTTCATGCTCATCCTCGTCGCCGAGTTCGGCGACCTCACGCAGATCATGACCGCGAACCTCGCGGCCCGCTACGACTCGCCCTTCTCCGTCGCCATCGGCGCGGTCCTCGGCCTGTGGGCGGTCGGCGCGCTCGGCATCTTCGGCGGCCGCCTGCTGATGAAGCGGGTGCCGCTGTCCCTGATCACCAAGGTGGCCGCCGCGGTCATGGTCGTCCTGGCCGCGCTCAGCCTGTACGAGGCGGCGACGGGTACGGCGCTGCTCTGACCGTCCGCGCACCGGCCGCTGTCGTACCCCGTTCGTAGAGTGGCCGGTGTGAGGGGAACAGGCATCGGTACGGGGGCGGACGCCGTGCGCGGCATCATCGCGGCGGCGGTCGGCACAGCGAGCGGTACGGGGGAGGGCGCCGGCGGGGGAGGGGCAGGCGGGCTCGCGCGGGTGCGGCCGGCCCGGGCCGCCGCCGCGCGGATCGCCGCGCTCGGCGGGGTGGACGAGCATACGGCCGAGGAGCTGCGGGCGGCGGTCGAGGCGCACCTCGCGGGTGACACCGGGCGGTGGCTGCGGATGTACGACGCGCTGCCGTCCTACCGCGGCAGTCTGCCCGAACTCCTCGCCGAGCCGGAGCCTTTGGTGCCTCCGGCGCCGGACAGCGGGCTGCGGGCACCCGCGCCGCGCAGCGTGGACGAGACGTTCGCACTCGCCGTCGCGCACGCCCGGCCCGCGCACGCGGCCGCCGTGCTGGCGGCGCTGCCGGACCGGGCGCTCGAACGGCTGCTGTCCGGTGGCACGCTGCCCGCCCCCGCGCTCGTCCGCGCCGTCACGGAGCACGGCGACACCCGCAGCCGTACGGCGCTGGCCCGGCACTCCCGGCTCGACCCGCGGGTGCTGGCGCGGCTGCTCGGCACCGGGGACGCGGCCGTCGGCGCGGCGGTCTACCGCAACCCGCGGACCACGCACTCGCTGCGCCGTACGCTCGCCCGCCGGCTGGACGCGGTGCCGATGGACCCGGCGCTGCGGGCCGAACTGGCCGATCCCGCCGCCGATGTGCCGCGCACCTGGCTCGCGCCGCTGCTGTGCTCGGGCGAACCGGAGCTGGTGGCAAGGGCGTTGGGCGCGGGCGCGCGGGGCGCGGCCCAGCAGTACGCACTCGCCCGGGTGTGGGAGCGGCACGGCCCGGCGGCGCTGCGGACGCTGCTCGCCGATCCGGCGCTCGCGCGGAGCGTGGCCCGCCCGGTGCGGGCGGCGGTGTCGGCGGCGCTGGCAGCGGCGGAACAGGACGCGGGCGGGGGCGCGGGCGAGGGCGCGGGCGAGGGCACGGAGGGTGCCGCGGTCCGGGCCCTGCGCGGGCTGTACGAGCGGGGCGAGCCGTACGGCGACCCGGCGCGGCTGCCGGCCCTGCTCGCCGCCGCCCGCGGCACCAGCACGCTGCGCGACCTGCTCGCGGAGCCCTACGCCCACGACCTGGACGCGCTGCACCAGGCCCATCTGGCGCACCCGTTCATGCCCAAGGCGTGCGAGGAGCTGGCCCGCCATGAGGCGGCGAGCGACGAGCAGCGGCGGTCGTTCCGGCTGAGCGTCCTCAACGAGTCCTGGCGCGCGGGCGGTCGGCGCGGCGGGAACCTCACGGCGCCCGAAGCCCGCCTCGCGGCTGAGGAGTTGGACGGCGGCGCGGTCTCCTGGGCGGAGGGCGTGGTCGCGGCGGGGCTGCTCGACCCGGTCGCGCTGGTGCGGACCGCCCGGCCGGCCGAGCGGGCGCTCGCGGCGCTGGGCGCGCTGCGGGAGCGCGGGCTGCTGTCCGCGGACGCGGCCGGGGAGGTGCGCGACGCGGCGGCGAAGCACCTCGGCGAATCGGCGGCCGGGTGGGCGGAGTTCGACCGGCTGCTGCCCGAGTTCAGCGGGACACTGCGGGAGTTGGTCGAGGCGGCCGGAGCGGCTGCCGCGGCCGGGGCTCCGGACGGGCCCGGTCCCTCGGAAGCCCCGGCCGAGTCCGGCGGTGCGGCACAGGCCGAAACCCGCGGTGCGGAGCAGGAGCGGTACGAACCGCCGCTCGTGCCGCGCCGCCCCACCGAGCGGGCCGCGCTCTGCGCACTCGACCTGCTGCGGTCCCTCGCCCCGGCCGAGGCCCCGGCGCCCGACCCGGCCGACCCCGGCGTGCTGCGCTTCCTGGCCGCCACCGAAGCGGAGCGGACCCCGGGCCTCGCCACCCCGCTGTGGCTGCTGCGCGCCTGCGCCGCGCAGGGCGTCGAGCCGCCGGCGCACGGCTCCTGGTACGCCGCACCCACCGCCGCCGAAGTGCGCGCGAAGCCGCCGGAGACCTGGGGCTCCGGCGCCGCCCGCACCGAACTCGCCTACACCCAGGGCATCCTGACCGCCGACGACCTGCTCGGCTGGCTGCCCGCGCACCGCCTGCTCCTCCTCCCGTACGACTGGCGGCGGCTCGCCTTCCCGGCCGCCTGGCGCGCCGCACTCGCCCGCCGGCTCCACGCCGAGCTCGGCACCGACCCCGACGCCTGGCTCCACCTCGCGGCGGTGGCGCGGCATGCGGCACCGGAGGACACCTGGCTCGACCTGCTGGCGCGGGCGACCGCCTCCCTGCCGTCCTCGCGGGCAGCGGGGGAGCCGGCGGACGGGAGACCGGGACGCAACACGCCCGGGACCACCGCCTCCGAGGGCGCCGTCATCACGCCACCGCACGCCGGTGCGACGGGAGTCGGCTCCCGGCGCGCCGCGGCCGTACATGCCCCGGCGGCCGGGTGCATGGCGGCGGAGCCTGCCGACCGGCCCTCCTGGGACCGGCACTCGGTGCGCCCGCGCACCCCGGACGACGCGCTCGGCCTGCTGGCGCACGGCGACCACCTGTGGGTCTGGCCGATCGGCACCCTGCTGTGCCTCGCCGGCGCCGACACCGTCGACGCGGTGCTGCCCCGGCTCGGCCCCGACGGCCCCTGGTCGCTCGCCGCCTACCTGCTGCGGTACGACCGCACCCCGCGCCCGGCGTACGATCGGCTGCTCGCGGGCCGCGACCCGCGCGCGCTGCGGGTCCTGGGCACCCAGCAGCGCTGGCTGTCGGACGGCCTTGCCGCGCGGCTGGCCGAGGTCGACGACCCCGGCACCGATCTCGTGCTGCTGCGGCACACCCGGGACCCGCTCGTCGTCGACCGCATCGTGGCGAGGTCGGCCCGCCGCTCGGCGGCACCGGGCGGGGACGGCAAAGGGGCCCAGAGCGCCGACCCGGTGGCCGCCGGGGTGCTCGCCTCGCTGCGGGCCGACCCGAAGGCGGGTCCGCCCGGGGGCATGGTGTGGCTGGGCGCGCCCGTGCCCGACCTGGTCGAGGAACTCCTGACCCGCTACGGCACCGAACTCGACTTCGTCCGGCAGGTGCGGGGCTGCCTGAGCCTCCTGGAACACGGCGGCGCGGCTCGCCTCACCTCCCTCGCCGAGCGCGGCGCACTCGGCCGGGCCGCGACCAGGCTGTGCGTCAAGGCGCTTGCCGCGCCCGACCCGGCCGCGGTCCTCAGGGCCCGGGTCGCACGCGAACTCGCCCCGGCCAGGCTGGTGCGGAAGCTGCGCGGGGCTTCCCACCGCTGGGTCGCGACGAGCCTGGTGGCACGCCACCCGGGCCCCGTCGACTGGCAGGCGCTGGAAGCCGCGCACCAGGAGGAGCCGCTGCCGCACTGGGAGGACCTCATAGGCATGGCCCCCCTCGAACTGCGCCTGCGGCACCCGCACGTGCTGCCCGAACCCGGGCCCGACGGGCTGCCCGACGGCGCCGCGGCCACCCTGGCCCGGGCCCGCCACGGCCTGGCCGGCCACTACCACTGCGCGGCCGCCACCCAGATCGACGGCCTGCTCGCGTCCGGGCTGCTCACTGCCGCCGACCTGCTGCACGAAGCCGCGCCCGCCGCCCTCCTGCTGGACTACCTCGGCAGCGCCGCCCGCCGCCCCGATGCCCCGCCCCAGGCGGCCGCCGCGCTCGCGGAACTCGCGGACCTGGTCCGCTCCCGCCTCGGCTCCGCTCCGGCGGCCTGGGCGCGGGTCGACGAACGTCTGACCGGCCGCGACCCGCGCTGGGCGCCGCAGTCCACGGTCGCCGACCTGCTCGCGTGACCGGGTGCCATCCCGTTCACGCGTCCTTGCTCTCCAACTTCCCCAGCGGGCTGGGGGCTTCGGCCAGCGCGGCGGCCGCGTCCTGCCAGGCGGCGTCCGCCGGGTCGAGGGC
Source organism: Streptomyces sp. CA2R106 (assembly GCF_037034245.1). Classification (NCBI taxonomy): domain Bacteria; kingdom Bacillati; phylum Actinomycetota; class Actinomycetes; order Kitasatosporales; family Streptomycetaceae; genus Streptomyces; species Streptomyces sp. CA2R106. The sequence goes on from NZ_JBAGKC010000022.1 coordinate 38,742, forward strand.
GCTGCGCAGGTAGGCGGTGCTGAGCTGCTGGAGGAGCGCGACGCGCGCCGGGTTCTCGTCGGTGGTGGCGGTCGAGGAGTAGCCGTTGATGCCGCCGAGTGAGTGCTCGGCGCCGTACAGCGTGAGCAGGCTCTTGGCGCCGGGGCTGTAGAGGTAGGGGTCCACGAACCAGTCGGGGCCGCGGGTGGACAGCGCGGACTGGTCGTGGTCGCCGGCGACGATCAGCGCCGGGGCGGTCATGGCGTCGAAGGACGGCCGCATGAACGAGAAGTGCTCGGCGGCGAACGGCGTCAGCTCGTCGCCCAGCCCGGTCAGGGCGAACAGGACCCCGGCCTTGACGCGGGGGTCGGTCAGGTCCTCGCCGGGCACGCCGTCGGGGTCAAGGACGCGGGCGCCGAGCAGGGTGCTGACGCTCTGGGCGCCCCAGGAGTGCCCGGCCACCGCGACGCGGTCGCGGTCGACCCGCCCGCCCAGGCCCGGCACGGCGGCCAGCAGCGTGTCGAGCCCGTCCAGCACGCGGGTCAGGTCCTCGATGCGGAACCGCCAGATGTGCGGGGTGCGGGGGTCCTCGGGCGCGACGGCGAGCGTCCTGGAGTCGAGGTGGGTGGGCTGGAGGACCACGAAGCCGTGGGCGGCCCAGTGGTCCGCGAGCGGGGCGTAGTCGTCCATCGACTGGCCGAAGCCGTGCGAGAAGAGGACGACGGGCAGGTCGCTGCCTTCGGTGGGGGCGGAGACCCGGACCTGGAGGTCCGCGCCGCGCGCGGCGCCGCCGGGCAGCAGGACCGGCCGTACGGAGATGACGCCCGCGGGGGCGGCGGGAGCGGGCGCGGCCGGGTCGTTCAGGGTCGCGGTGGTGGAGTCGGACATGGGAGTGCCTTGCTTTCCTCGTCGTTCACGGGGCCCGACCCGGTTTGCGGCGATGCCGCCCGGGCCGGGTGGCGGGCGAGGACCGCGTCCTGGACGGCGCGCCGCGGCAGGAGGACGGCTGGGCCGGCCTCCGGTCCGCGCACCACCGGACGAAACGGAACCTCGCTCCGCCAACGATACGGAACGAGGTTCCGATTCGCAAACGCCTGGGTCGCCGCCCCCCTTACGACCAGCCCGCCTCAGCCGCGCACGTGCAGCCCGAAGCCTGTACGGCCCGCAGGCTCCAGCCCCTCCTTCAGGTGCAGCGACGGGATCTCGTAGTCGCCGAAGTTCTGCGGCCGGAACGCGATCGGCTCGGTGGTCTCCAGGGTGAGCAGGCGCTCCTCCCAGGCGCCGGCGGCGGCCGCGTACTCCTCGTCGGTCATCCGGTCGGTGCTGTGGAGCACGAACGGCGGCAGCACCTCGAAGCCCGGGTAGTAGAGGATGCCGTGCTGGATCGGGAAGAGCAGGTCGTCGATGGGGCCGTTGATGCCGCGGGCGGCGTAGTGCGACGCCGGGCCGCCCGTGGTCACCGACAGCAGCGCCCGGCGGCCGGCCAGCGAGCCCTCGCCGAAGCGGTCGCCGTACTTCGTGTCACTGTGCTCGCCGACGCCGTAGGCGAAGTGGAAGGTGAACACCCGGTCCACCCAGCCCTTGAGGATGGCCGGCACCGAGTACCACCACAGCGGGAACTGGAAGATGACCGTATCGGCCCACAGCAGCTTCTCCTGCTCGGCGCGCACGTCCGGGCTCAGCGTCCCGGTGTCGAAGGCCCGGCCGGAGTCGCGGGCGACCTGGAGCGGGTTCGAGGCGTGCGGGCCGTAGTCCGCGGCGTCCACCACGGCCTTCCAGTCCATCGCGTACAGGTCGCTCACCCGCACCTCGTGGCCGGCGGCCTCCAGCGTGGCGACCGCGAGGTCCTTCAGCGAGCCGTTCAGCGACTTCGGCTCCGGGTGGGCGTGCACGATCAGCGTCTTCACGGGGGTTCCTCGGGGATCGGGTGCGGGTGGATCGGGACGCCTTCGATCCTGGGCGTTGCGTGTCCTGTTGTTCAGGGGCGCCGATTCCGTCGGACCGGACTTCCTGGTACCGGCAGGGCCACCTTCGCCGGCGGCGCGGCGGCCCATACTGGGCGCATGGACGATCTCGCCGGTTTCCTGCGGACCAGGCGCGCCCGGGTCGACCCGGCGACCGTCGGGGTCACCCCGGACAGCCGCCGCCGGGTCGAGGGGCTGCGCCGGGAGGAGGTCGCGCACCTGTCCGGGGTCAGCGTCGACTACTACGTACGGCTGGAACAGGGCCGCGCGACCCAGCCGTCCGCGCAGGTGCTCGACGCGCTCGCCCGCGTCCTCGGCCTCGACGAGACCGAACGCGACCACCTGTGCCGGCTGGCCGGGCAGCCCCGCCGCCGCACGCCCACGCCGGGCGGCCGGGTCCGGCCCGAACTGCTGCGCATCCTGCACCTGGTCGGCGACACCCCCGCGATGGTCGTGGACCACCGGATGGACGTGCTCGCGGCCAACCGCCTGGCCAGGCTCCTCTACGGCCGGCCGGTGCCGGGCCTGAACACCGCCCGGTACCTCTTCCTGGAGGAGGCCGAGCACGGCCTGTTCGGCGGCTGGGACGACTGCACCACCGACGTCGTCGGGCACCTGCGGCTGTCCGCCGGGAAGTACCCCGACGACCCCCGGCTGGCCTCGCTCATCGGCGAACTCGCCATGGGCAGCGAGCGCTTCCGCCGGCTCTGGGCCCGCGCGGACGTGCGCGCCCGCACCCACGGGCCCAAGTCGTACCGGCATCCCCTGGTCGGACCGCTGGAACTGCACCAGGAGAACTTCGCGCTGCCCGACGGGTCGGGCATGGAGCTGGTGGTGCTCACCGCGGCCGCGGGCAGCCCTTCGGAGGACGGGCTGCGGCTGCTCGCGGGTCTGGGCGCGGACGGCGCCGAGCCGCGCCCCGCGGCCGCCCGCCGCCCGGTGCCGTCACCAGGGGCCGCGGTCCGCGAGGCCCAGGACCAGCGCGGCGACCGCGGTGGCGAGGAAGACGATCCCGCCCACGATGTTGCGTGAACCCACCCGCAGGTGGGCGATGATCGCGCCGACGAAGTAGAGGACCAGCCCGCAGGCGGCGAGCGTGCCGAACACCGGCACCGCGAGCCCGGCGGCCAGCCCCACGGTGCCGGCGGCGAGCAACAGGCCCAGCACCGGCACCCACTTGCGGGCGATCCCCTTCATGTCCGCCTGGGTCTTGGGGTATTCGTGGCCGATCAGGTACGTGACGGCGGCGGCGCCGTTGAAGACCACCCCGACCAGGGTGACCGTGAGGTAGGCGGCGAACACGTGCGCTCCGTTCGGTCGGACGGGCGCCCCGCTGCGGGACGCCGCTGCCCGAACGAACCGGCGAGCGCGCGGGTTTGTGACACCCGGGTGCGGGTGGGGTGCCGTGGTGAACGGCCCGTGCGCACAGGGGTGCCGTGGTGAACGGCCCGTGCGCGCGGGGTGCGCGCCGTGAACGGTCAGGTGGCGAACGGTCAGATGGCCGCTGCCAGGCGGTGACCGTCAGGCGGTGACCGTCACCACGAAGGTGCCGTCGTCCGTGAAGCGCACCTGGACGTGCTCCAGGGACGGGGCGTGCGCGGTGGGCTGCTGGGCGGCCGCGCGGGGGCCGACGCCGACGACCCGCATCCCCGCGGCGCGGGCCGCCGCGATGCCGACCTCGGCGTCCTCGAAGACGAGGCAGTCCTCGGGGGCGAAGCCCAGTTCGGCGGCGCCCTTCAGGAAGCCCTCGGGGTCGGGCTTGCTGGCGCTGACGCGCTCCGCGGTGACCCGGACCTCGGGCATCGGCAGGCCCGCCGCGTCCATCCGGGCCCGCGCCAGGTTGCTGTCGGCGGAGGTGACCAGCGCGTGCGGCCGCCCCTGGAGCGCGGCGAGGAACGCGGGGGCGCCGGGGATCGGCACGACGCCCTCGGTGTCGGCGGTCTCCTCGGCCTGGAGCACGGCGTTCTCGGCGAAGTTCTCGGCCATCGGCCGGTCCGGGAAGAGCAGGGCCATCGTGGCGTGGCCCTGGCGGCCGTGCACGATCGACAGGACGTACTCCGCGTCCAGGCCCTTGCGCTCGCACCAGCGCCGCCAGCAGCGCTCCACGACGGCGTCGGAGTTCACCAGGGTGCCGTCCATGTCCAGCAGCAGCGCGCGGGCGCGGAACTCGGCGGACGGGGCGGACGGCGTCATGGAACTGCTCCCTGGGGATCTGGGGTTCTGAGGTCTGTGGGGCCGCTGGAGCCACGGTGTGCGCGGACGAAGCGGGGGCGGCCGCTCCGGCTGGCGCCGCTGCGACCGCCCCCGACGGTGACTCCGTTACTCCGTGGCCCCGCCCGCCGGTCAGGGGAGGCGGGCGGAACCACTTTGTTCCATCACGATACAAAAGATGTGGCCCGTGCGCCACCCCCGGCTCCGCCGGCCCTAGACTCGCCGCATGCCCACGGAACCCTTCGGGCCGCTCCAGTTCCAGCTGGTGCTGCTGCGGCGGATGGCCGACCACCAGCCGGACCTGGTCGACGACGCGCTGCGCACGCTGGGCGTGAACCACACCGACGTGCGCGAGGCGAACCGCCGCTGGCAGGCACGGCTGCACAGCCGGACGTTCCCGGGCGGCGAGGCCCGCTACCGTACGGCGCTCGGGCCGCCGGAGGACGTACGCGAGCAGCGGGCCGGGGACCTGGCGCTGCGCGCGGCTCGCTGGCCCGTACCGCTCTGGCCGCACCTGCGGTTCGAGGTGGTGACCCTGCCGGGCGGCGGGGGCGGGGTGGTCAACGAGTGGCTGGTGCGCGCTCCGGGGGCCGAACCGCCCCGGCTCGCGGCCGTGGCGGACCTGCTGCCGTGGTCGTGCACCGTGGACGACGCCGCCCGCGCCTTCCCCCCGGCCGCACCGCTCCCCCCGGACGCCCCCTCCCGCGCCCGCCTCTCCCTGACCGACCCCCTCACCGCCAACCGCCTGGTCGCCCACTTCACCTGGGGCCTCCTCCAGTACGTCGCGGACCGCTGAGCCCCACCCGGGGGACCCACCGGCGACCGAACGCGGAACGCCCTGGACGCTCGCGTCTTCCCCGGCCACGCGGGCATACTGCGGGTATGCACGCAGGGTCGCGCTACGCCGACATCCGCCCGTACACGGTGCCCGAGTCGCTCAGTGAGCTGGCGGGACCGACCAGCGGGATCGTCACTCTGCCCTTGAGTTTGGACTGGTCCCAGCAGGGCCGCTACGACCTCGGCATCGACAAGGACCGGCGCCGCCTCTACGAGACGGTGATCCGCGAAGCCATGGACGTGTCCGAAGTGCGGCGCTTCCTCGACGAGGGCTTGCTGCTGCGCCTGTGGCCCTCACTGTGGCTGCCCGTACGCGTGAGATCACTGTGGCAGGAGAGATTCCCCCAGTTGGGGTCGGCCGCCGCCGCATAAGGTGATCCGCAACGATTCGACGCTGCGGTGCGGGCAGTACGGGACGCCTATGTGTCCCACGGGCTCACCGTCGAGGTGATGCGCTCCGGAGGCTCGTTCGCGCGTTTGCTGGTCGTTGGCGAGCAGGGTCGGCAGACGAAGGTGGACATGGAAGCTGTCGCCGGCCTTCGCTTCGCGATCGAGTCGTGGGCCGAGGAACTGGAACGCCACAGGGACCAAGAGGCCCGCTGAGGGCCTGCCCAGGTCGGGAGGCTATTCGCTCGGGGTCTGGTGTTGGAGGGCGGCGCGGGTGTGGGGGCCGTAGATGCCGTTGTGGCTGCCGTCGGGGGCGTCGGAGACCCAGTACCAGGTCTGGAAGGTGGCCACCGCCAGCTTGACCTGGTTGTCGAAGACGCCGTCGATCGGGCCGGCGTAGCACCACACCTTGCTGAGGCGGCGCTGGAGGTCGGTGACGGCGGGGCCGGTGTCGCCGACCTGGAGCACCTGCGTGGTGGCGCTCGCAGGGGTCGTGGTGGTGCCCGAACCGTCCGAGGCGGTGTCCGTCGGGGTGGAGGTGCCCGAGGTGCCCGTGGTGGCCGTGGTGGTCGAGCCGTCCGAGGCGGACGGCGGGGTGGCCGCGGTCGCGTTCGCGGCGGACCCGGAGACCTGCTCGGTCGGCGCGGCGCCGGTGGCGGAGGGGGCCGTGCCGGCCGGATCGGCGGTGGCGGACGTCGAGGGCGTGGCCGAAGAGGTGGCCGTGCGGGGCGTGGCGGCCGCGGTGGTGTGGCCGGTCATGGCCGGGGCCGTCGACGCGGTGGCCTGCGTGGCGTTGGAGGGGAGGACCACGTCCGGCATCGAGGAGGACTGGTCGGGCAGGGCGCGGTCGGTGCCGGGCTGCTCGGTGCCGATGTGGCCGCTGACCGCCACGGCGCCCGCGGCGAGCGCGGAGGCGGCGACCGCGGCGGCGGCCACCACGATGCCGCGCCTGCGCCGCCGGTGGCGGCCGTGGGCGGCGGAGGCCGGGTGGAGGTCGGTGTCCTCGTCGTCGTCAGCGAGGTCGCCGCGGCCCGCCGCGGGGAACAGGCCGAGGTCGGCGAACGCGGGCCCGCCGTCCGCGGGGCCGGGCGCGCTGTCGTACGGGTCGCCGTACGCGCCGGGCTGGTCGGTGTCGATCAGCTGCCGGACGGTGCTCTCGCCGGCCTCGCCGTCGGGTTCGGCGACGACGTAGGGCCGCAGGCGCAGCGGGTGGAAGCCCTCGACGGCCGCGACGGCCGCCGCGCGCTCCGCGGACCGCTCGGCCGCGCGTATCCCGCCCGCGTCGTCCTCGGCGGAATAGACGGGACCGGCGGAGGGGGCGGGATATCCGGGGTGCCCCGCCGCGTGCGGGTCGTACGGCGGCGGCTGCTGCGGGTGGGGCCGCCCCGTGCGGGCGTACCCGCCGTCGTACGGGCCGTCCTCCGGCCTGCTCGGCTGCTGCGGCGCCACGGTGTTCCCCTCCCGCCGTTCGTACCCGGGTGCGCACGGTCCGTTCACACGGCGTACGCGAAGTCTCCGGTGATTATGCCGATCCGACACGCCCGAGGCACACCGCTTCGGCCCGGACGTGACGTCTTCCGCAGGCCATAACCGAACAAAGGGTGGCAATATGAGTTTCTGGCCCTCGGGGAGACGAGGCGAGGAGCTGCCACATGGCCCACACCAGCACCGCCACCGCGCCGGCGGCGGCACCGGGCGAGCAGCAGGACAAGCGGGCGGTGCGGATCGCGATCGGCGCGCTCGCGCTCGGGCTGCTGCTGGCCGCGCTCGACCAGACGATCGTGTCGACGGCGCTGCCCACCATCGTCAGCGACCTCGGTGGCATCGACCACCTGTCGTGGGTGGTGACCGCCTACCTGCTGGCGTCCACCGCGGCAACCCCGCTGTGGGGCAAGCTCGGTGACATGTACGGCCGCAAGCGGCTGTTCCAGTCCGTGATCGTGCTCTTCCTGATCGGGTCGGCGCTGTGCGGGATCGCCCAGAGCATGGGCGAGTTGATCGCGTTCCGGGCGTTGCAGGGGCTGGGCGGGGGCGGGTTGATCGCGCTGTCCATGGCGATCGTCGGCGACATCGTGCCGCCCCGCGACCGCGGCCGCTACCAGGGCGTGTTCGGCGGGGTGTTCGGTGCCGCGAGTGTGCTCGGGCCGCTGCTGGGCGGGGTGTTCACCGAGCAGCTCTCCTGGCGCTGGGTGTTCTACATCAACCTGCCGATCGGCGTCGTCGCGCTGGCCGTGATCGCCGCGGTGCTGCACATCCCGGTACGGCGTACCGCGCACCGGATCGACTACGCCGGGATGGCGGTGGTGGCCGCGGCGGCGACCTGCCTGGTGCTGGTCACCTCGCTCGGCGGCACCACCTGGCCCTGGGGCTCGGCGCGCATCATCGGGCTGGCGGTGCTCGGGGTGGTGCTGGTCGGGGTGTTCGTGCTGATCGAGCGGCGCGCGCAGGAACCGGTGCTGCCGCCCCGGCTGTTCCGGGTGCGCACCTTCCTGATCTGCTCGGCGATCTCCTTCATCATCGGCTTCGCGATGTTCGGCGCGATGACCTACCTGCCGACCTTCCTCCAGGTGGTGCACGGCTACTCGCCGACCCTGTCCGGCGTCCACATGATCCCGATGGTGGTCGGGCTGCTGCTGTCCTCCACCGGCTCCGGCCAGATCGTCAGCCGCACCGGCCACTACAAGGTCTTCCCGATCCTGGGCACCGCGATCACCGCGCTCGGGCTGCTCCTGCTGCACCAGCTCGACGAGTTCACCGCGACCTGGCTGATGAGCCTGTACTTCTTCGTCTTCGGCCTCGGGCTGGGCCTGGTGATGCAGGTGCTGGTGCTCGCGGTGCAGAACGCGGTCGGCTACGAGGACCTGGGCTCGGCCACCTCCGGCACGACCTTCTTCCGCTCCATCGGGGCGTCCTTCGGCGTCTCGGTGTTCGGCACCGTCTTCACCAACCAGCTGTCGCACAAGCTGGGTTCGGCGCTGCGCGGGGTGCATGTGCCGGCCGGCTTCAACCCGGCCCAGCTCCAGGCCGACCCGAAGGCGATCGCCGGGCTGCCGAGCAGCATCAAGTCCCCGGTGCTGCACGCCTACGCGCAGTCCATCACCACGGTCTTCCTGTGGGCGGTGCCTGTCGCGCTGCTCGGCTTCGTGCTCGCCTGGCTGCTGAAGGAGCAGCCGCTGCGCGGGTCGGTGACGGCGCCGGACGCCAACGAGACGTTCGGCACCAATCCGGTGGAGCGCTCCTCGCTGGACGAGATCGCCCGCTGCCTGTCGGTGCTGGGCAGCCGGGAGGCCAAACGGGACCTGTACGTCCGGGTCACCGGAAAGGCGGACGCGGACATCCATCCGGCCACCAGCTGGCTGCTGCTGCGGATCGCGCACCAGGGTGAGGCCGATCCGGTGGAGCTGGCCGAACACGCCACGGTGCCGGCCGAGATGATCGAACGGTCCGCGGTGGAGGCGGAGAGCCGCGGGTTCGCGGTCCGGGCCGGCAACCCGCTGCGGCTGACCGACAGCGGGAAGGCGCTGGCCGAGCGGCTCGGGGCGGCCCGCCGCACGGTGCTGGCCGACCTGCTGGGCGACTGGGACACCGCGCAGAACTCCGAACTCGGGGCCCTCGTCACGAAGTTGAGCGCGGAGTTGTGCGGCGGCGACCACGACCGGCCGGAGCCGCCCGATCGGTCGGCACGGCCGGCGCGGTCGGCGCGGCCTTGAGGAAGCGCAGGAACCGCGCCAGCTCCTTGCGGGTGGTGGTGAGCACCACCCCGGGGTTGTCGCTCTCCCTGAGGAGGACCGCGCCCCCGTGTGCGGCCAACTCGACACAGTCCCCGTTGTCCTGGGAGTAGGAGGACTTCTGCCAAGGCAGGAGCGCGGTCATGGGATGCGGCCCTTTCAGGGGTCAGAGGTCTCGGGCGATGCTGTGGATGAAGTCGCGCGACTCATCCCGGTCCAGCGCCACCTTCGTGAGGATCTCGAACCGGCTGAGGTAGTTGGCGAGTTGGGTGGCCGCGTGCAGCAGGATCACGCCGTGCGCGGAGTCGATCTGCACGGTGTCCAACTGCGGGACGGTGCCGCTCGCGTAGAGCATCGCGTGGCTGGAGCCGACATGCCCCTCGGAGGCGAACGGGATGACCCGCACGCTTATCTGGGGCAGGTGGCTCAGCTCCTGGATGTGCTCCAGCTGGGCCTTGGCCACCTTCGCCCCGCCGAACCGCATCCGCAGCGCTGCCTCGTGGACCAGCGCTTCGTACGGCGGGGCGGACTCGCGGTGCAGGATCGCGGAGCGCTCCATCCGGTGGGCGACCCAGGCGTCCAACTCGTTGTCGGGCAGGGGCGGGACGGCGTGGCCGACCACTGCCCTGGCGTACGCCTCGGTCTGGAGCAGGCCGGGGACGTGGCTCACCTGGAGCGGGCGCAGGTGGACGGCGTGGTGCTCCATCTCGGAGATGTCGAGCATGCCGGCCGGCACCACCCCGCGGTAGGCCTCCCACCAGCCCTTGCGGCCATGCCCGTTGGCCATGCTGACCAGGGCGTCGACCAGGGCGGCGTCCCCGCATTCGTAGAACGCGGCCAGACGCCTTAACCGCTCCTCGCTGACACCGAGCCGGCCCGCCTCGATGTGGCTGACCTTCGCCGGGTCGGTGCCGAGCAACCGCGCTGTGTCGCGGGCGGTGATCCCCGCGGCTTCCCGCATCTTTCTCAGCTCCGCGCCTAGGCGCTCCTGGCGGGCGGTCGCGGTGCTCCTGAGCGGCATGGTGTCCCTTCGTGGTGCTGGTTTCCGAGTGTGCCGTTCCGCTCTCGCGGGGTCCAGATCGTTTCAGGAAATCCGTAACTAATCAGAGACAACGTTGCAGCGGTGCACTATTGCCCCATATGGGCTCGGCGATCTTTACTCTCCCATAGTCAACTCCCTTGCGCAGACGCCGTGTTGGCCGGGGCGTCCGGTGACGGCGACCGGATAGCCGCCGGTGGGGCGGAACTGCCGGGTGCGGCGGGAGGGTCGGGCGGGGCGGTGCGTTCACGCTGGGCGAACACCGAGCGCAGTCGCGGACGAACGCAACGTGGCGGCCGTCTGTCGTGTGATCCGGCTGTCCGACATATGCGTTCCGCACGGCGATGAGGTGACAACGGTGACTTCACCCGATTCCGCTTCCGTGTCAGTCTCAGTGCCGTCACCGCGAAGAGGGGGGATCGATGGACAACCGCTACGAGGTCTTCTGCCTCGCCGACCGGCACTTCTACGAGAGCCTGGACCGGCTGTCCGCGACCGCCGGGGACACGGGTACGGCGGCCGGGAGCCGGGCGGCGGCGACCGGGCACCCGGCCGCCGTACCCGGGGCGGCGACCGGGGCCGCGGCCGCCGGGAGCACGGACCGCGCCGCCGTACCGCTCTTCGACACCGCGCGGCGGCCGGTGCCCGCCGGCTGGCGCACCGTGCGCGAGGGCGACTGGCTGCACCTGGACCCGCCGGCCGGGGAGCGCGCCTACCCCGCGCAGGGCTGGAAGGTGCACGCCTCGGCCACCCTGGAGAGCGCCGACAAGGTCGCCGCGAAGGTCTGGGACTACTGCGTGCCGCGGAACATCCCGTTCAAGTTCGTGCCCGGCCCCCGGCTGCTGCACCTGCGCAACTCCAAGTACGCCGGGCGCGACACCTCGGGGAAGTTCGTCACCATCTACCCGCCCGACGAGCAGGGCCTGCGGGTGGTCCTCGACGAACTCGGCGCGCTCCTGGACGGCGAGCCGGGCCCCTACATCCTCACCGACCTGCGCTGGCGGCAGGGCCCGCTGTACGTGCGCTACGGCGCCTTCGCCAAGCGCTACTGCGTCGGCGGGCACGGCACCCTGGTGCCCGCGGTCGAGAACGGCAGCGGGCAGTTGGTGCCCGACGACCGCTCACCGGCCTTCCACGTGCCCGACTGGGTCACCCTCCCGCCGTTCCTGGCCCCGGAGTTGGCCGCGCGCAACGCCACCACCGTCGCCGACCTGCCCTACCGCATCGAGCAGGCCCTGCACTTCTCCAACGGCGGCGGCGTCTACGCCGGCACCGACACCCGCACCGGCGCCAAGGTCGTCCTCAAGGAGGGCCGCCCGCACGCGGGCCTCGCCTCCGACGGCGCCGACGCCGTCACCCGGCTGCGCCGCGAACGCGACGCGCTGCGGCGGCTGTCCGGGCTCGGCGTCGCCCCGGAACTGCGCGACTGGTTCACCGTCGGCGACCACCGCTTCCTGGTGATGGACTTCGTCGAGGGCAAGCCGCTCAACTCCTACTTCGCGCACCGCCACCCGCTGCTGCGGCCCGACCCCGACCCGGCCGGCGTCGCCGACTTCACCGCCTGGGCGCTGCGCATCCACGCCGGGGTGGCGGCGGCCGTCGCCAAGGTCCACTCGCGCGGGCTGGTCTTCAACGACCTGCACATGTTCAACATCATGGTCGCGCCCGACGACGAGACGGTGTCCCTGCTGGACTTCGAGGCGGCCGCCCGCACCACCGACAACGGCCGCCAGGCCGTCGCCCACCCGGGGTTCGTCGCGCCGCCCGACCGCCGCGGCGCCGCCGTGGACCACTACGCGCTGGCCTGCCTGCGGCTGGCCCTCTTCCTGCCCGTCACCACGCTCTTCGCCATCGACCGCGGCAAGGCCGCGCACCTGGCGGAGGTGATCGGCCGCGAGTTCCCGGTGCCGGAGTGGTACCTGGCGGAGGCGGTGGACGAGATCACGCGGACGGCCGAGGAGGCCGAGGAATCCCGTGGCGAACGGGCCGCTGCCGCAGCCGCCGCCCACGGCCCGGCCGGCGGGTACGGCGTCAACGGAACGGACCTGCGGGCGGGTTCACCCTCCCGCGATCTGCACGTGCACACCGGCGACCCCGCTCCCGCAGAAGACCGCGCCTCTGACCGCTGGTCGGAACGCGCCCCCGACCAGGCCCCCGGGCACGCCGCGGACCACGCCTTCGGCCACGGCGCCGACGCCACCGGCCTGCCCGCCGGCACCCGCCCCGGACCGCCGCGCCGCCACTACCTGCCCGCCGAGCCGGGCGACTGGCCCGCCGCCCGCGACTCCATGGCCGCCGCGATCCTCCGCTCCGCGACCCCCGACCGCGACGACCGGCTCTACCCCGGCGACATCGCCCAGTTCACCCCGGGCGGCGGCCTCAACGTCGCCCACGGCGCCGCCGGTGTGCTCTACACCTTCGACCAGCTCGGCCTGCCCCGCCACGACGAGGGCGAGCAGTGGCTGCTCGCCCGCACCGCACACCTGCCGAACGGCATCCCGCTCGGCCTGTACGACGGCGTCGCCGGCATCGCCCACGTCCTGGACCGGCTCGGCCACACCGAACGCGCCCTCACCCTGGTGCGCACCCTGCTCGCCGAGAACTGGCAGCGGCTGGCCTCCGACCTCCACGGCGGCCTCACCGGCATCGGCCTGGTGCTGGACCACCTCGCACTGACCACCGGCGAAGCCGACCTGCACGAACGGGCGTTGGAGGCCGCCGGGATCGTCGCCGCCCGGGTCGCGGCCGAGGCGGAAGCGGAAGCCGAGCGGCGCCGGCAGCACCCGGACGCCCGGCCCACCCGCCGCGCCGGACTGATGCGCGGCACCACCGGCGCCGCCCTGCTCTTCCTGCGGCTGTACGAGCGCACCGGCCTGCCCGGGCTGCTCGGCCACGCGGCCCGCGCGCTCACCCTCGACCTCGACTCCTGCGTGGCCACCGCGAGCGGCAGCCTCGAAGTGGACGAGGGCTGGCGCACCATGCCGTACGTCGGCGACGGCAGCGCCGGGATCGGGCTGGTCCTCGACGACCTGCTCGCGCTGGCCGGCCCCGACGGCCTCGACGAGCCGGTCCGCGCACGCTTCGAGCAGGCCAGGGCCGGGATCGTGCGGGCCGCCACCGCGCGGCTGTACGCCCAGCCCGGACTGCTGGCCGGCCGGGCCGGGATGATCCTGCACCTCGCCCGCACCACCGCACCCGGCGTCCCCGACGGCGCTCTGGCCGCACAGGTCGACGCGCTCGGCTGGTACGGCATGGCGCACCGCGGCGCGCTCGCCTTCCCCGGGCACCAGATGATGCGGCTGTCCATGGACCTCGGCACCGGTACGGCGGGCTGCCTGCTCGCCCTCAGCGCCGCGCACGCCGGCCGGCACCCCGCACCCCGGCTGCCCTTCCTCCCCCCACCGCCCGCGCGTTGACCCGCGGGCCCCACGAACCGGTCCGGGCAGCGGCCCGGACCGCGCCAGAACCTGGCGACCAGCCGCCGAACTCCTCGGCGACACCGATGGAAAGGAACACCTGACATGGCCCTTCTCGACCTTCAGGACATGGAGCCCGCCGAGCACGGACACGGCGCCGACAACGCCAGCTCGCTCAGCCTGCTGAGCTGCGTCAGCTCGGTGAGCTTCCTGATCTGTCTGTGACGCGACCGCCCGTGGCTCCACGGCGGTACGACCGGTGACCCGAGGCCCTGTCCGACAGGGCCAAGCCCCGCCCCCAGCACCCGGGGGCGGGGCCCCGGCATGCCCGCCGCCGCGCCCCCGCACACCCCCGCCCCGCCGGAGGAGGACCGCATGGCCGACCACGCCCCGCCGCCCCCCGTGCTGCGGCCCGCCGTACGCGGCAGCCGCACCGCCGTCGCCGCCGTCGCGGTGCTGGCCGGGCTCTCGGTGGGCCTGGGCCTGCTGCTGCCCACGGTGCTCGGCCACGCCGTCGACCAGGTGCTGCGCGGAGACTCCGACGCGCCCTGGCACGCCGGGAGTCGGGTCTGGACGTGCGCGGCGGTCGTGGCCGGGCAGGTGCTGGTCGGCACCACCAGCGATGTGCTCGCGGCCGTCTCCGGCGCCCGCGTCACCGCCTCGGTACGGCGCCGGGCCGTACGCCATGTGCTCGCCGCGCGGGTGGCGGGCGGCGGCGACCTGGTCACCCGGCTGGTCGGCAACGCCGCCGACGCGGGCGCCGTACCGGCCGCCGCCGCGACCCTGCCGGCCGCCGTCGGCGCCCCGCTCGGCGGAATCGTCGCCCTCTTCCTCACCGACCCCTGGCTGGCGGCCGCCTTCCTGCTCGGCGCCCCGCCGCTCGCCCTGCTCGTGCGGCGCTTCGCCCGCGCCTCCGCCGACAGCGTCGCCCGCTACCAGGACGCCCAGGGCCGGATCGCCGCCCGCCTGGTCGAGGCGATCGGCGGCGCCCGCACCATCGCCGCCGCCCGCACCGAGGAGCGCGAGGCCGCGCGGGTACTGGCGCCGCTGCCCGAACTCAGCACCCAGGGACACCGGATGTGGCACGTCCAGGGCCGGGCCACCGCACAGGCCGCCGTCCTGGTGCCGCTGCTCCAGATCCTCGTCCTCGCCGTCGGCGGACTGCGGCTGGCCCAGGGCGACCTGACCGTCGGCGGGCTGCTCGCCGCCTCCCGCTACGCGCTGCTCGCCTCCGGAATCGGCACCGTGGTCGGGCAGTTGGGCGCCCTCGTCCGCGGCCGGGCCGCCGCCCGCCGGATCGCCGGCGTGCTCGCCGTGCCCGCACCCGCCCACGGCACCGACGCGCTGCCCCGCGGCGGCCCCGGCACCCTCGAACTGCGGGGCGTCACCGTCACCCGCGGCGGCACGACCGTCCTGGACCGCCTCGACCTGACCGTGCCCGGCGGCAGTTGCGTGGCCGTCGTGGGGCCGTCCGGCGCCGGCAAGTCCGTACTGGCCGAACTCGCCGGGCGGCTCACCGACCCGGACGAGGGCACCGTGCTGCTCGACGGCCGCCCGCTGGCCGCACTCAGCCGCGCCGAACTGCGCGACGCCGTCGGCTACGCCTTCGAACGCCCGGTGCTGCTCGGCGACACCCTCGGCGACGCGATCGCCTTCGGGCCGGGCGAGTTGGACCCCGGCGCCGTCACCCGCGCCGCCCGCGCGGCCGGCGCCGACGGCTTCGTACGGCGCCTGCCCGCCGGCTACGCCACCCCGCGCGCCGACGCCCCCCTGTCCGGCGGTGAGGCTCAACGCATCGGCCTGGCCCGGGCGTTCGCGCGCGGCGACCGGTTGCTCGTGCTCGACGACGCGACCTCCAGCCTGGACACCGTCACCGAACGGCACGTCGCCCGCGCCCTTCTGCACGATCCGCGCGGCCGCACCCGCCTGCTCACCACCCACCGCGCCGCCACCGCCGCCCGCGCCGACCTCGTCGCCTGGCTCGACTCCGGCCGGCTGCGCGCCCTGGCCCCCCACCGGGAGCTGTGGCAACAGCCCGCCTACCGCGCGCTGTTCGCCACCGCGGCGGCCGAAGGCAGCGCGGCAGGGGAGCCGCTGGCCGCCGTGGCGGGGGAGGGGGAGAAGTGAACGGGATGCGGGGGTATCTGCGGGGCAGGCTCGGGGCGTTGGCGGTGCTGGCCGGGTGGTCGGTGGTGGAGTCGGCGCAGACGTTCGCGGTCGGCTACGCCGTCGCGAAGGCACTGGACGAGGGCTTCCTGCGCGGGCGCGACGCGGCAGGCCTGTGGTGGCTGGCGCTGGCGGCGGTGGCGGTGCCGGTCGGCGCGTACGGGACCGCGCGGGTCTACCGGGGGCTGGCCGGGCTGGTGGAGCCGCTGCGGGACGGCCTGGTGACGCGGGTGGTGCGCGACGGGCTGCGGGCGGCGGTGCGCGGGCGGGGCAGCGGCGAGGGCGCCGTGGTGTCGCGCCTGACCCACCAGGTGGAGATCGCGCGGGACGCCTTCGGCGGACTGGTGCTGGTGGTGCGCTCGTTCGCGTTCACCGCGATCGGCGCGCTCACCGGGATGTGCGCGCTCGCGCCGGTGCTGCTGCTGATCGTGCTGCCGCCGCTGGCCGCGGGAGTGGCGCTGTTCGCGGCCGGGCTGGGCCCGCTCGCCCGCCGCCAGCACGCCTACCTCGCCGCCGACGAGGCGCTCGCCGCGGAGTGCGGCGCCCTCGCCGGCGGACTGCGCGACATCACCGCGTGCGGCGCAGAACCCCTGATGGCCGCGCGCGCCGACGCCCGGACCGGCGCCGCGCTCGACACCGCCCGCGCGCTCGCCCGCTGGGGGGTGCTGCGCGCCGCCGCCCTGGCCGTCGGCGGCCAACTCCCCGTGGTGCTGCTGCTGGTGGCCGCGCCCTGGCTGATCCGCACCCACCGCCTCACCCCGGGCGACCTGCTCGGCGCGCTCACCTACCTCACCCAGTCCCTGCAACCGGCGCTCCAGAACCTGGTGCACACGCTGGGCGCGGCCGGCACCCGGCTCGGGGTCGTGCTGCGGCGGATCGGGGGGGACGGCGGCGCCGGCGGGGGCGGTGGTGTCGGCGACGGTGTGCCGGGCCAACCCGGGCCGCGGGAGGCGGAGACGGGGCATCCGGACCTGCCCGGGTGCGTCCTGCACCTGCGCCACGTGACCTTCGCCTACGGCCCGGTCGCCGAACCGGTTCTGCATGATCTGGAGTTGGCACTCCACGCGGGTGAACACCTGGCCGTGGTCGGCCCGAGCGGCATCGGCAAGTCCACGCTGGCCGCGCTCACCGCGGGCCTGCTGCGCCCCGACCGCGGCGACGTACGGACCGCGGGCCGCCCCGCGCTCGTCCCGCAGGAGGCATACGTGCTGACCGGAACCGTACGGGAGAACCTGGCCTACCTGCGGGAGGACCCGGTGCCCGACGCCGAACTGCTCGCCGCGGCACGCGCGGTGGGCGCCGGCCCCCTGGTGGAGGCGCTCGGCGGGCCGGACGCCGAGGTCGACCCGGCCCGGTTGTCCGCGGGGGAGCGGCAGCTGCTCGCGCTGGCCCGGACCTACCTGTCCCCGGCGGGACTCGTCGTGCTCGACGAGGCGACCTGCCACCTCGACCCGGCCGCCGAGGCCGTCGCCGAGGAGGCGTTCGCCCGCCGTCCCGGCGGAACGCTCGTGGTGATCGCGCACCGGATCAGCTCGGCGCGGCGGGCCGGCCGGGTCCTCGTGCTGGACGGCACACACGCGGTGTGCGGCACGCACGAGGACCTGCCGGCCCGTTCGGCGCTCTACCGCGACCTGGTGGGCAGTTGGTCCGCCGACGCAGCGGCGGGTACGGGCGCGGCTACGGGTACGGCGTGACGCGTACGGCGCGGTGCCGTATCCGACCGCCGCGCCCGGCACCTGCCCGCCCGTACGCCGACGGCCGCCGTCACACCCATCCGGCGACCTGGGAGATCCGGATCGCGTCCACCCGGTTGCGGGCCCCGGTCTTCCGGGTGATCGAGGCGAGGTAGTTGCGCACGGTGCCGTGCGACAGATGCAGCCGGTGCGCGATCTCGGTGACCGGGGCGCCCTCCGCGCTCAGCGACAGCACGCTCAACTCCCGCCTGGTCAACGGCATTTCGGCGGCGTGCAGAAACTCCACGGCGAGCGACTCGTCGACGAACCGTTTCCCCTGCGCGGCCTGCCGTACGGCCGTCGGGAGCCGGTCGGCCGACCGGTCCTTGTTCACGAACCCCAGCGCGTGCGCCTCGTGGGCCCGCCGCAGATCGCCGGGCTTGCCCGCGCCGGTCAGCACCACCAGCGCGCACCGGGCCCGGGTCAGCCCGCCCAGGGCCCCCGCGGTGGCGAGCCCGTGCGTGGTGGGGTGCAGCGGGCCGGTGCCGGCGGCTCCCCGCGACGCGGTGCTCCCGTTCGCCGCCCGGCCGCCGCTCACCGTGCGGGACCCGCCGCGGCCGCGCGTCCCGCTCCCGCCCCGCGCGGCGCCCGGGCTCGTACCCGCTCCCGCGCCGGCCGGGCCCCGCACCGGTCTGGCCTGACCGTCGAGCGGGCCGCCGCCCGCGCCGACGTGCTGCCGCCAGCCCGTACAGTCCGCGTCCACCACGCAGACGTCCGGCCGTAAGGCCCGCGCGGCCTCCGCCAGCAACGGCCAGGCCGTGTCCGTCACCTCGAAGTCCGCCTCCCGGCCCAGCAGCGCCGCCAGCGCGGAGCGCAGCAGGCAGGTGTCATGGGCCACCAGTACACGTATCACCGGGTCATCCCCCTCGCGTGGTCGCATCGGTGCGCCGCCCTGATCCCCCTGCGGGTGATGTCCGCGACCCCCGGGACGAACGCGAACCCATTCATACCCGGCGGATCACCCCGTGCGGGTGAACTTCCGTCCCAGCCGGGGGCAGAACAGGAGTGGCAGGAGGCGCCAGGAGCGCACTCTGCGCCGACGCGCGCCCTCCCTTCGAGGTAATCGACGGTAGTTGCGCCGATACCGAACGTGGTCGTGTGATAGGGGTGCGCGTGAGGTGCGCGGCCGGGCCGGGCGACGGTGCCGCTACGCCGTCGCCGTGTCGAGCAGGCCGCAGACCGTGCGGATGTCCTCCGTCACCTCGGCGACCGAGGTGCGCCCCGAGATCCAGCCGACCAGCGCCGCGTGCCAGGTGTGCCCGATCACCCGGACGGCCGAGAGCAGCGCTTCCGGCGGCTCGGCGGCGGCGACGCTTCCGGCGGCCTCGGCCTCGGCCTCCGCCGCCCCCGGTCGGCCCATCGCCTCCACGATGATCGAGGTGGTCAGCCGCGAGGCGGTGTCCACCTGGGCGCGGACCGAGCGGTCGGCGAAGATCATCGCCCGGAACATCGCGTCGGCGAGCAGCGGTTCGCGCTGGAGCGCGCGGAAGGCGCGCAGCAGGGTGTCGGCGACGCGGGTGCCCGGGTCGGGGGCGGTCGGCGGCCGGGTGCGCAGCGCGCTCTGCAACTGCCCGAGCTGGTCCTCCATGACCGCCACCAGCAGGTGGATCTTGGACGGGAAGTAGCGGTAGAGGGTGCCCAGGGCGACGTCGGACAGCTCGGCAACCTCGCGCATCTGCACGGCGTCGAAGCCGCCGCCGCAGGCCAGTTCGGTGCTGGCGGCCAGGATGCGGTCGCGCCGGGCCGCCTGCCGCGCGGTCAGTGCCGGGGCCGGTGGCCTGGGGTGTGCGCTCATCCGTCCTGTCCTTAGCCGTGCGGTGCCGAGTCCGGCCGGGTTCGGGGCCGGGGCCCGCCGCGCCGTGGCCGGTGCCGACGCCGCGCGCCCGGGTCGGGGGTGTGTGCATGATGGCAGCCGGGTGCGGGAGGGCGTGCCCCACCCCTGTACGATCTATCTGAAACTTGTTCTAGATTAGCGCGACCGGTTACGCTCCGGCCCAATCGCAGCGAGAAGGGAGCCGGAGTGACCTCTCCGTCCGGGCCACTGCGGATCGCGCTGCTGAGCTACAAGGGCAATCCGTTCTGCGGCGGCCAGGGTGTGTACGTCCGGCACCTGGCCCGCGAACTGGCCGCACTCGGCCACCGCGTCGAGGTGATCGGCGCGCAGCCCTATCCCGTACTGGACGCGCTCGGCGAGGGCGTGACCCTCACGGAGCTGCCCAGCCTGGACCTGTACCGGCAGCCCGACCCGTTCCGCACCCCGCGCCTGGCGGAGTACCGCGACTGGGTCGACGCGCTGGAGGTCGGCACCATGTGGACCGGCGGCTTCCCCGAGCCGCTGACCTTCAGCCTGCGCGCGCGCCGCCACCTCGCCGCCCGCCGCGCGGACTTCGACGTGGTGCACGACAACCAGACCCTCGGATACGGCCTGCTCGGCCTCGGCCTGCCGCTGGTCACCACGATCCACCACCCCATCACCGTGGACCGCCGCCTGGAGCTGGCCGCCGCCCCCGACCTCCGCAAGCGGATGTCGGTCCGCCGCTGGTACGGCTTCACGCGCATGCAGAAGCGGGTGGCCCGGCGGCTGCCGTCGGTGCTGACCGTCTCCGGGTCGTCGCGGCAGGAGATCGTCGCGGACCTCGGGGTGCGGCCCGAGCGGGTGCACACGGTGCCGATCGGCGCGGACGCCCGGCTGTTCGCGCCCGACCCGTCGGTGGCCGAGGTGCCCGGGCGGATCGTCACCACCTCCAGCGCGGACGTGCCGCTCAAGGGCCTGGTCTTCCTCGTCGAGGCACTGGCGAAGGTCCGTACCCAGCGGCCCGACGCGCACCTGGTGGTCGTCGGCAAGCGGCCGGAGCGGGGGCCGGTGGCCGACGCCGTCGCCGCCTTCGGGCTGGCCGACGCGGTCGAGTTCGTCAAGGGCATCAGCGACGCCGAGCTGGTCGACCTGATCCGCAGCGCCGAGGTGGCGTGCGTGCCGTCGCTGTACGAGGGGTTCTCGCTGCCTGCGGCCGAGGCGATGGCCACCGGCACCCCGCTGGTGGCCACCACCGGGGGCGCCATACCGGAGGTGGCCGGGCCGGACAACGAGACCTGCCTCGCGGTGCCGCCCGGGGACGCGGGCGCGCTCGCCACCGCGCTCGAACGGCTGCTGGCCGCACCGGAGTTGCGGGCGCGGCTGGGCGCCGCCGGGCGGGCCCGGGTGCTGGAGCGCTTCACCTGGACGCGTGCGGCCGAGGCGACCGCCGAGCTGTACCGGGCGGCGATCGCCGCGCACCCGGGGCCGGTTCGGGCGCCGCTGCCCGCCGCGGGCCGCACGCATAGCGCCGCGGACGCGGGCAGGAGTACCCCTGCCGGCGCCGACCCGGCGGCAACTCCCGTACCGGACACGGCCGCCCCGCCCGGCGCCGACCCGGCGGCAACTCCCGTACCGGACACGGCCGCCCCGCCCGGCGCGGCGGCGGACGGCCGGGACGGCGACGACCGGGACACCGCACATCCCTCAGACCCCGTGGGGAGCAACCGCTGATGCTGACCGTCGACTTCACCCGTTTCCCGCTCGCCGCCGGCGACCGCGTCCTGGACCTCGGGTGCGGGGCCGGGCGGCACGCCTTCGAGTGCTACCGGCGCGGCGCGCAGGTCGTCGCGCTGGACCGCAACGGCGAGGAGATCCGCGAGGTCGCCAAGTGGTTCGCGGCGATGCGCGAGGCGGGGGAGGCCCCGGCGGGCGCGTCCGCGCTGGCGATGGAGGGCGACGCGCTCCAACTCCCGTTCCCCGACGAGAGTTTCGACGTCGTGATCATCTCCGAGGTGATGGAGCACATCCCCGAGGACAAGGCGGTGCTCGCCGAGATGGTCCGGGTGCTGCGGCCCGGCGGCCGGATCGCGGTGACCGTGCCGCGCTACGGCCCGGAGAAGATCTGCTGGGCGCTGTCCGACGCCTATCACGAGGTCGAGGGCGGCCACATCCGCATCTACAAGGGCGACCAGCTCCTGGACCGGATGCGCGAGGCGGGCCTGAAGCCGTACGGCACCCACCACGCGCACGGCCTGCACGCGCCGTACTGGTGGATCAAGTGCGCGGTCGGCGTGGACAACGACCAGGCGCTGCCGGTGAAGCTGTACCACAAGCTGCTGGTCTGGGACATCATGAAGAAACCGCTGGCCACGCGGCTCGCCGAGCAGGTGCTCAACCCGGTGGTCGGCAAGAGCTTCGTGGCGTACGCGACGAAGCCGCGGCTGCCCGAGCGGGCGGCTGCCGCGGAAGCGACGACGGGCGCCGGGTCCGCCGTCGGCGCCGGGTCGGCCGCCGACTCCGGGTCCGCCGCCGGCGCCGGGTCCGCTGTCGGCGTGGACCGCGCGAAGTGACCTCGCCGAGCCGCGGGCAGGGCCGCCGCACCGAGCGGCTGGAACTGCCCGGCGTCCTCACCGCGGAGCAGGCCCGGCGGACGGTCGCCGCGATGGCCGCCGCGCAGCGCAGCGACGGCGCGATCCCGTGGTTCCGCGGCCACCACCTCGACCCGTGGGACCACACCGAGACCGCGATGGCCCTGGACGCGGCCGGCGAGCACGACCGCGCGGCGGCCGCGTACGACTGGCTGGCCCGGCACCAGAACCCCGACGGCTCCTGGTACGCCGCCTACCACGACGGCAGCGCCGACCAGCCCACCGACCTCGGCCGCGAGTCCAACTTCTGCGCCTACGTCGCCGTCGGCGCCTGGCACCACTACCTCGCCACCGGCGACGAGGCGTTCGCCGAGCGGATCTGGCCGACCGTGCACGCCGCCGTCGAGTACGTCCTGGCGCTCCAGCAGCCCGGCGGGCAGATCGGCTGGAAGCGCGAGGCGGACGGCACCGCCGTCAACGACGCGCTGCTCACCGGCAGTTCGTCGATCCACCAGGCGCTGCGCTGCGCGCTGGCCCTCGCCGAGCACCGCCGGGAGCCGCAGCCGGACTGGGAGTTGTCGGCCGGGCTGCTCGGCCACGCGGTGCGCCGCCACCCCGAGCGGTTCCTCGACAAGTCCCGCTACTCCATGGACTGGTACTACCCGGTGCTCACCGGCACCCTGCGCGGGCCGGCCGCCCTCGCCCGGATCGACGCCGGCTGGTCCCGCTTCGTGGTCCCCGGGCTCGGGGTGCGCTGCGTGGACCCCAACCCCTGGGTCACCGGCGGCGAGTCCGCGGAACTCGCCCTCGCCCTCTGGGCGGTCGGCCGCACCGACGACGCCGTCCGGGTCCTCGCCGACATCCAGCACCTGCGGGCCGAGGACGGCCTGTACTGGACCGGCTACGTCTTCGCCGACCGCGCGGTGTGGCCGGTCGAACGCACCACCTGGACCGCGGCCGCCCTCCTCCTCGCGGTCGCCGCGCTGGGCGGCGAACCGGCCACCACCGCGGTCTTCGCCGCCGACGCCCTCCCCACCGCCCTCCCGTCCCCCTGCTGCTGACCGCCCGCGCCCGGTGCCCTCGGGCCTCCGCTGGGAGGCAGTCCGCGACGAGAGCGGCGACTGCTCAGCGAGGGGTGGTGTCGCCCGCGGGCTCTGCTCCCAGGAGGGCGAGCAGCCCGGGGAACCTCTTCTCGATGTCCGCGCGTCGTAGGCGGATGCCCTTGCGGTTGCCGTAGTCGATCTCGTCGATGAGACCTGCCTCGCGCAGGACGCGGAAGTGGTGGGTCTGGGTCTGCTTCGAGATCGGCAGATCGAACGAGTTGCAGCCCCGCTCGCTGTCGCTGCGGTCGCGGACCAACTCCGTCATCACCGAACGACGGTGCTCGTCGGCGAGGGCGCGAAAGACCGCACCCAGATCGAGCGCATCGGCCTCCGGGCCCGTCCGGTTCCTCCCGGCCATGTGGCACCCCCTTCAGGTACGACTTGAATCGTACCTGATGGATGTGCTCCACTGAGGTACGAAACTATTCGTACCTGGCCATCGACGCCGAGAGGTCATCGTCATGAAGAAGCCCGAAGTGCTGATCGTCGGTGCCGGAATCGCGGGGCCCGCCCTCGCGTACTGGCTCGCCCGGAACGGATACCGGCCGACGGTCGTCGAGCACGCCCGGGAACTGCGCTCCGGCGGCAGCGCGATCGTCGTGAAGGGGCCCGCCATCCCGGTCGCCGACCGGATGGGCGTCCTCCCGGAGTTGCGCGGGCTCGCCACCCGCAACCGGTCGCTGACCCTGCTCGACCCCGCGGGCCGGCGCGTCCTGCGCGTCCCGCTCGCCTCGGACGGCGCGCCGACCGTCGAGGTGACCCGGGCCGACCTGTCCGAGGTACTCCACCGGTCGGCGCAGACCGGGGCCGAGTTCCTGTTCGACGACACGGTCACCGCTCTCGACCAGGATGAAGGCGGGGTCGACGTCACCTTCCGGCGGTCCGCGCCACGGCGCTTCGACCTGGTCGTCGGCGCCGACGGGATGCACTCCACCGTACGGCGCCTGGTGTTCGGCCCCGAGCGGCAGTTCGCGGGCGACCTGGGCCTGTACGGCGCGACCGTCCCGCTGGAACCCGACGCCGTCGAGGACCCGAGCGAGATGACGATGCTGACCGTGCCGAACCGGATGCTGGTCGTCCACCCCTCGCGGACCACTCCGCTCGCGATCTTCACCTTCCGGGCCGTGCAGCCGGCTCCCCACGACCGCAGGAACACCGCCCTTCACAAGCAGACCGTGGCCGACGCCTACGCCGACGTGCGGTGGCGGGCACCGGAACTCGTGGCGGCGTTCCTCGACCACCCGGCTCCGTTCTTCGACCCCCTGACCACCGTCCGGGTGCCCTCGTGGTCCCGCGGGCGGGTCGTACTGCTCGGGGACGCGGCGGCGGCGACAGCTCTGCTGGGTGACGGGTCCAGCATGGCGATGGCGGGCGCGTACGCCCTCGCGGAAGAGCTCGCCGCCCATCCCGGTGACCACGCCCGCGCGTTCGCCGCCTACGAGTCGCGGCTCCGCCGTGAGGTGGGCCCGCGGCAGCGACGCGTCGGTCTGCTCTCCAGGCTCCTGGTGCCCCGCACCCGGCCGGGCCTCGCGGTGCGCAACGCGGTGGGCCGCGTGGTCGTGCGCACCCACCGGATCGCCTCGCGCGAAGCCGCGAACCGGTAGGCCGAGTCCGCGCCGACCGCCCTACCCTTGGGGGATGAGCGACGGGAATGGGGCGCGGGCCGTCCGGGTGCTCCTCGCCGAGGACCAGGGCATGATGCGGGGGGCGCTGGCGCTGCTGCTGGACCTGGAGGACGACATGGAGGTCGTCGCGCAGGTCGGGGCGGGGGACCGGATTGTGGCCGAGGCGCTGGCGGCGCGGCCGGACGTCGCGCTGCTGGACATCGAACTGCCCGGGCGCAGCGGGCTCGACGCGGCCGCCGACCTGCGCGGGCAACTGCCGTCCTGCAAGGTACTGATCCTCACGACGTTCGGCCGGCCCGGCTATCTGCGGCGGGCGATGGAGGCGGGCGCGGCCGGGTTCCTCGTCAAGGACGGGCCGGTGGAGGAGTTGGCCGGTGCGATCCGCCAAGTGCTGCGCGGGGAACGGGTGATCGACCCGGCCCTGGCGGCGGCCGCGCTCAGCGCCGGGCCCAGCCCGCTGACCGCCCGCGAGCGGGACGTCCTCAACGCCGCGGCCGACGGGGCGACCGTCGCGGACATCGCCCGGCGCGTCTTCCTCTCCGAGTCCACCGTGCGCAACTACCTCTCCGCGGCCATCGGCAAGACCGGCACCCGCAACCGCATCGAAGCCCTCCGCTCCGCCCGCCAGCACGGCTGGCTCTAGGGCTACGTCCTCCGCGACGGCGGTGGCTGGTGGGGGGCTCATGACGCGGGGTTCTCCGTGGTTCCGGCTGCGGTGTGCTCGGTCAGGAGGGTGCGCAGGAAGGTGAGCGACTCGGTCGGGGTCAGTGCGGTGTCGCGGAGCAGGTCGTAGGCCAGTCGCAGCGGTTCGACCTCTTCCGGCTCCTCCAGGACGTGGCTGCCGCAGCTGCTCGGCGCGTACGCGACGGTGCGCCCCTGCGGGAGGTAGACCAGCTCCAGGGAGCCGTGCAGCGGATGCGGCCCGGTGTCGAACGGCATCACGTGCAGGGAGACGCCCGGGAGTTGGGCCATCTCGATGAGGTGTTCCAGCTGCCGGGTCCAGGTCTGCGGGTCGCGTGCCTTCCGGCGCAGCACGGCTTCGTCGATGAGGGCCCGGTAGTGGACCGGGTCCTCGTCGGTCAGCCGTTCCTGCCGCGCCAGCCGCCCGGCCACTCGCGCGTCGGCCTGCTGGGGGCTTCCCGTGCGTGCGGCCCGTACCTGCTCCTCCGCGTACGCGCGGGTCTGGAGGAGGTCCGGCACCGCACTGAGCGCGTACTCCTGGATTCCGGCCGCCCCGGCCTCCAACGGCCCGAGCCGGATGAACGGCTGGTCCTTCGTCTCCCGTTTGGCCAGGTGCCACAGCCGCACCAGCAGGTCCCCGGTGCCGTACACCTTGTCCAGCGCGGCGGCCGCCTGCACGGTGCCGAGCCGCTGGCCCCGCTCCAACCGGTGCAGGTACGACTGCTCGTACAGACACGACTCCGCGAGCTGCACCAGCGTCCACCCCGCCTCCTGCCGCAGGCGCGCCAGCTCGCTCGCATACCACTCCCGCGCCGACAGGCCCTCCCAGTCGGCGCTCTTCGCGCCACCGTCCTTGCTCATCGCGGACCTCCTGCTGCTCGTGGACGCCGAGTGCGCAGTCGAAGGGGAGGTCACAGAATGTCGTTGATCCCATGCTCAACGCGACGACACTCGGGGTGTCATTCCGGCGTCATCAAGGGCGTCATTCGGGTGTCATTCCGACCCGCGGCGGACTACCGTGACCGGCATGACGACAGCGACTCCGAACAGCACGCTCCGGGCCGTCCGCATGGGACTGCTCATGAGCCAGGACGAGTTCGCCCGCGCGTTGCGGGCAGCGGGGGAGCGCGCCGGGCAGCCCAACGACGCGAGCAAGCGGCTGGTCCAGCGCTGGGAGGCAGGTACCACCGCGGCTCCCCGTCCTGTCTACGCCCGCGCGTTGGAGTCCATCACCGGCCTGCCGATCGAGTCTCTCGGCTTCGCGCCGGCGATCCCTCAGGCGCGCGTGGTGGAGGACGGCGACGGCGGCCACGACGTCGAACCCGCGCGGCCCGGCGGCACCGCTCACGCCACGACGCCCGGCCGCGGGCGCGCCCCGCAACCCGCGCCGACGGGCAACTACAGCGGGGTGTGGCTGAGCCGCTACGAGTACTACTCCAGCAGCCGCGGGAAGACGTTCACCGGGCTCCACCACGTCGTCGTGCTCCAGCACGGCAACCGGCTGACGGTCCGCAGTATCCCCGGCTCGTCGGACTCGACCCTCACCGTGGACCTCACCATCGACGGGAGCGTCGTCACCGGAACGTGGGTGGAGCAGACGGCCGGTGACAGCTACTACCGCGGTGCCCGCTACCACGGCGCCATCCAGATGCTGGTCGAACCGACCGGGCGCCGTATGGCGGGCAAATGGGTCGGGTTCGGCAAGGAGATGGACATGAACACCGGGCCATGGGGGCTGACCTTCGAGGACCCGTCGACGAACAAGGCCACCCTCGCCCGGTACGCCCGCCTCCCCGGTGACGCTCCTGGCACCGCCGAGTAGCGAGGGACACCGAGGCGCCGGACTCTGGTGCGGCTAGGCGCGTTTCGGGGTGGGGTTGGGGAGGAGGGCGATCAGGCAGGTGGCGGTGGCGACGAAGGCCGCGGCGATCAGGAAGGCGAGGCCGTAGCCCGAGGTGAGGGCGTGGGCGGGGTCGGCGCCGTGGGTGCGGCGGGTGGTGAAGCGGTCCGCGGCGGCCGTCGCGAGGATGGTCAGCCCGAGGGCGCCGCCGAGTTGCCGTGAGGTGTTGAGCAGTCCGGAGACGACACCCTGCTCGCCCATGGCCACCCCGGAGGTCGCGGCCGCGGCGATCGGCGTCATCAGCAGGCCCGCGCCGAACATCGTGAGGATGCCCGGCCCGAGGATCGTCCCGGTGAAGCTGCCGTGCACGGTGAGCGTGCTCTGCCACACCAGCCCGGCCGCCGACAGCACCCCGCCGGCCGCGCCCACCAGCCGGGCGTCCGTCCGGCCCATCAGGCGCGGCGCGAGCTTGGAGCCGACGATGATCGCCACGGTGTGCGGCAGGAACGACACCCCGGCGCGCACCGGGCTCCAGCCGAGCACGTTCTGCATGTACAGGGAGAGGAAGTACCAGGTGGAGAAGGTCGCCGCGCCGCACCCGAGCAGTACCGTGTTCGCCGCCGACACCGACCGCACCCGCAGCAGCCGCAGCGGCATCAGCGGCGCCACCGTACGCGCCTCGACCAGGGCGAAGGCCGCGAGCAGCAGCGCGCCCGCGGCCAGCGGCAGCAGCGAGCGCACCGAGGCCCAGCCGTAGGACTCGCTCTGCGCGATGCCGTACGCCAGCCCGGCCACGCCCGCGGTGACCAGCACCGCGCCCGGCACGTCCAGCCGGCGGGCCCGCTCCGCGCGGCTCTCGGTCAGGCAGAGCGCCGCACCCACCAGCACCAGGGCGCCGACGGGCACATTGACCAGCAGCACCCACCGCCAGGACAGGTAGTCGGTGAGCAGCCCGCCGACCAGGCCGCCGGCCGCGCCGCCGCCGGCGCCGACCGCCGTCCACGTGCCGATCGCCCGGGTGCGCTCGGAGCCCTCGGGGAAGGACGTGGTGAGGATGGACAGCGTGGTCGGCGCGAGCACCGCCGCGCCCAGGCCCTGCACCGCGCGGGCACCGACCAGCATCCAGGCGTCCTGCGCCAGCCCGCCGGCCAGGCTCGCCGCGGTGAACAGCCCGAGGCCCACCAGGAAGGTGCGCTTGCGGCCGAAGAGGTCCGCGGCCCGCCCGCCCAGCAGCAGGAACCCGGCGAAGGTCAGCGCGTAGGCGTTGACCACCCACTGCTGCCCGCCGTCGCCCAGGGACAGCGCCGAACGCATCGACGGCAGCGCCACGTTGACCACCGACACGTCGAGTACGACCAGGAACTGGCCCGCACACACCATCGCGAGCACCGCCCACGCGGGAGCTGCCGCACGGCCGCCGGTACGGGAGGTGGGCGCCCGCCGCCCCAGGAGTTCGCTCATACGACCATCCTCCCGGCTGCCCCGCCCCACGGCATCGGGATTTCGACCTACGCCCGACCTACCCGCGGCCTACGCCCCGCACCACCCCCAACCCGCGCACGCGCCGGCGCCAGAAGCCGCGAACCCACCCGCTGGACCTATCGCACGGTGACGACAGCAGCCGAGCATTCCTCGAAAACGTCGCCCGAACGGGGGACTTGCCGGGCGGGACGCCTGACGACCGGCCGCCGCGGACCATCATGAACGCTGGCCCGCACCGCAGTTCGGCCCGATCCGGCGCGGCGCCGACCACGGATCAGCACGGGCATGGCACGGGCATGGCACGGGCACGGACCGTCCCCGAACCGCACGCGCACGCCGCCCGCAGGCTCGTCGCCATACCTCCGACCGATCACGAGGACCGACGAAGGACCGCCAGATGCCAGATCGTTCACCCGCCGGCCGCCCGGCCGGACCGCACCCGCTCCCCGGCACCCCGGCCCTCGCCCTCGGGGCGGCGGCGGTCTGCGCCCTGGCCTGGGCCGTGCTCACCCTCGGCGCACCACGGGAGGCGCGCGGCTGGGTGCAGACGGTCTCGATCGGCTACGGCGTGCTGCTGGTGGCGGCCGTGATCTGGGCCGGCAGCGCCTCGCACCGCCGGCACCACACGGCCGACCGGCTCGCCGCCGCCGACAGCAGGAACGCCGACCTGCGCCGCAAGGCCACCCAGGCCGAGGCGTTCGCCGACGGCCACCAGCGGCAGCTGGCGCGGATGGCCGCCGACGCGGACGCCGTCGCCGCCGAACTGGCCGCCGCGCGCGCCGAGACCGAGCAGTTGCGGGTCCGCCTGGAAGCGGCGGCCGCCGACGCGGGCGTCCTGGCCGAGACCGCGATCCCGCGCACGGTCGAGATGCTCGGCTCCGGCGCCTCCGCGGCCACCGCGCTGGCCGCCGCCCCCGCGCTCGCCGACCCGCGGCACCGCCGGGTGCTGGAGGTCTTCACCGCCGAACTCGCCGGCGCCGCCCGGCTGCGCGCGGCCACCCTCGCCGCGTGCGCCAACGCCGCGGGCCGGGTCCAGGCGCTGACCACCACGATGATGGCCGACCTGCGCGAGATGGAGAACCGTTACGACGAGGACGTTCTCGGCGACCTGCTCAAGCTGGACCACGCCACGGCGCAGGCCGGACGGCTGGCGGACAGCATCGCGGTGCTCACCGGCGGCCGGTCCGGGCGGCGGTGGACCAAGCCGATCGTGATGGAGAGCATCCTGCGCGGTGCGATCGGCCGGATCAGCGCCTACCAGCGGGTCCGGCTGCACTCCACGTCCACCGCCGCGGTCGTCGGCCACGCCGCCGAGGGCGTCATGCACGCGCTCGCCGAACTCGTCGACAACGCCACCCGGTTCTCGCCGCCCACCGAGACGGTGCACCTCTATGTCGAGGAGCTGACCACCGGCGTGGTGATCACCGTCGAGGACGCGGGCCTGGTGATGAGCCCCCCGGCGCTGCGCCGCGCCCAGCACGCGGTCTCGCACGACCCGCTGCGGCTGGGCACCTTGTCGGGCACCCGGCTCGGCCTGGCCGTCGTCGGCGGCGTCGCCGGGAAGTACGGGCTGACCGTCAACTTCCGGCCCTCCTCACGCGGCGGCACCGGGGTACTGCTGCTCATCCCGCAGCACCTGATCACGCGGCCGCGGGAGGAGACACCCGCGCACGGTACGCCGCAGGAGCCCGCGGAGCGCGAACGGGACCGGGACCGCGGCGCACCGCGTACGGCGGTGCCCGCGGCGACCGGTCCGGCCGCCTCCGGCGAACCGGTGATCGGCCCGAGCGGACTGCCGATGCGGCAGCCCGGTCACACCGCCCCCACCGCGCCCCTGCCGGTCCCCGCGCCCGCCGCGCCCGCCGAGGGCACCGCCTGGTCCAGCCATCCGCCGGCCGGACCCGATAGCGGCACCGAAACCGAAACCAGCACCGCCGGGACGTTTCCCCACGCGCCCGAGCCCGTACCGCAGAGCGGGACCGTACCCGAACCCGCCGCGCCCCCCGCGGCGGACGACGACCTGTTCGCCCTGCCCAAGCGGGTCCGCGGCCACACCCTCGCCGCCGCCGAGCACGCCCTGCCCGGCCAGGGCCGGCCCGGCCGCGACGAGCCCGTCCCGCAGCCGGCCACCGGCAACATGGGCGCCCGCTTCGGCGCGTTCGTCGCCGCGGGCAAACGCCGGCGCGAACAGACCGCCCGCACCCGCGCCGCCGAGCCCCAGCAGCCTGCGGGACCGCAGCCCGCCGCACTCCAGCACGCCGAGCCGCAGCAGCACGCCGAACCCCAGCACGCCAAACCGCAGGACGACCCGTACGACATGCCGCACGGCGCGCCCCACGACACCCCGCAGGACGGCACCCCCTCGCCGTAGGACCTGCGCGCCCAGGCACCCCCACCCGTCAGCGTCAGGACAACAGATTGGAGGAAGGGGCCCGCGACCCGCACCGCCGGGTGGACCTCGACCGCGATGCAGACCACCGACCGCAACCTCGACTGGTTGCTGGACAGCCTCCTCGACCGCACCCCGGGCAGCCGGCACGCGCTCGTGCTCTCCCGCGACGGCCTCAAGATGAGCTGGTCCACGAGCTTGAACGTCGACCAGGCCGACCAGCTCGCCGCCATCGCGTCGGGCATCCAGAGCCTGTCGCACGGCGCGTCCGTGGAGTTCGGGGACGGCAGCGGCGGGGTGCGGCAGTCGATGACCGAGTTCCACGGCGGCCTGCTGGTGATCGTGGAGGCCGGCGAGGGCGCGCACCTCGCGGTCGTGGCCGCGCAGGACGCCGACGCCGGCATGATCGGCCACAACACCAGCGAACTGGTGGAGCAGTTGAGCGACTACCTGACCGCGCCACCGCGCAGCCCCGCCGAGGAGCCCGCGTGACCCGCGCGAGCGTCGGCGGTGAGGACCCCGACCGGCTCTACACCGTCACCGGCGGCCGCAGCCGCGCCGACGACGACCGGCTGGACCTGGTCGCCCTGATCGTCAGCGAGTCGCAGCCCACCGCCGGGATGCAGTCCGAGCACGCCGCGATCCTGCGGACCTGCCGGCGCCCCACCGCGGTGGTGGAGCTGTCCGCGGACCTGCGGCTGCCGGTGAGCGTGGTGCGCATCCTGCTGGCCGACCTGCTGGACACCGGCATGATCACCGCCCGCCACCCCCGTACCCGCGCGGGCGCCCGGCTGCCCGACTCCGACCTTCTGAAGCAGGTGCTCGTTGGACTCCGCAAACTGTGAACCGCCCGCGCGCAGGCCGCTGGCCGACACCGCCGACGAGGGACTGAAGATCGTGATCGTCGGCGGGTTCGGGGTCGGCAAGACCACCATGGTCCGCTCGGTCAGCGAGATCCGCCCGCTGAACACCGAGGAGACGATGACCCAGGCGGGCGTCGGCATCGACGAGGCCGCCGGCGTCGACGGCAAGGCCACCACCACCGTCGCCTTCGACTTCGGCCGGATCAGCCTCAACGCGCGCATGGTGCTCTACCTGTTCGGGGCGCCCGGCCAGCAGCGCTTCTGGTTCCTGTGGGACCGGCTCTTCGCCGGCACCCTCGGCGCGGTGGTGCTGGTCGACCCGCGCCGGGTCGCCGACTCCTGGTACGCCATCGACCGGCTGGAGCACCACGGCCTGCCGTTCGTGGTGGCCCGCAACAGCTTCGGGCCGCCGGTGCACACCCTGGAGCAGATACGGGACGCCCTCACCCTCGACGACGCCGTTCCGCTCATCGACTGCGACGCGCGCGACCGGGAGTCCGGCAAGACCGTCCTGATCACGCTCGTCGACCACCTCTACGCCCTGTCCCGTGCCCAGGAGATGGCCCAGTGACCGACCACGCCCCCGCGGGTGCCGCGCTGTCCGCACCGCCCGCGCACTGCCCGGCCCCCTTCGGCGCCGTGGCCCTCGGCGGCCTGGAGTTCCAGCAGACCCCGGCCCGGCTCTACCAGGAACTGCGCCGCGCCCACGGCCCGGTGGCGCCGGTGCTGCTCGACGGCGGCGTGCCCGCCTGGCTGGTGCTCGGCTACCGCGAACTGCACTACGTCACCTCCAACGACGAGTTGTTCGCCCGCGACTCGCGCCGCTGGAACCAGTGGGAGGCGATCCCCGCGGACTGGCCGCTGCTGCCGTACGTCGGCTACCAGCCGTCGGTGCTCTTCGCGGAGGGCGCCGAGCACCAGCGGCGGGCCGGGGTGATCAGCGACGCGCTCGCCGAGGTCGACCAGTTCGAGCTGAAACGGCACTGCGAGGAGGTCGCCGACCGGCTGATCAACGCGTTCGCCGGGCGCGGCCGGGCGGACCTGATGGCCGACTACGCGCACCGGCTGCCGCTGCTGGCGGCGGTCTGGATGTGCGGGCTGCCGGAGGCGCAGACCGCCGACATGGTCCGCGACCTGACCACGTCGCTGGACGCCGCCGAGGGCGAGGACCCGGTCGCGGCCTACCTGCGGGTCCAGCAGCGGGTCCAGGCGCTGCTGGACCACAAGCGGGTGCTGCCCGGCCCGGACGTCGCCTCCCGGATGCTCGCCCACCGCGCGGGGCTGGCGGACATGGAGATCGTCCAGGACCTGGTCACGGTGATCGCCGCCGCGCAGCAGCCGACCGCGAACTGGATCGGCAACGCGCTGCGGCTGATGCTCACCGACGACCGGTTCGCCGTCACCCTGTCCGGCGGCCGGGGCAGCGCGGGCCAGGCGCTCAACGAGGTGCTGTGGGAGGACACCCCGACGCAGAACTTCATCGGCCGGTGGGCCACCCGCGACACGCAGCTCGGCGGCCGCCAGATCCGGCAGGGCGACTGCGTGCTGCTCGGCCTGGCCGCGGCCAACACCGACCCGGAGGTGCGGCCCGACGGGCCGGCCGGGGCCGCCGGCAACAGCGCGCACGTCTCCTTCAGCCACGGCGAGCACCGCTGCCCGTACCCGGCGCCGGAGTTGGCCGAGGCGATCGCCGGGACCGCGGTCGAGGTGCTGCTCGACCGGCTGCCGGACGTGGAGTTGTCGGTGGAGCCGCACGAGCTGGCCTGGCGGCCGTCGATCTGGATGCGCGGCTTGGAGCGGCTGCCGGTCCGCTTCACCTCCGCGTACGTCGGCTGAAGCGGGCCGGCGGGCTCAGGCCGGGCCGGGGCTCGGCTCAGACCGGGCCGGGCCGGCGGGCTCACACCGGGTCGAACGCCACCCGTACCGACGCCGGGCCGCGGGTGAACACACCGCGCTCGACGGGGAGTTCGCCGGGTGCCAGCCGCACCCCCGGCAGGGCGTCGAGCAGCTGGTTCACCCCGACCTCCACCTCCGTCTTCGCCAGCAGCGCTCCGACGCAGAAGTGCCGGCCCAGGGCGAACGCCAGATGGTCGGCGGCCGCGGAGAACGCGTTGGTGCTGTTCAGGTCGGAGCGGAAGATGTCGAACACGTCCGGGTCGGCGTACCGCTCCTCGTCGCGGTTGGCGGCGCCGATCAGGCAGGTGACGGTGCTGCCCTTGCGGATGGTGCCGCCGCTGACCGGCACGTCGGTGGCGGCCTGCCGCATGATCATGTGCACCGGCGGGGTGTAGCGCAGCGTCTCGGCGAACGCGCGCGGCACCAGGGCGCGGTCCGCGCGGACCGCCGCGAGCTGGTCGGGGTGGCGCAGCAGGTTGGCGAAGACGCTCGCGATCGCCTTGTCGGTGGTCTCGCCGCCCGCGGCCAGCAGCAGGCTGCAGAACGCCTTGATGTCCTCGTCGTCCATCGCGGTGCCGTCCACCTCGGCCCGGCACAGCGCGGAGAGCAGGTCGTCGCCGGGGTGGGCGCGGCGGTCCCGGATGATCGGGAGCATGTACGCGGCGAACTCCACCCGGGTGCGCTGCCCGGCCGCGGTGACCTCCGGGTCCTGGGCGAGGTTGCCGAGGAACGCGATCACGGAGGTGTACCAGCCGTGGAAGCGGTCGTGGTCGGCCGGGTCCAGGCCGAGCATGTCGGCGATGACGTTGACCGGGAAGCGGGTGGCGTACTGCCCGACGAGCTCGGCCGAGCCGGTCCGCCGGAAGGCGTCGATCAGCCGGCGGGAGTTGCGCTCGATCACGGGCAGGAACTTCTCCTGGAGCTCCCGGCCGCGGAAGGCGGGCGCGACCAGGGCGCGGCGCACCGCGTGCTCGCGGCCGCTCATCTGGAGGATGGTCCGGCCGTGCACGGGTTCGAGCTGCCAGGCGTAGTTGTCGGTGGTGAACGTGCTGTCCTTGAAGGCGCGTTCGACGTCCTCGTAGCGCGAGACGATGTAGCTGCGCATGCCCTCGTGCCAGACGAGGGGCGTCTCCTGCCGCATCACCCGGTAGCTGGCGTACGGGTCCTCGGCGAACTGCGGCGACAGGATGTCGTGGGCCTGACCGGGTACGGGCATGGGACTCCTCGGGCGGATAGGACCGGCGGAACCTGCGCATACGTACGTACCCGGCCAGCGTAGGCACGAACAGGCGTTCCGGCCATACGAGTTGGCGGCCCGCCGCGGGGCATGGTGGCGCCGCGGCGGGCGGGAGGCGAGCGGCCGCCTACGCTGGCGGCATGGACAAGGACGTACGTACCGCCTTCGAGGCCGCCAAGGGCTTCATGCCGCTCGACGAGGGCCTGGCCCTGCACGCCGCCGCGAAGGAGGCCGCGGCCGGCCTCGGGCTGCCGCTGCTGGAGGTCGGCACGTACTGCGGGCGCTCCACGCTGCTGCTCGCCGAGGCCGCCGCGGCGGCCGGCACCGTCGTGGTGACGGTGGACCACCACCGCGGCAGCGAGGAGCAGCAGCCCGGCTGGGAGTACCACGACCCGGAGCTGGTGGACCCGGTCACCGGGCGGATGGACACCCTCCCGCAGTTCCGCCGCACCCTGCACGCCGCCGGGCTGGAGGAGCACGTGATCGCGGTGGTCGGCCGCTCCCCGCAGGTCGCGAAGGTGTGGCGGCAGCCGCTCGGCCTGGTCTTCGTCGACGGCGGCCACACCGACGAGCACGCGGGCGCGGACTACGAGGGCTGGGCGCCGCTGCTGGCCGAGGGCGGCCTGCTGGTGATCCACGACGTCTTCCCCGACCCGGCCGACGGCGGCCGGGCGCCGTACCGGATCTACCGGCGGGCGCTGGCGTCCGGGGCGTTCACCGAGGTGTCGGCGACCGGCTCGCTGCGGGTGCTGCGGCGCGGCGCCGGGCACCTGGACACCGGGCGGCCGGATGCCGGGCAGGCGGGCGCCCCCGGCGCTGACGCGGCCGACCGCGGAAAGTGACGCCGGGTGCAAGGTGACAGCTCGGGCCGATAGAGTCGCGGGCGTGTTCAGCAACGGGTCACACGGGGGCGGTCGTGGCGGCGGACTCGCCGCAGCGGCCGTGGTGGCGGCGGCGGTGCTTGTGAGTGGCTGCGGAACAGCGGCGGACTCGGGCTCCGGTACCGGCGGCACACGCAGCACGGGCAGCGCGTCGAGCGCCGACGGGAAGAACGCCGGCGGCGGCAGCGCCGCGCCCGGCGGCACCACCCCGTCCGCGACGCCGTCTGCTGAAACGCTTCCCCTGGCCGGGAAGGTCGTCGTGCTCGACCCGGGGCACAATCCGACCAACTACCAGCACACCGCGCAGATCAACCGGCTGGTCGACATCGGCACGAACCGCAAGGAATGCGACACCACGGGGACCGAGACCGACTCCGGCTATCCGGAGGCGACCTACACCCTGGACGTCTCCCGGCGGACGCGGGCGATCCTGGTCGCCCGCGGCGCGAAGGTGGTGCTGACCCAGGACGGCGACCGCCCGTACGGCCCCTGTGTCGACGAGCGGGCCCGGATCGGCAACGCCGCCCACGCGGACGCCGCGCTGTCCATCCACGCCGACGGCGCGCCCGCCGGTGCGCGCGGCTTCCATGTGATCGCGCCGAAGTCGCTGCACGCGGGCGGCGCCGACACCCGGAAGATCGCCGCTCCGTCGCTGCTGCTCGCCACCACGCTGCGGGCGCACTTCAAGGCGGCGACCGGTGAGCCCTTCGCCGACTACCTCGGCGGGGGCAAGGGGTTGATGGTCCGCGACGACCTGGGCGGGCTCAACCTCTCCACCGTGCCGAAGGTGTTCATCGAGTGCGGCAACATGCGCAACGCGCAGGACGCCGCGTCGTTGACGAGTGCCGGCTGGCGGCAGCGCGCCGCCCAGGGCATCGCCGACGGCCTCACCGCCTTTCTGCAGGGTTCCCCCGCGGGGCCTGCCGATGGGAAGAGGTGACAGGGCTGTAGCAGTCCGGTATGGATCGTGCACCAAGACGCATACCTGACACCCGGCCAAAGGTCACACCCGTACGATGGGGCACCGCTTCCCGCCCCGACGAACCGAATCCAGCATTCCGCATCGCAAAGGACAGGACCCGACGTGAACATCCGCTCCCTGACCCGAGGAGACGGCCTGGTGATCGGCTCAGCGGCGCTGCTGCTGATCGCCTCCTTCCTGCCGTTCTACAGTTACCCCAGCGGCTACTCCGTGAGCGGTGGCGTCTCGCACAGCTCGCAGAACCTCTGGCACTCGGCCACGTTCCCGATCCTGCCGTCGGTCACGCTGGCCGCGATCATCGCCGCCGCGGCGCTGCTGGTCTCCCGGTCGGGGCAGTTCGCGGGGCGGCAGGTGCTCGGGCTGTCCCTCGACCAGTGGACGATCGCGCTGTCGCTGTTCGTCGGCTGGACCGCGGTGTGGTCGACGCTCTTCAACAACCAGGACAACGTCGACAAGAAGGTCGGCGCCTGGCTGACCCTGATCTTCGGTGTCGTCATCGCGGTGGCCGCGGTGCTGGGCAGCCGGCTGCCCGCGCTGAAGGCCCCGCTGGCCGGCGCCCCGCGCCCGCAGCAGCCGCAGCCGTACGGTGTCGGCGGCCCGCAGCCCTACGGTGCGGCCCCGCAGCAGGCGGGCTACGGCTACCCGGGCGGCGCGCAGTCGGTGGACCCCGCCTACGCCGGCGCCCCGGCCCCGCAGCCGCCGTACGGCGGTTCACCCGCGGCCGGTGTGCACTCGCAGCCGACCACGGCCGCCCCGTCGCCGTCCGCGGACTTCACCGCGTTCTGGTTCGCGGTGCCGGTCCCGCGGCCGCTGTTCGCCGAGGACGGCAGCGGCGGGCAGATCGCCGAACTGGCCCCGGGCACCTGGTACCTCGCGGTGGACCAGCGCGGCCAGGCGCTCATCGCGCAGACCCAGGACGGGCGCCGCGGCGTCCTCCAGGACAGCAGCGGCATCCAGCGCGGCTGATCCGCGGCGCCCGACCGCGTCGGGCCGGTTCGCCGGGCGGGCACGGCCGTACGACCGGGCGCCGCACCACGGCCGGCCGCCTCCCTCATGACGGGGGAGGCGGCCGGCCGTCGTCGTGCCGGGACCCGGCCCGGGGTCGGCCCGCACCGGCAGTTGGTGGCAGGTCCACTTCAACAAGACGGCCCCGCGGCAGGTTTCGCCCACCGCGCCCGGGCAACACGACCGCCATGGCCAGACGGTATGGCGGCAACCCCGCCGCGGCGATCATCCTGCTCGCCGCAGACATCGCTGCACTCATCCTGATCCTCTGGATCTTCTTCTTCGTCTTCGACGCGAACCGCGGCAACGACCTCGTCGACGCGGTCCACCACGCGGCGAACTGGCTCGCGACCTGGTCGAGGGACATGTTCACCATCGACAACGCGAAGTGGCGCACCGTGGTCAACTACGGCCTGCCCGCCGCGGTCTACCTCGCGGTGGCCCATCTGGTCGCCCGCCGGGTCAACCGCGCCTGAACCCTTCCGGCTGCTCCTCGACCGGCAGGACCGCGGCGACGCGGAAACCGCCCGCCGGGGCCGGACCGGACGCCAGCGAGCCGCCCGCCGCGGCGAGCCGCTCGGTCAGCCCGCGCAGACCCGTGCCGGTGCGGACCCCGGGGCCCGGGCCGGGCGTGGCCGACGGCCCGGCCCCGTCGTCCGTGATGGTCAGGCGGACCTGTTCCCCGTCGGCGCGCAGCTCGATCGTGGCCTTCGAGGCGCGGCTGTGCCGTACGACGTTGGTGACGCCCTCGCGGACCACC
Organism: Streptomyces sp. CA2R106; assembly: GCF_037034245.1. Taxonomy (NCBI): domain Bacteria; kingdom Bacillati; phylum Actinomycetota; class Actinomycetes; order Kitasatosporales; family Streptomycetaceae; genus Streptomyces; species Streptomyces sp. CA2R106. The sequence continues at coordinate 77,329 of NZ_JBAGKC010000022.1, forward strand.
CAGCCGAGCAGCGCCTCGGTCTGCGGCGGCAGCGGCGGGCCGGACTCGCGCACCGCCACCTCGATGTCGGAGGCGGCCAGCGCCGAACGGGCCCGCTCCAACTCGGTGGCCAGGCTGCCCTCGCGGTAGCCGGTGACCGCCTCACGGATCTCGGTGAGCGCCTGCCGGCCCACCGACTCGATGTCCGCGACCTGGGCGAGCGCCGCGTCCAGGTCGCGCGGCGCGAGCCGGCGGGCCGCCTCGGACTTCACCACGACCACCGACAGGGTGTGCCCGAGCAGGTCGTGCAGGTCCCGGGAGAACCGCAGCCGCTCCTGCGCGACCGCGGAGCGGGCCAGCTCCTGCCGGGTCGACCTGAGCTGGTCCACCGCGTGGAAGAGCGTGATGATCACCGAGACCACCAGCCCGGACAGGAACGAGCCGTACGCCAGGCTGATCGTGGACCAGATGCCCTCGTGCCGCAGCCCCGAGACGGTCCCGGCCGCCGCGCTGGTCGGGATCAGCAGCAGCCCGAGCGAGCGGCGGCTGCCCGCCACACTGCCCACGCACAGCGACACCAGCACGAACAGCAGCAGGAAGTTGCCGCCGTAGCCGATCGCCAGCACCAGCGCGGTCGCGCCCAGGCCGCCCAGCAGCCGCAGCGGCACCGGCCCGGAGCGCCGGCGGGCGCTGAAGGCGGAGCGCACGGTCAGCACGTAGAGCGTGCAGAAGACCGCCAGGCCCGCGGCGGCCGGCCACGGTTGGCCCACCCGGCCCTTGAGCAGGTCGACCAGCGGGCCGAGCGCCATCAGCAGCCACGGGATCAGGGCGTTGCCGTCGGGCTTCCTGAGCCGCTCGATCTCCTCCTCGAACGGCTCGGAGCGGTACCACCACAGCTTCCTGCGCGGTCCGGCGCACCCCTTCGGTCCGCCCGCGCGGTCCGGTGCGGCGCCGTCCGCCGCGCCGGACGCCTGTCCCGCGTCCCCCGCCATCCCCGTCCCCCGTCCGGTGCCGCGCCGCGACGGCCGTGTGCGGCGCGGTGCTCCGACGGCCGCCCCGCCGACGAGCACCGCCCCACACCGTACCCAAGCAGGTGCCGGGGCGGTGCGCGGACGAGGCCACGGCTCACTCGACGGCGCGCTTCCTCCGGCCGGCCGCCGCCCATGGGCCGAGGGCGAACCTGTCGCCGTCCCGTCGTACTTCGAGGGCCCCCGCGCCGCCGAAGTGCGCGGGAGCGAGCAGTTCCCGTTCGTCGGCGGCCCGTCCGAGAATCCGGCGGCGGCTGGCCACCGCCTGTTCCGGGGCCAGGCAGGAGCTGCTGTTGCAGCAGGGGTGCAGGATCTGCACCGGGCTGTGCAGCAGATCTCCGACGAAGACCGCCCGGTCGCTGCCGGACGCGAGTCGCAGCACGGACGAGCCGGGCGTGTGACCGGGCGCGGATTCCAGGGTGAGGTGTTCGTCGACGCGATGGACGCCGTCCCACAGCACGGCCTGTCCGGCTTGGTGGATGGGCGCGATGCTGTCTTCGTAGACCAGGCGGTCGACCTCCTGCGTGCCGTTCCCGTACGCGTTGCCCGGACCGTAGTGGAAGTCGTCTGCGGCCGGGATGAAGTACTGGGCGTTGGGGAACGCCGGTGCCCACTGCCCGTCCACGTCGACGGTGTTCCAGCCGACGTGGTCGACGTGGAGGTGGGTGTTGACGACGACATCGACATCCTGCGGTCGGACACCGGCCCTCGCCAGGAGGCCGAGGAGATCGCTCCGGGCGTGGTGGAAGGGCCCCATGCCCGGTCGCTCGCGCCCGTTGCCCGCCCCGGTGTCGACCAGGACGGTCCGGCCCGCGCTGCGCAGCACCCAGCTCTGGAGCGCAAGCACCACCACGTCGCTGTCCGGCTCCCAGTGGTCCGGTGCCAGCCGGCCCTCGTTCTCCTTCCACACCTCGGCGGCAGCTCCCGGGAACATGTCGGAGGCGGGCAGGAAGGGTTCGTGCCACTCGACGACCCGGATGACCTCGACGTCTCCCAGCACCATGCTCTGCGCACGCTCGTTCTCGTTCGTCACGTGAGCGACCTTAGGAAAGGTCGAACGACCGTCTCAATGCGCATTGTGCTCAAGAAAATACGCATCCCTCTCACCCGTCATACGACAGATACCCTGGAGCGGTGGATGTGGTGAGCGATGCGATCTCCGCCGTGCACCTCGGGCACCCCTGGTCCCACCGGCTGCGGACCAGCGGGACCTGGAGCGCGCGCCTGGACCCGTACGACGGCGCGGGCTTCTACGTCGTCCTCAAGGGCCACTGCTGGCTGCTGACGGACGGCGGTGCCCCCACACCCCTCGGCGTGGGCGACGCGGTGCTGCTGCCCCATGGCACCGGCCATGTGCTCGCCGACTCCCCGGTCGATACGGCGGTCGCGAAAAAGGAGGCGGTCCCGTTCGGGCCAGGGCTTGCGGAGACACAGCCGCGGACCCGGCCCGGTCACTACGAGACAGAGATGCTCTGCGGCAGGTACTGGCTCGACTGCAGCCGCATGCACCCGCTGATGGCAGAGCTGCCTGAGGTCGTCCACCTGCCCAGCCGGGTCAGCAGCCACCTCGAACTGCGTGCCGCCATCGAGCTGCTCGCCGGTGAACTGGACGAGACGCGGCCCGGCTCCTGCGTGGCGCTCCCGAGCCTGCTCGACCTCCTTCTCATCTACATGATCCGCGCGTGGATGACCGAGGCCCCCGGCGGAGCCTGGCCCCGCGTACTGGGCGACCCGGTGACGGCCGCCGCGCTGCGGGCGCTGCATTCGAACCCGGCCGAGCCATGGAGCAACGACCGGCTGGCGGCGGAGGCGGGCGTCTCCCGCCCCACCCTGGCGCGCCGGTTCACCGCCCTGGTCGGCCGTCCTCCGATGGCGTATCTCGCCTGGTGGCGCGTGATCCGCGCCGCCACCCTGCTCCGCGACACCCCGGACACCCTGGCCGCCATCGCCGACCAAGTCGGCTACGGCAGCCCGTACGCGCTCTCACACGCCTTCCAACGGGAGTTCGGCACCACACCGGGGCGGTATCGAGCGCAGGCCGCGGCACGATCCGCCGACGTCAGAACGGACTGACAGCAGCAGCCCGCTCGAACAGCGACGTGTCCCCGCCCCGCACGCGCGAACCTGCTAGCGCCCCGACGACCGCTCGTCGTATGCGCGCTGGGCCGACTGGACCTGGTCGCTGTGCTCGACCGTCCATTCGTGGAGGCGGGTGAAAGGGCCGCGGAACGACTCGCCGAGGGGGGTGAGGGAGTACTCCACCCCGAGCGGAGAGGTCTCCAGCACCCGGCGCCGGACCATGCCGTTGCGTTCGAGCCGGCGCAGCGTCTGCGTCAGGACCCGCTGGGTGACGCCCTCCAACTGCCGCTTGATCTCGTTGAACCGCGTCGGTCGCTCCAGGACCGCCATGGCCATCATCGACCACTTGTCCGCGATCTGGTCGAGGATCGGCCGGCTCGGGCACTCGGCGCTGAACCGCGGAGCACCACGGGGCGGTTGGGGCGAAAGGTCGGTATCCATCGTGATCCTTGGTTGTCGACAAGTGCGTTATTGACCGTTCACAGGGCCGGGCCCAGGGTTGGTATGCATCGCAAACCTACTAGCCCATCGCAAACCTAGGGACATTCATGGACCCGGACCAGTACACAACGCTCCGTGTCGGCATCGATGCCGGAGTCGCGCGGATCACCTTGGACACTCCGCCGGTCAACGTGCTCAGCGGGACCCTGATCCGCGAACTGCACGACGTTCTCGGAACACTGCGGGACGACCGCTCGGTCCGCGTCATCGTGTTCTCCAGCGCCAACCCCGAGTTCTTCATCGCCCACGTCGACATCCACATCCTCGACGAGATGGCGGGACTTGCGGAGATCGCGGACCGCAACCCGGACGCCAACCTCTTCCAGGGGGTCGGCGAACTGCTGCGCCACCAGCCCCAGGTGACGATCGTCAAACTGGCGGGCAAGGCCCGGGCCGGAGGTGCCGAGTTCGTCGCGGCCGCCGACATGGCCTTCGCCGCGCGGGAGACGGCGGGCATCGGCCAGAGCGAGGTGCTGATGGGCATCGTGCCCGGCGGCGGGGGAACGCAGTACCTGCGCGAGCGGGTCGGGCGCAACCGCGCGCTGGAGCTGCTGCTCACCGGTGACCTGGTGGACGCGGACACCGCGGCCGCCTACGGATGGATCAACCGCGCGGTGCCCGCGTCCGAACTGGACGGGTTCGTGGACCAGGTGGCGGAGCGGATCGCCGCGCTCTCCCCGGAGCTGATCGCCGCCGCCAAGGAACTGGTCCCGCCGGCGGACCTGTCCGACGGCCTGCGCGCGGAGAACAGCGCCTGGGCCGAGCTGGTGAGCGGCGACCTGCCGGCGCGGCTCATGACCGGCGCTCTGGAGCTGGGTGCGCAGACCCCGGCGGGCGAGCGTGACCTGGAGTCGCTGATGCGACGCGTCGCCGCCCGTCCGTAGCGCGAGAGCACCACGAGCAAGAGGAGAAGAGAGAAGCAATGAGGGCAGCGTTCTACGACACGTCCGGTCCCGCGAGCAGCGTGCTGCGGGTGGTGGACGTCGACCGCCCCGAACCCGGCCCCGGCCAGGTCCGCGTCCGCATCGCACTGTCCGCGATCAACCCGGGCGACATGTTCATGCGGCTGAACTCCACCGCGCGGGACTTCCAGCGCATCGGCGAGCGCACCGGCCGTATCCCGCACCAGGACGGGACGGGCTGGATCGACGCGGTCGGCACGGGAGTCGACGCGAGCCGGATCGGCGAACACGTGTGGATCTGGATGGCCGGGTCGGGCGCCCTGTGGGGGACCGCGGCGGAGTGGACGGTCGTGCCGTCCGAGCAGGCCGTGGTGCTGCCGGACGGGACCTCCGACGAACTCGGGGCGTGCCTCGGCATACCGGCGATGACCGCACACTGGTGCCTGCACGCGGACGGCTCGCCCCGCGACCGCACGGTACTGGTCGCGGCCGGTGCCGGCGCCGTCGGGCACTACGCGATCGAACTCGGCCGGCTCGCGGGCGCGCGGATCGCGACGACGGTCAGCGGACCGGAGAAGGCCGAGCTGGCTCGGGCCGCGGGCGCCGACCTCGTGGTGAACTACCGCGACGCCGACGCGGCGCGGCAGATCCTCGACGGAGTCGGGCCGGTCGACCGGATCATCGAGGTCTCGCTGACCGGCAACCTCGAACTGGACCTCGCCGTCGCCGGTCCGGGGGCCACCATCGTGACCTACTCGGCGTCCCCCGACGACCCGGCCCTGCCGGTCTTCCGGCTGATGTGGTCCAACCTGGTGCTGCGGTTCGCACTGTTCCTCACCGAGCCGCGCGACGCACTGCTGCGCTCCGCCGCCGAGATCACCGCGGCCCTGCGGAAGGACGCGCTCACGCCCTTGCCCGTGCACTCCTTCCGCCTCGACGACGTGGCCGCCGCACACGAGGCCGTCGAGGCCGGCATCGTCGGGAAGGCGGTACTCGACCTGCGCTGATCACTCCGACGGGCGTCGGCGCGGCCAACGGGCCGGCCCCCGCGAGAAGTTCAGCGGTCACGTCGACGTCGGGACTGCGGTGGACAGACCGGCCTGTCTGTTGTTAGGTTCCTGCGGACAGACCGGTCTGTCCGGAGGGGGAGACCGTTGGCATCCCGCCGTATGTACGGGGCAGCGCCGCTGGAGGTCCTCGCGTCCGCTCGGGACGCTCAGGACGGACCGGGCGGACCGGGCGGGCCCGGCGCGCTGGTCCTCGCGAGCTCGATCGTCGTGCTCTTCCTCGCCAGCGCGAACGCGCCCAGCCCGCTGTATCAGGCGTACGAATCGGCGTGGCATGCCAGCGCGTTGATCGGCACGCTCGCGTTCGCCACCTACGCGGTGGCGGTCATCTGCGGGCTGCTGTGGCTGGACCGGTTGCCCGAGCGATTCGGGCGCGGAAGGGTGCTGCTCGCCTCCATCGGGGTCCAGGTGATCGCGCTCGCCCTGTTCGCCGCCGCCGGCTCGTTCGTGCCGATCGTCATCGGCAGGGCGATGCAGGGTCTGGCCTCAGGCGCCGCGCTGGGGAACCTGTCGGCCCTCATGATCGAGTCCGACCAGGAGTACGGCCCGGTCGCGAGCGCCGCCTCGCCGGGCACCGGCAGCGGACTCGGGGCGCTGCTGAGCGGCCTCCTCATCCAGTTCGTGCCCGGCCCCACACACACGGTCTACCTGGTGCTGGGGGCGATCCTGCTGGCTCAAGGCGCCCTGGTCCCGCGTCTGATCCCGGACACGGACCGGCGGCCGGTCCCGGTGCTGTCGCTCACACCACGAGTCGCCGTCCCCCGTCACGCCCGCGCGGCCTTCATCGGATGTGCGCCGGTGGTCTTCGTGGTCTGGGGCCTGTCCGGCTTCTACGCGGCGCTGAGCCCGGCCCTGTTCCGCACGCTGGCGCCCGGGGCCTCCGGCTGGAAGAGCGCGCTTCCGCTGTTCACGCTGATGGGCACCGCGACGGTGATGACGGTGGCGTTGCGCAACGTCGGGGGCCGAGCGGTCACCGTCGTCGGCCTGCTCATGACGCTCACGGGACTCGGTGTGACGCTCGCGGCGCTCGCGCTGGGCTCGGCCGGCCTCTATCTGGCCGCCAGCGCGGTAGCGGGCACGGGGTTCGGTCCGGGCTTCCAGGGCCCCATCCGCATGGTGACCGCCGGCGTATCGGACCGCGACAGACCGGCGTTGATGGCCGCCGTCTTCGTCGTCGCCTACCTCGGTCTCGGCGCCGCCGCGATCGTGCCGGGCGCCCTGACGAGTGCGGGGATACCGCTCACCCGGATCGCGGCGGGACTGGCCCTGGTACTGGCGGCCCTCGGCGCCGCCGCGTTGACGACGGTTGTTCCCACCACAGGAAAAGGTGAGTCGGATGCAGACTGACACGCACGGTACACCTCGCGCACGGCTCCTCTCGGCCGCCGCGGAGCTGTTCTACCAGGAGGGCATCCGAAGCGTCGGCATCGGCCGGCTCCTCGAACACGCGGGGGTGGCGAAGGCCAGCTTGTACGACGCCTTCAAGTCCAAGGACGAGTTGGTCGCCGCCTACCTCCGCGACCGGCACGACGGCATGAAGGCGCGCTTCCAACGCGCGCTCGCGAGCCGCCGCGACCCACGGGAGAGGGCGCTCGCGCCGTTCGACATCCAGCTGGAGTTCGCCGCCGACAGCACCTACCGCGGATGCGCCTTCGCCCGCGCCACCGCCGAGTCGCACGCCGCCGGCGTGGACACCGTCGCCTCGGAGTACCGCGAGTGGCTCCGGACGACGTTCACCGACCTCGCGGCAGAGGCGGGCGCGGCCGACCCCTCGGCGGTGGCGATGCAACTGCACGCCCTGTGGGACGGGGCCGCGCAGTCCCTTCAGATGGACCGCGACCCCGCGGTGGTGCACGCCACGCGCGATGCGGCGGCCGCCCTGCTCGACGCGGCGCTGCCCGCCACCCGGACAGCGCCGTAGCCACCGCGGAACCCCTTGCTCCCTCCGCCTCCCTGTCTCCTTGTCCCTTTGCCCGTTTGTCCGTTTGTCCTTTGCCACGAACCAGGAGCGGCCCAGTGAACACCAGCGGTCCGACGCACCAGGCCCTCGGGCTCACCGCAGACGAGGTCCTCACCACCACGCGCGCGGTGCGCAGGCGCCTCGACCTGACCAGGCCCGTTCCGCGGGAGCTGATCCAGGAGGCGGTGAAGGTCGCCACCCAGGCACCGACCGGCCGCAACCAGCAGCAGTGGGACTTCGTCTTCATCGACGATCCGGCGACGAAGGCGAAAGTGGCCGACATCTGGCGCGCCGGGCTCATGGCCGGTGCTCCCGACGAGCACGACCCCACCCCGCTCCCGACCCGGATGAGCTTCGCCTCGTCGCAGTGGGGACGGATTCGGGGCAGCCTCGGCCATCTGGTCCAGCATCTGCACGAGGTGCCGGTGCTGATGATCCCGGTGGTGCGGGTCGCTCGTCGCGAGGAACTCCTCTCGATCCGGGGGCAGGCCCACAACTGGGGCTCGGTGGTTCCGGCGACCTGGAGTTTCATGCTCGCCGCGCGGGAACGCGGACTGGGAACGGCATGGACCGTCGCCCACCTCACGTTCGAGCGCGAGATGGCCGACCTGCTCGGCCTCCCGTTCGACAAAACCGTCCAGGTCGCGCTGACCCCGATCGCCTACACGATCGGCACCGACTTCAAGCCGGCCCCGCGCGCCGACGACAGGAACTTCAGCCACTGGAACCGCTGGTAGCCGTCCTCGACAGCGCCTCTTCGAGGGTCCGGGACGGCCGGCCGATGAGCCGCGTCAGGTCGCCGGAACTCACGTAGAACTCGTCGCGGGCAATGCCGAGTTGGGTGTCGGCGAAGATCTCGGCCACCTTCTCGGGCATGCCCTGCTTCACCAGCATGGCCCGGTAGTCGCCGGCCGGCACGTCGCGGTACTCGACGTGCCGGCCGGACCACCGGGCGATGGCCGAGGCCACGTCGTCCATCGTGTACGAGCGCGCGCCGCCGAGCTCGTACACGGCGCCGGCGTGGCCCGCACCCACCAGCACCTCGGCCGCCGCGTCCCCGAGCTCGGCTCGGCTCGCCGGGCTGATCCTGCCTTTGCCCGAAGCGCCCTCGACCACACCGCGGGCCGCCGCCCGCGGCGCGACCTGCCCGGTGAGTATGTCCAGGTACATCGAGTTGCGCAGCACCGTGAACGGCACACCGGAGTCGCGCAGGTGCGACTCGGTAGCGGCATGCTCCCGGGCCATGGCCATCCCCGAACCGGCGGCGTGCGGCGTACTCGTGTAGGCGAGCAGCGCGACGCCGGCCGCGCCGGCCGCGTCGATGACCGCGGCATGCTGCGCCACGCGTCGGCCGAAGTCGCCACCCGAGATGAGCAGCGCGCGATCGGCGCCGCGCAGCGCCGCGCGAACCGTGGCGGCGTCGGCATAGTCGACACGTACCGCCCGGACGTTCTGGTCACCGAGTTTCGACAGGTCCCGGCCCGCGGCGGTGATGTCGGCCGCAGGGACACCACGGCGCTTCAGGCCGGCAAGCACATGGCGTCCCAAGTGTCCGGTGGCGCCGAGAACAACAATCGTCATGAGGCCACCGCATCATTCGGCGGGCGGCGGCACCATGATCGAAGATGACGGTTCCATGCGCGGGTGTGACATCTGCGCACCGCGCTCCGACCGGTAGCGGCCGGGCGCGAGCCCGTACTCACGGCGAAACGCGTGCGCGAAGGCGAAACCGGTGGAGTAGCCCACTTTCCGGGCGATCGCGTCCAGCGGTTCCCCGGTCTCCCGCAGCAGCCGTGCGCCGCCGGCGAGGCGCAGCTGTGCCAGGTACTTCATCGGCGGCGTGCCGACGACCGACGCGAACCGGCGGCTGAACGCGCCACGTGACATGGCGCAGGCCGTGCTGAGCCGCTCCAGGGTCCACTGCTCGTGCGGCGCGTCGTGCAGGGCGCGCAGCGCCGGGGCGATGGAGGAGTCGGCCGCGGCCGGCCAGGCGTCTGTCCGCCGCTCTTCCGATGTCCGACGCAGAAGATGCACCACCACCAGATCGACGAGGGCCGCCCGCATCACCTGTTCCCCCGGCGCCGGCCGGGTCACGTCACGGTCGACGAAGTCGGCCAGGTCCCGCAGGTCGACGTCGCCCTCACCGCGCGGATGCACCACGACGGCCGGCATCTGACCGAGATAGGGATGCAGCGGAACCTGACCGAGCCGGTAGACCCCGCAGAAGAACTCGAAGCCGGTCGTCGCGGACACATGGCCGAGGGCGTGCTCGGCTCCGTGGGGTACGAGCACGACATCGCCGGGATGGACGGTGACCGGCTCCATGCCGGCGGCTGTCAACCGGCCCTCACCCGCGAGCACCACGTGGAAGCCCGTGCCGGCGAAGCGTGGGAAGTGCATGCTCCAGGCCCCGTGCTTGCTGATGCGCCGCCCGTACGCGCGCCCCGCTCGCAGACTGCTGACGACGGTGCCGATGATGTCCACCGAGTCCACGCTAACAGCGCCGCCCGGCGCGATCCGGGCCGCGGGCCGACCCGGTCTACCCCACCCTGAAGTGGCGTTCTCTTAAGGAGAAGGAACGTTCTCTCTTGCCATCCCGCCGGATGCGTGTCACGCTCATCCAGTAAGAAGGTAGACCGTTCTTTCTACTCGCAAGAGGTTCCTGTGATCACGCCTGTCATCCGGCGCTCCGCGCTCGTCGCCGCCGCTCTCGCCGCCGCAGCAGCCATCTCCATCCCGACCGCCGGCGCCGCCGCCGGCCACCACGCCACCACGTCCACGCCCAAGCCGACTGTCGTCTTCGTGCACGGAGCCTTCGCGGACTCCTCCGGGTGGTACGGCGCGATGGACCGCCTGCGCAAGGACGGCTATCCGGTCCGGGCCGCGAACAACCCGCTGCGCGGCCTGCCCGGGGACTCCGCCTACGTTCGGGACTTCCTCAACGGCATCAAGGGACCGATCATCCTGGTCGGTCATTCGTACGGCGGCGAGGTCATCACCAACGCGGCCGCGGGCGATCCGGACGTCAAGGCCCTCGTCTACGTGGCGGCCTCGGTGCCGGACGTCGGCGAGTCGCTGGCCGACCTGACGGCCCACCCGGTCGACCATCCCGCGACGGCCCTGCCGTTGCAGGAGCAGGAGTACACCAAGCCGGACGGAACCCAGGGCACCGACGCGTACATCGACCCGGCCCAGTTCCGTAAGGTGTTCGCCGCTGACGTCGATCCCGCCGAGGCGACCGACATGGCGGACACGCAGGAGCCGATCGACCTGGCGGCCCTCAACCAGGCCGCCACAGCGGCCGCGTGGCGGACCATTCCCTCGTGGTACCTGGTCGCCAAGCAGGACAAGGCGATCAGCCCGGACCTCGAACGCTGGATGGCCCAGCGCATCGGCGCACACACCGTCGAGGTCAACTCCTCGCACGCCGCCATGGTCAGCCACCCCGGGGCGGTCGCGGACCTGGTCGAGCAGGCAGACCACGGCACCAGCTGACACGCGCCCACGCCGTGGGCGGGGAAGGCGGCCGTCCCCGCCCACGGGCTGTCGAGCGGCGCGTCGCCGCCCCCTGCACACGCAATGCTGAACCCCCCGTAGTGCACTTCCGCCAAGACGACGGCACCGCCCGAGCCTCAGCTTAGGACGTCGGGGGCTATCGGGGCTGCCCGATACGGGCCCGGGGCAGTGGGTGTGGCAGACGAGTCGGGCTGTACGCCGGGTTCTGTCGCCCGGGCGCCTCGCGGCGGCCGGGGAGACGGCCATCCATCTAGGGCCGGCGTTGCCGCCGACCTCGTGCGGTCTACCCGCGGACTCGGGCGGGCAGCCCTCGAACGTCCGCGCAGAGCGCCGGTGAGGGCGCTCCTTTTGACCTTGCTCCGGGTGGGGTTTACCTAGCTGCCCAGGTCACCCTGGGCACTGGTGGTCTCTTACACCACCGTTTCACCCTTACCGAGGACCGAGGTCCCCGGCGGTCTGCTTTCTGTGGCACTGTCCCGCGGGTCACCCCGGGTGGCCGTTAGCCACCACCCTGCCCTGTGGAGCCCGGACGTTCCTCGGCGGATCACAGGTGATCCGACGCGACCGTCCGCCCGGCTCGTCTGCCGTACCCCCATCGTAGCCCGCGGCGGCCGCGGGCCACGCCTGGGCGGGGTCGAGGAGGACGGTGTCGCCGCGCAGGACGGCGCGGCGGGCGCGGCGCAGCAGGTCGCTGGGGGCGGTCGCCAGCTCGGCGGCGAGGTGGCGGCTGGTGCGGTCGAAGACCTCGAGGGCGGCGGCCGGGCGGCCGCCCTTCTGGAGGGCGCACATGAGCATGGCCGCCACGGACTCGTCGAGGGGCTGGGTGACGGACAGCGCGGACAGCTCGTCGATCGCCTCGGTGTGGCGGCCCAGCCGCAGTTGGCCGTCGACCTTGCGCCGGACCAGGAGATTGCGGCGCTCGGTCAGGCGCATCCGCTCCAGTTCGGCGACGGGCCCGGGCAGGCCGGCGAGGGGCTCGCCGCGGAAGAGGTCGAGGGCGCGGGCGGTGAGGCGTACGGCCTCGGCGAGGTCGCCGGTGCGGGCGGCGGCCGCGGCGGCGGTGGCGTGGCGTTCCACGCGCGCGGCGTCGACGGACACGGCGCCGGCCAGCCGGTAGCCGCAGCGGTCGCGGCTGATCACCGGGGGCTGCCCGGCCGCGGCGGCGGCGAGGATCTTGCGCAGCCGGTAGACGTAGACGGGTACGACGTTGGCCATGGGTGCCTCCATGCCCCAGACACCGTCGAGGAGCTCCTGCGGGCCGAGCGCGCGGCCGGGGCTCAGCGCCAGCGCGGCGAGCACCGACTGCTGCCGGGCCGGCCCGAGGTCCACCGGCCGGCCGTCCCGCCACGCCTGGAGCGGCCCGAGCAGGCAGATCCGGAGCGTCTCCTCCTGCGGATCGCGTACGGGGGTGGATACGGGTACGGGTAGGGCGGATACGGAGACGGGTGCGACGTGCGCGGCGACTTCAGCCGTACTGAGCCCGGGGGACCCGGCGGCGCCCCCGCCGCCGGGTCCCGCGTGCACGCCCGGCCGGCGCGGCCCGCGCCCGGGCACGACCACACCGCTGTCGAACGCGTACACGATCGCGGCCGAGCGGTCGGGCAGCCCCAGCTTCGCCAGCAGGTGCCCGAGCATCCCGCGCACCGCGGGCTCGGGCAGCCCCAGGCACGCGGCGATCTCGGGGTCCCGCAGGCCGCAGCCGACCGCGTGCAGCATCTGGCGCTCCTGCTGGGTGAGGGGGGACACGGTCGACAGCACGGTGCGACTCCAATCTCTGGCCGGTGCCGCCGAGTGTGGGTATGGGGGCGCCCGGGAGGACAGGTCACCGGACTGGCCATATCCGGCCGATCCGCGTACACCGCGCTGACCTGCGCGAACACACGGCGGACGAGGCGGTCGGCCGGCAGCGGCGGGGCGGTCGGCCGGCACCGGCGAGGCGGTCGGCGGCCCCCGGCGGGGCGGTCGGCCGACGGCGGCGAGGCAACAACGGCCGGGCGCCGCAGGCCGTTTCACCGTGATTTCATCGGCCGCTCCTAGCGTTCTGTCCGCGGTGCTCGACCGGGTGCGCGATGCCGGCCGCGCACCGGAACGGGGGCGAACGGGGGACGGTCGCCGGTGCGGCGGGGATAGGAGCCGCACCGGGACCGCGCCCCCCGCGCGACTCGCAGCGCAGGCGCCCCCGTCCATGGCCCCGCCCGCGCCCGTCGCGCGGTCGGGGCCGCCGCAGGCGCGCCGCAAGGCACCGGAAGAACCGACACCGTTGGAGGACCGCCCCATGTCCCACGCTGGACGGCCGAACCGCCGCTCCGTTCTCAAGGCCGGAATGGGCCTGGCCGCCACCGCCACCGGCGTCCTGGGCGCCGGACTCGCCGGCGCCGCCCCGGCCGCCGCCGCTCAGAACGGCACCCCGCTGTGCGACCAGGCCGGCGACTCCGCGAGCGCGGTCGGCCTCGGCTCGGGCGACCTCGGCATCCCCTACTACCGCGAGCACGACGGCACCTGGGGCTACGTCTTCGGCGATTCCTGGGCCGGCATGCAGCAGGCGGACGGTACGTACATCGGCTCGCCCGTCATGCTCAACCAGGCCGGCTTCGACGCGTCCGGGGCGACCCCGATCTCCTTCACCTGGGCCGAACCCAACGGCACGGCCCGCCAGTTGCTCAACTACACGCACAACGCGAACAACGGGTTCGGCACGGAGGTCAGCCGCATCCCGAACGACTGCATCGAGTTCGGCGGCCGCACCTACCTCCAGTACACGTCCGTGGCGACCTGGGGGCCGCCCGCCGGGTACGACGGCTCGCTGATGTCCGGCGTCGCGTACTCCGACGACTACGGCGCGACCTGGACCGACTTCCCGTACCACTGGGACGGCGACGTGCGGGGCGTCAACCAGTCGATGTACGGCATGTGGTCGTTCGCGGGCATCGACCCCGACGGCTGGCTGTACATCTTCTCCAAGCGCTGGAACGGCACCCACATCAACACCGCGGACGGCGGCGCGATCCAGCTCTTCCGCATCCAGCCCGGCGACTTCCACGACGGCAACTTCGGCGCGCAGCAGAACTGGGCGTACCTGAACGGCGCGTGGCAGTGGACCACGGCAGCGCCGCCGTCGGTCATCCTGTCGGGCAACAACACCGGCGAGTTCTCGGTGAAGCGGATCGGCGGCACGTACTGCATGAGCTACTTCGACGTGGTCCTCGGGGCGATCTGCACCCGCCGCGCGTCCCGCCCGGACGCGGTGTGGAGTACGCCGATCCCGCGGATCACCTCGCTGACCGTGCCGAACCTCTACGGCGGCTACATCCACCCGGGCAGCGCCTCGGCGGACGCGCTCACCCTCATCGTGTCCCAGTGGAACGGCACCGTGGGCCAGGCCCCGTACTGGGTCCGCCAGTTCGACGGGATCGGGTCCTAGGCCGGAAAAGGAAACGCGGGGGCGGCGGGAATTCGGGGCAGCGGGAATTCCGCGGCGGAACCGTGTTTGCCGGAACGGAAAAGGGGCACTGCTGCTGGACTGCGGTGCGCCGGGCCCGGCGATACAGTCCCATCGGGGGGAATCGCCCCATATTCGACCGGGAGAGCCATGGGTTTCGTGACGACACGGGACGGCACGGAGATCTTCTACAAGGACTGGGGGCACGGCCAGCCCATCGTTTTCAGCCACGGCTGGCCGCTGTCGTCCGACGACTGGGACCCCCAGCTGATGTACTTCCTCGACCACGGGTTCCGCGTGGTCGCCCACGACCGGCGCGGCCACGGGCGCTCCGCCCAGGTCCCCGACGGCCATGACATGGACCACTACGCCGACGACCTGGCCTCCGTGGTCACCCACCTCGACCTGCGCGACGCGATCCACGTCGGCCACTCCACCGGCGGCGGCGAGGTCATCCGCTTCCTGGCGCGCCACGGGCAGGACCGGGCGGCCAAGGCGGTGCTGATCAGCGCGGTGCCACCGCTGATGGTGCGCACCGACAGCAATCCGGGCGGCGTGCCCAAGACCGTCTTCGACGACTTCCAGACGCAGACCGCGCACCGCCGCTCGTCGTTCTTCCGGGAGGTCGCCGCCGGCCCGTTCTACGGGTTCAACCGGGAGGGCGCGACCCCGGACGAGGCCGTGATCCAGAACTGGTGGCGGCAGGGCATGACCGGCAGCGCGAAGGCGCACTACGACGGCGTCGTCGCGTTCAGCCAGACCGACTTCACCGAGGACCTGAAGAAGGTGACGCTCCCGGTGCTGGTCATGCACGGCGACGACGACCAGGTCGTGCCGTACGCGAATGCGGGACCGCGGTCGGCGGAGCTGCTGCCGAACGGCACGCTCAAGACGTACGAAGGGTTCCCGCACGGCATGATCACCACCCAGGCCGACGTGATCAACGCCGACCTGCTCGCCTTCGCCCGCGGCTGAGCACCGCCGCGCGGCGCGCAGGCCGCCGGGTCCCGTCCGGCCTCTTCGGGACCCGGCCCGACCCGGCTCCCGCCCCCTGACCGGGGCGGGAGCCGGGTGTGTACGGCCGTAGGCTGCTACGGGGCCGGCCGAGGTGCGAAGGCACGGCGGCCGGCCCGTACGCCGTCTTCGGAACCGAGGGAGAACCCGTGCTCGTCCTGCTGCCGCCGTCCGAGGGGAAGGCCACCGCCGTACGGGGGCGGCCGCTCGCGCTGGACGGCCTGTCGCTGCCCGAGCTGACCGCCGCGCGCGGGGCGGTCCTCGACGAGCTGGTGCGGCTGTGCGAGGGCGACGCGGACAAGGCCGCCGAGGTGCTCGGGCTCACCCCGGGGCTGCGCGGCGAACTCGCGAAGAACGCGGCGCTGCGCACCGCGCCCACCCTGCCCGCCGCCGAGCTCTACACCGGTGTGCTCTACGACGCGCTCGGCCTGGCCACCCTCGACGCGTCCGCGCTGCGGCGGGCCCGGCGCTCCGTCCTCGTCTTCTCCGGGCTGTGGGGTGTGCTGCGGCTCGCCGACCGGGTGCCGTCCTACCGCTGCTCGATGGGCGTACGGCTGCCCGGCACCGGGGGGCTCGCCTCGTACTGGCGGCCGCACCTGGACGCGGTGCTGCCCGAGGTCGCCGGCGGCGGGCTCGTCCTGGACCTGCGGTCCGCCGCGTACGCGGCCGCGTGGAAGCCGCAAGGGGCCCTCGCGGGGCGTACGGCGACGGTCCGGGTGCTCCAGGTGCGGGTCGTGGGCGGGGTCGAGAAGCGGTCCGTGGTCAGCCACTTCAACAAGGCGACCAAGGGGGAGCTGCTGCGCGCGCTCCTCATGGCCGGCGCCGCGCCCAAGACGGTTCCCGCCCTTGCCACCGCGCTGCGCGACCTCGGCTACGAGGTGGAGCACCCCGCGGGTTCGCCCCAACTCGACGTGCTCCTGCGGGGGGCGGGCGACTGAGGGGGCGCAACTGCGCCGGCGGGAGGGGCCGCACCTGTCCAGGGGCGCGGGGAACGGCGCGACAAGCCCCCCACCGCGGGGCGGTCCGGGTGCCGGCAGGACGGGGCAGCCCGGTCGGACAGGGCCAGGACGTTGCGCGCTCCGCAACGGGCGTTGCGGGGGGTGGTGGGGGCGGGTGAGGATGAGCCGCATGGAGAGTGTGCTGGACCTGGCCCCCGTGGTCCCCGTGGTCGTGTTGGAGCAGGTCGAGGACGCCGTACCGCTGGCGCGCGCGCTGGTGGCAGGGGGGCTGCGGGCGATCGAGGTGACGCTGCGCACCCCGGCCGCGCCGGAGGCGATCCGCGCGATCGCCGCGGAGGTCCCGGACGCCGTGGTGGGCGCGGGTACGGTCCTGGGCCCGGCCGAGGTGGAGACGGCGAAGGCGGCGGGCGCGCGGTTCCTGGTGAGCCCGGGCTGGACGGAGGACCTGCTGGCGGCGATGCGGGCCTCGGGCCTGCCGAGCCTGCCCGGGGTCTCGACGGCCTCGGAGGTCCTGCGGCTGCTGGAACTCGGCGTGACCGACATGAAGTTCTTCCCCGCGGAAGCCGCCGGGGGCGCCCCGTACCTGAAGTCGCTGCACTCTCCGCTGCCGCGCGCCCGCTTCTGCCCGACCGGCGGCATCGACGCCGAACGCGCCGCCGCCTACCTGGAGTTGCCCAACGTCGCCTGCGTGGGCGGCACATGGATGCTGCCGCAGGAGGCCCTGCGGGCGAAGGCGTGGGACCGCGTCACACAACTGGCCCGTTCCGCGGCCGCGCTGGCCGGGTGAACCGCCCGCGCCTCACCCGCGGCCGGGTAGCTCCCGCAGGTGCGCGGTCGCGTTGACGTACCGCACGGACGTGTTGCCGTCGGCGTAGTGGTCCACCGCGCTCAGGGCGGCCGGGTCCAGCCGCATCCGGAAGAGCGCCTCGGGCGGGGCGCCGAGGGCCAGCCGGATCAGCGTCTTGATCGGCGTGACATGGCTGACCAGCAGGACCGTCCGGCCGCGGTGCGCGGCGAGCAGCGCGTCCCGGGCGGCCGCCACCCGCTCCGCGACCCGGGCGAAGCTCTCCCCGCCGGGCGGGGCGGCGGCCGGATCGCCGAGCCACGCGGTCATCGTCTCCGGGTCGCGCTGCCGCGCCTCGGCGAACGTCAGGCCGTCCCAAGCGCCGAAGTCCGTCTCGCGCAGGCCCTCCTCGACGGTGACGTCCAGGCCGAGCCGGTCCGCGGCCGCGGCGGCGGTCTGCCGGCAGCGGGCGAGCGGCGAGCTGACCACGGCGTGCACGGCGCCAGGGCCGCCCAACTCCTGAGCGCCCAACTCCTTCGCGGCCAGGACCTGCGCGCCCAACTCCCGTGCGGCCAGCTCCGCCTGGGCCCGTCCCCGCGCCGACAGGCCCGGATCGGTCCCGCCGCTGCCGGAGAACCGCTGCTGCCCGGTGAGCGGCGTCTCCCCGTGCCGCAGCAGCACGAACGTGGTCGGGGCGCCCAGGTCGGGCGCCCCCTGCCCCGTCGCGGCCACCGCCCTACAGCCCGGAGTCGGCCGTACGCACCAGAATCCGGCGGCAGTTCTCGCAGCGCACCACGGTGTCGGCCGGAGCGGCCCGCACTTCGTTCAGCTCGGTGATGTTCAGCTCCAGCCGGCAGCCCTCGCAGCGCTTCTGGTAGAGCCGGGCGGCGCCGATGCCGCCCTGCTGGGCGCGCAGCTTGTCGTAGAGCCCCAGCAGGCCGCCGGGGACGGCGTCGGCGAGTACCTCGCGCTCCTTGGCGACGGTGAAGCCCTCGGCGTCGATGCCCTCCAGCTCGGCGTTCTTGCGCTGCTCGGCCTCGGCCACCTTGGCCTCCAAGGCCGCGACCCGGTCGGCGAGTTCGGCGCCGCGCTCCTGCGCGTTCTCGCGGCGCTCCATCACCTCCAGGACGACGTCCTCCAGGTCGGACTGGCGCTTGGCGAGCGAGGCGATCTCGCGCTGGAGGTTCTCCAGGTCCTTCGGGGAGGTGACCGCCCCGGAGTCCAGCCGCTGCTGGTCGCGGACCGCGCGCTGCCGCACCTGGTCGACGTCCTGCTCCGCCTTGGTCTGCTCGCGGGCGGTGTCGCTCTCCTCGGTCCGGGCGGCGACGAGCAGGTCGCGCAGCTGGGCGAGGTCGGCGCCCAGCCGCTCCAGCTCGGCGTGCTCGGGGAGGTTGCGGCGCTTGTGGTCGAGCTGCGCGATACGCGCATCGAGGGCCTGGACTTCGAGAAGTCGGATCTGGTCGGCGGGCGCGGCGTTCAGCGGGGGGCTCCTGTGCTGCTGGAAGGGGAATTCGGGTTCGGCGACGAGCTGGTCGGGCCGGGCGGCCCGGTCACGTCCGAGGGGTCCGGCGCGGCGGACGGGACGGCGGACGGGTCCGTCATGGCGGCGGAGTCCGGCGTGGTGGAAGGCGCGTGGAGCGTCCAGGGGTCGGTGACCGCCCGCGAGACATGGGTCCGCAGATTCCAGCCGTGCCGGTCGGAGATCTCGTCGAGCTGGCCGGCGGCCTGCTCGCACCACGGCCACTCGGTGGCCCAGTGCGCGGCGTCCACCAGGGCGGGCGGCCCGGCCTGCCGGGCCTCGGAGGCGGGGTGGTGCCGCAGGTCGGCGGTGAGGAAGGCGTCCACCCCGGCCGCGCGGACCTCGGCGAAGAGGCTGTCGCCGGAGCCGCCGCAGACCGCGACTGTGCGGACCAGGGTGTCCGGGTCACCGGCGACCCGCAGCCCGGTGGCGGTGTCCGGCAGGCCGCGCGCGGCCCGCGCCGCGAAGTCAGCCAGCCGCATCGGCACGTCGAGCGCGCACAGCCGGCCCAGGCCCCGGCGGCCCGCGGGGTCGGCCGGGTCGGGCACGAGCGGGCCGGTGACGCGCAGGTCCACGGCCGCCGCGAGCGCGTCGGAGACCCCGGGGTCGGCCCGGTCGGCGTTGGTGTGCGCCACCAGCAGGGCCACGCCGCCGCGGATCAGGTCGTGCACCACCCGGCCCTTGAAGCCGGCCGGGCCGACCGGCGCGACGGTGGTGGTGCCGCGCAGGTAGAGCGGGTGGTGGGTGACGAGCAGGTCCGCGCCGAGCCGGACCGCCTCGTCGACGACCTCCTGGACCGGGTCGACGGCGAACAGCACCCGGCCGACCGTCGCGGACGGGTCGCCGCAGACGAGGCCGACGGCGTCCCAGGACTCGGCCAGCTCCGGCGGCCAGAGGGCGTCCAGAGCGGCGAGCACGTCGGCAAGAGAGGGTGCGGGCACGCTACGAAGGTTACCCGCCGCGCCGGCCGGCCGGGATGCGAGCGGCCGACGCAGCACAACGGCTCGGGTGACAGCGTCGGTTCGCACGGGGCGACACCCTTACGTGTGAACTGTCCCGGCTCGCGTTGATCGTCGTGAAGTACGAAAACTACCGTCCTGAGCTGGAGGTGGAGAACCCACATGACCCTCGACACGACCGGTACCCGCCAGCTTTCGGACCCGACCCCGCCGGAGCGGGCGCCCGCCGCGGAACCGGCGGCCCGGCACCGTAGCGGCTTCACGATCAGCGCCGACGGGGCCTACGCGGCCTGCCTCGCGGCGGCGACCGTGCCGAGCGAGGAGGGCGAGGGGGGCGGCGGCTGGTACGTCGAGCGCTGGTCGCTGGACGGACCCGAGCCCTACGCGGTGGCGCTGCCCGGTCCGCGCCCGGAGGAGCCGGGCACGCAGGTGCTCCCCCTCCCCGACGGCCGCGTGCTCGTACGGCGCGGTACGGCGGCCGGCACCGCCGCCGACGCCGCTCCCGCCGGGACCCGCCACGACCTGTCCCTGCTCTACCCGTCCGGCACCGGCACCGGCAGCCAGGAGATCGGCGCGCTCACCGGCACCGACGTGCGGCTGCTCCCGCCGGCCCCGTTCGGCGCCTTCGCCACCTGCTACGACGCCGGCGGCGGCGTCACCTCGCTGTGGCAGCTGTGCGACGCGGGCGGCGGCAGCGGGGGCGGCCCGGTGCACCTGCTGACGCTGCCCGGCCGCTGCACCGGCGGCGCCTGGTTGGACCGCACCGGGCGGCTGCTCGCCCTGGACCGCGAACTGGACGGGCGGACCAAGGCCGTGGCGGTCGACCTGTTCGCCGGCCAGGTCAACCCGCTGCTCCAGCTCACCGAGGACAGCGACGACCGGCTGCTGCTCGCCGAGCCGGACAGCGGGCTGCTGATCGTCCGCAGCGACGCCACCGGCGAGCCCCGGCTCGGCTGGGGCGTGCTCGGCAGCCGCCACCCGGTGCGCTTCCCCGACACCCTGCGGGTGGCCGGTGCGCTGCTCTCGCCCGTCGCCGCGCAGCCCGGGCAGAGCCTCGCCCCGGAGGCGTGCGTGGTCGCCTTCCGTTCGGCGGTGCCCGGCGGGCGGTCCTCGCTCGCGCTGTGGCGGCCGGGCGAGCGCCGGCTGCACTGGCGCCGTGCGCCCGCGGACTGGCTCGGCCCGGCCGCCCGCTGGCTGCCGCGCTCCCCGCTGCACCTGCCGACGCCCGCCGCCCTGCACCCGTACGACCCGCCGCCGCAGGTCGCCCCGGCGCCGCGCGCACTGCCCGCGCCGCGGGTGGTGCGGGCCCGCGCGCTGCCCCCGGCGCGCCGCACGCTCGCGGTGCTCCCGCTCCAGAACGCGCCGCTGACACAGCAGGCCCCCTGCCCCGGCGGCGGCATGATCCTCGGTAGACTCGCCCGCGTCACCGAGGGTGAACGCCCGCGCGTGAGCATGTAGTCAGGTGGGTACAGGGGGAGAGCAGAAAGATGGCGAACACGACCAGGGCCGATCAGGCGCGCGACCACGCGCACCAGGGAGCGGACGAGGACGTGGCCGGCCGGCACCGGGGCGAGGCCTCGGCGGAGGACGGCGAAGCGGCGGCGCCGCACGGCAAGCACCGTCGTGAGGGAACCGGCTGAGGCCGGACCGGCAGCGGCTCCGGCAGCGGAGCGGCGGACGACAGCGGAACGCGGTACCCGTCGGGTGCCGCGTTCCGGATTCCGGGGGGGAGTCGACGTCGATGGCGACACGGTGGGGTCTGATCGTCGAGGAGGCCAAGGGCGGGCGCTACGGCTTCGTGCACAACACCGTGCTCGAGGTGTTCACCGGCACCCGCGAGGAGGCCCTCGCCCGGCTGGAGGGCCACGCCACCACCTTCCAGCCCCGCCAGCTGCGGCATCCGCCCCGCACCCGGCTGTTCCGCTCGGCCGACGGCTTCCTGCTGGTCGGCAGCGACCTGCCCAGCGAGTACGCTACCGACTGGCATGTCCTGTGCCGGTTCAGCGTCGCGGAGCTGGTGCGCGACAGCGAGGACACCCGGCGCGAGGTCGAGGCGGAGTGGCGGGCCCGGGAGGAGCAGCGGGCCCGGGACCGGGCGGAGAAGAAGCGGCAGAAACGTCTCGGCTACTGACCCGCGTGCCCGATGTCCAGGCGGGATGTGTCAGGCGGGATGTTCAGGCGCGTTGTTCCGGTGCGGGGGGCAGCGGCTCGAGCACCGGGTTGGTGAGGTGCTGGTAGATGATCGAGGTGCGGAAGCCGACGATCTCGCGGCGGTTGGTGAACTGGTCCAGCAGGAAGGCGTGCAGGTGGTCGATGTCCTGGGCCGTGACATGGACGAGGAAATCGTCGCTGCCGGCCATCGTGTAGACCGAGACGACCTCCGGCAACCGGGTCACCGACTGCTCGAAGGCGGCGACCACGTCCCGGCGCAGCGGCCGGACCTGCGTGGACACCATGGCCTGGACCGGGCGGTTGAGCGCGCGCAGGGAGACCTGGGCCCGGTACCCCTCGATGACGCCGCGCTTGTGCAGCAGCCGGGTGCGCTCCAGGCAGGTGGACGGTGCGATGCCGAGCTTCTCCGCGAGCGCGCGGTTGGAGAGCCGACCGTCCACCTGTAGATGGCGCACGATCGCCGAATCAATGTCGTCCATGACCACCCTCCACGGCCGCCGTCCGAATTTCGTTCGGCATAGCGCCAGTTCGTCCGAGCGTCACTCTAGCTTCAGGCGCATGAGCCACGCGTTCGCACATGAAGAGGTCCTGGTCCGTCGTGGCAGCCGCTCGGGGCTGCCGCTGGTCGTCGCTGTCCACTCCCGGGCGCTGGGCCCGGCGGTCGGCGGGTGCCGGCTGCGCCGCTACGACACGTGGCAGGACGGGCTGGCCGACGCGCTGCGGCTGTCGGAGGCCATGACGTACAAGGCCGCGGTGGCCGGTCTGGACTTCGGCGGCGGCAAGAGCGTGATCGCCCTCGGCCGGGACACCGAACTCACCGCGCGGCTGCGCGAGGCCGCGCTCGAGGACCTGGGCGAGCTGATCGCCGCCATGGAGGGGTCGTACCGGACCGGCCCCGACATCGGCACCGGCCCGGACGACATGGTGGTCCTGAAGCGCTTCTCGCCGTACGCCTACTGCGCGCCAGGCGAACACGGCGGCACCGGCGATTCCGGCGGTCCCACCGCCACCGGCGTCCTGGCCGCCCTCCGCGCGGGCGCCCGGCACGTGTTCGGCAGCGCCTCCAGCGCCGGCCGGACGGTGGTCATCAGCGGGTTCGGCTCGGTCGGCGGCGGCATCGCGGCGGGCCTGGCCGCCGAGGGCGCCCGCGTCCTGGTATCGGACGTCGACCGGTCGCGCAAGGACACCGCCCTGGCGTACGGGTACGGATGGGTCGAGCCCGATGAGGCGCTGTCCGCGCCCGCCGACATCTTCGTCCCGGCGGCCGTCGGCGGCGTCCTCAGCGTGGCGACCGTGCCCAGGCTGACCGCACCCCTGGTCGTCGGCCCGGCCAACAACCAGCTCACCGAGGAGTCCGTCGCCGACGCCCTCGCCGCGCACGGCGTGGTCTGGGTCCCGGACTACGTGGCCGGCGCCGGCGGCATCGTCTACGCGCTGAGCCGGGAATCGGAGCACTACGGCCACGAAGCCGCCCAGCAGCGGGTGGAGCGCATCGGCGACACCGTCAGCCACGTGCTGGACCTGGCCCGTGCGACCGGCGTGACCCCGCAGCAGGCCGCCCGGCGGATCGCCGAGACCCGGCTCGCCTCCGCCGTCCGTCCGGAATAGGCCGGGGCCGACCGCGGGTTGTGCGGGTATGGAACCGGTGGAAGGTGTGTCCCAGGTGCGAGCCGCGGGGACGCCGCTCGCGGTCGGCGTGCTGGACCAGCAGTGTCCGCGAGCGGTGTTCGACCGGGTCACCAACCGG
Source organism: Streptomyces sp. CA2R106 (assembly GCF_037034245.1). Lineage (NCBI taxonomy): Bacteria > Bacillati > Actinomycetota > Actinomycetes > Kitasatosporales > Streptomycetaceae > Streptomyces > Streptomyces sp. CA2R106. The sequence goes on from NZ_JBAGKC010000022.1 coordinate 100,954, forward strand.
TGGGCGGTGCTGATCTTCGACGCCCTGTTCGACGGGCCGCGCCGGTTCTCCGAACTGACCGCCGAGGTCGCCGGCATCAGCGAGAAGATGCTGTCGCAGAACCTCAAGGTCCTGGTGCGCGCCGGACTGGTCGAACGCTCCGTGGCGCCGACCGTGCCGCCCCAGGTCACATACAGCCTGACCGCGCTCGGCGCGGATCTGACCGTGCGGCTGCACACCCTGGTGCGCTGGGTCGACGACCACATCGGCCCCATGGTGCAGGCGCGGGAGCGTTACGACGCGGAAGCGCCCTGACGGGAAAGCCCCAGCTTGGGACGCAGCCAGCGCGCGATGTTCGCGACGGTCCGGTCGGCCTCGGGGGCGCGGCCCGCCATCAACGGGTAGATGTGCTGCATCCCTTCGCCCACTTCGAGGGTGACGTCGACGCCCGCGTGCGTGGCCAGGCGCGCGAAGCGTTCGGCGTCGGCCCGCATCGTCTCGTACCCGCCGCAGGTCAGATAGACGGGTGGCAGTCCGGTGGCGTCCGCGTACAGGGGATTGGCCAGCGGGTCGGTGGGGGAGCCGTGCTCGCCGAGGAACATCGCGGCGAGCGCGAGCGTGGTCGGCCGGCTGGCGAAGACGTCGTGCGCGGCGTTGGTGTCGAAGGTCTCACCGGTGGCTTCCATGTCGTACCAGGGGGAGACCGCCACGATCCCCGCGGGCAGCGGGTCGTGGTCGTCGCGCAGTTTCAGGACGGTCGAGGTCGCGAGCCCGCCGCCGCCGGAATCGCCCGCGACGGCGATACGGCCGGGTTCGACGCCGGTGCGCAGGAGATCGCGGTAGACCGCCACCGCGTCCTCGAGTTGGGCCGGAAAGGGATGCTCCGGCGCCAGCCGGTAATCGATCACCAGGGCACGGCAACCGGTCGCTTTCGCGAGATGGGCGGCGAATTTGCGGTGGGTGTCTTTCGAGTTCGCGACGAAAGCGCCGCCGTGGAGGAAGAGGATGACGCGGTCGGTCGCCGAGCCGAGCGGTGTGCACCACAGCGCCGGCCGCCCCCCGGCCTCGACCTCCTCGTACGTCACACCGGTGGGCTCCGCGGACTGCGCCTGTAGTTCGTCCATCATGTCGCGCAGCGTCGGCAGATCCATGTCGGGCCGGTCGCGCATACGGTCGGCCATCGACTTCAGTGCGGCGCGGAGGGCGTCGGATTCGGGGCTCGGCATCACGGAATTCCGATCATTCGGGAAAGGCGCGGGTGGGGACGTGCACGGACGCGGGTATTCGCGTAAAGGTGCACATCGGTGCGGCGGAATCGCCGACTTCCGCAAAGCTATGCCTTTTCCCGATCGGACGTAAGAGCTTACTTTTCTGTCAGGGCCGGGCGCCGGCGAAAGGATCGAGGTCAAGCGGACCGCCGGGCCGGAAACTTCTGGTGTCAGCCCGCGGCCAGCAGCCGCTGGACCCAGGCGGCCCGAGTCGTCGAAGCGGTGCGCGAGAGCGCGGCGTGCGGGGCCATGGCGTCGAAGCCGTGGAAGCCGCCCGGCCAGACGTGCAGTTCGCACTGGACGCCGGCCTGGAGCAGCCGGGCGGCGTAGTCGATGGCCTCGTCGCGGAAGGTCTCCACCGAGCCGACGTCGATGAAGGCGGTGGGCAGGCCGGCAAGGTCGGTGGCCCGGGCCGGTGCCGCGTAGATGCTGACGTCGTCGGTGCCCCGGCGTTCGCCGAGCAGGGCGTGCCACCCGGTCGTGTTGCTGGTGCGGTCCCAGATGCCCTCGCCGTCGAGTTCCCGGCTGCTCGGTGTGACGAAGCGGTCGTCGAGCATCGGGCACATCAGCACCTGGGCGAGCGGCCGGGGGCCGCCCCGGTCGCGGGCGAGGAGTGCGACGCCGGCCGCGAGTCCGCCGCCGGCGCTCGTTCCGGCGAGCACGACACGGTCCCGGTCGCCGCCTATCCGCCCGGCGTGTTCGTGCACCCACAGCAGCCCCGCGTAGCAGTCCTCGACGGGTGCGGGGTCCGGGTGTTCCGGTGCGAGGCGGTAGCCGGCGGACACCACCACGGCGCCGTTGGCGACGGCCCAGTCGAGGACGGTGCCGACCCCGGTGCGCTGGTCGCCGATGATCATGCCGCCGCCGTGCAGGTAGTAGATGACGGGTGCCCCCGCCGCCAGACCGGCGGGCCGCAGGACGAGCAGCGGGACCTCGGGGGCGCCGTCGGGGCCGGGGACGGCGAGGTCTCGTACCTCGACGGTGCCGCCGCGGGTCAGGTCCTCGCCCGGGGCGGCGAAGAGCCCGGCCCGCAGGGCGCCGATGTCCTGGGCGGTGACGGTCGGGGAGAGCTGCTGGTGGACCAGCGCCAGGACGGCGCCGAGTTCCGGGTCGAGGGGCGGGTGGTTCGTCGTCATCGGCGGTTCCTCGGTTGCGGGGGTGGTGTCGGGGATCGGGGCGGGGTGCGTCAATGGGCCGTCAGCGCGTGCGGCCGGGAGGGCGTACGGCGTAGGCGGCTTCGAGCGGGTCGATGACGGTGTCGGCGATCCAGCGCGCGACCCCGGCCGGGTAGGGCGCGGACAGCGCGAGCACGAGGTGGCCGAACCCGCCGTCGACCGCCGCGCGGATGGTGGCGCGGGTGTCCTGGGGCCGGTCGTAGGAGACCGGCAGCACGATGGACCGGGTGATCTCGGCCGGGTCGCGGCCGATCTCGGCGCACAGCCGGTCGAGTACGGCGCTGCGGGCGATCGCCTGCTCGATGCTGTCGGCGGGCGCGTTCCACAGGTCGGCGTGCTCGGCCACCACGCGCAGGGTGCGAGTCGCCTTCCCGCCGATCAGGATCGGCGGGTGGGGGCGCTGGACGGGCTTGGGACTGGCGAACGCGCCGGTCAGCCGGTGGTGGCGGCCCTGGAAGTCGAACGGTTCGGTCGCGGTCCAGAGCCTGCGGATGACCGTGCACGCCTCGGCGAGGCTTTCGACGGCGTGCGCGGCGTCGTGGAAGGGGAGGCCGTGCGCCGCGTACTCCCGCCGGGCGGTGGGCACGTCGGGCCGGGAGCCGGCGCCGATGCCGAACTCGAGCCGGCCGCCGGAGACGATGTCGACGGTGGCGGCGATCTTGGCCAGTACGGCCGGCGGCCGGAACCTGTTGCTGGTGACCATCACCCCGAGCCGCAGCCGCTCGGTGCGGGCCGCGAGGGCCGACAGCAGCGTCCAGCCCTCGAGGGCCGGGCCGTCCGGGTCGCCGCCGATCGGCATGAGGTGGTCGAAGAGCCAGGCGTGCTCGATCTGCGGGATGCCGTCCGCTTCCTGCCACACCCGCAGGATGTCGTCGTAGGCGACGTGGGTGGGAGCGGTCATGATGCCGAAGCTGGTCCGGCGGGGCGGCGCGAGAGGGGACCCGGTGTCGCGGGAGGACGCGGTGTCGATCACGGGGCGGACGCCTTTCGGAGGTTCGGCGGGCACGGCGGTGCCCGTGCGGCGAGGCGTCTGGCAGGATGGAAATGCGGAGCCCCGCTCCGAATCACGATATGGAACGTCGCTCCGCTTTGCAAGTGAAGTGAAAGGATGCCTCCGATGCCCACGCCCAGCACCTCGCCCCCGGGCGGCCGCAAGCGGTCCGACGTCCGCCGGAACGAGCAGACCCTGCTGGACGCCGCGGCGGCCGTGTTCGCCCGGGCGGGCGTCCACGCTCCCGTGCGGGAGATCGCCGCGGAGTCGGGGCTCGGCATGGGCACGATCTACCGCCACTTCCCGACCCGCTCGGAGCTGGTGGTCGCGGTCTTCAAGCACCAGGTCGACGCGCTCGCCACCGACGCGCACGCGCCGTCCGCGGAGGTCGGGCCGTACGAGGCCCTGCGGCTGTGGGTCCACCGGTTCGCCGACTTCCTCGTCACCAAACACGGCCTGGCCGAGGCCATGCGCTCGGACCCGACCGGGTTCGACTACCTGCACAACGAGTTCGTCGAACGCCTGCTACCTGTGCTCGACCAGCTGCTGCGAGCGTCCGCCGCCGCGGGCGCCACCCGCGCGGACGTCCGTGCCTTCGACCTGATGCTCGCCGTCGGCAACCTATGCATCGGGGTCGACACCTTCCCCGACTACCAGGCCCGCCGCATGATCGACCTGCTGCTCGCCGGCCTGGCGCAGCCCTCCCTGCCGCCCACGTCCCCCGACCCGCGCTGACGCCCGCGCCCGCCCACGCGCTCAGCCGGCGGTGGTGACGCCGAGGGAGAAGTCGTACGCCCCCACGCCATGGCGCCCCAGGCCCATCATCAGCACCCCGGCGCCCTCCAGCCACCGCGCCATCGCCAGGTCGCCGGTGTCCCACGGGCGCAGGCCGATGCTCTCGACGAACGCCGACGTGCGCGCCTTGGCCCGCGCGTCGTCGCCGGCGAGGAACACGTCCACCGGGCGCCCCTGGGCGAGGACGCCGCCGAAGACGGTGTTGAACGCCTTGACGACGTGAGCGCTCGCCGGGGCGGCCTTCGCGATCTCCTGTGCGACGGAGGTGCCCTCGGGCGTGACGACCCCGGTGGCCTCGGAGTTGAAGGGGTTCGAGATGTCGACGACGACCTTGCCGGCCAGCGCGTCCCCGTACCGGCTGACGACCGGCACGGCGCTGCCGGCGGGCACGGCGAGGATGACGATGTCCCCGGCCGGGGCCGCGCCCACGGTGCCCGCGGTGGCGCCGCGGCCCAGTGCGGCGGCCACGTCCGCGGCCTTGGCGGCGTCCCGGCCGACGACCTCGACGGCGTGGGCGCCGTCGAGCGCCCGGTCGGCGAGCACGCGGGCCATCTGCCCCAGGCCGATGATGCTGATGCTGCTCATGGTGAGCGCTCCTTCTCTGCGTCGGGCTCTTGCGTTGGGCTCTGCGTCGGGTGGTCCTCGACAGGTCCGGCTCCGCCGGATCGGGCCCGGCGCGCTGCGCGCCGCTCCTCGTGGGTGTCCAACAGGCGGGGCAGGGGCCGTGCTTCCCGTCCGTCCATCGATAGAAGGAGGCGCAGCGATAGATTTTCCGCATGCCTGCCCGCCCGCTGCCCTTGCGCGGAGCGGGTTTCTAGACGACTGGTCTAATCTGCTGCTAGCGTGCCCGTATGGCAGGTACCAAGGTGGACACGGGGCAGAGCCTTCTGGAGACCGCGCGGCGGATCGTGGCCACGAAGGGCTACGCCGCGGTCGGCATCAATGAGGTCCTCGCCGCGGCCGGCGTCCCGAAGGGGTCCTTCTACCACTACTTCGCCTCGAAGGACGCCTTCGGCGAGGCGATGATGAAGAGCTACTTCGACGACTACCTGGCCGTCATGGACGGCATCGCCGCCGACCGCCGCAGGAGCCCCGCCGAGCGCCTGATGGCCTACTGGCAGAGGTTCCACGACACGCAGGCGGCGGACGACTGCCAGGGCGGATGCCTGGTCGTCAAGCTCGGCGCGGAGGTCGCCGACCTCTCCGAGGCGATGAGGGCGGCGACGAAGACCGGGACCACCGCGATCGTCGACCGCCTGGAGCGGATGATCGCCGACGGCGTCGCGGACGGGTCCGTGTCCGTCGAGGAGAGCCCCCGCATGGCGGCCGAGGCGCTCTACGACCTGTGGATCGGAGCGAGCATGATGGCGAAGATCCACCGCAGTGCGCGCCCGCTGGACCGTGCCATGGCCGTCACCCGCCAGGTCCTCCACATCTGACGAGCCCTTCGACGGGCCTTCCCCGCCCCCCGCACGCCGTACTAGTAGACCGGTCTAGTAGAAACGAGGTCACTATGACCACCGAGCTCATCCACCGCGACGCGAGCGGACTCGCCGAGCTGATCCGCGACCGGAAGGTCTCCTCCGTCGAGGTGGTGCGGGCGCACCTCGACCGCATCGAGGCGGCCGATCCCAAGGTCAACGCCATCGTCACGCTCGCCGACGGGGCTCTGGAGGCGGCGAAGGCCGCGGACGCGGCGCTGGCGGCCGGCGTGGCGGTCGGGCCGCTGCACGGTGTGCCGTTCACGGCCAAGGACTCGTTCGACACCGCCGGGGTGCTGACGCAGCGCGGTTCCCCGATCTTCGCGGGCCGCGTCCCGGACCGGGACGCCACCAGCGTGGCCCGCCTGAAGCGGGCCGGTGCGATCCTCCTGGCGAAGACCAACCTCCCGGAGTTCTCGTACTCGACCGAGTCCGACAACCTCCTGACGGGCCGGACGAACAACCCCTGGAACCTCGGCCGTACGCCCGGCGGTTCGAGCGGCGGCGAGTCAGCGGCGATCGCGGCGGGCATGTCGCCCCTCGGGCTCGGCAGCGACCTGGCCATCTCGGTGCGCGGGCCGGCCGCGCACACCGGCATCGCCGCGCTCAAGCCGACGCACGGGCGCATCCCGATGACCGGGGTCTGGCCCCGGGCGCCCCGCCGTGACTGGCACGTGGGCCCGATGGCCCGCACCGTCCGCGACCTCGCCCTGGCCTACGCGCTGCTGTCCGGGCCGGACGGCGCCGACGGTCTTGCCAGCGTGCCGCGGGAGTTCGACGCCGGCCTGGGCACGTCGCCGGACCGGCCGGTGCGTGTCGGATGGCTGGTCGACTCCGGGCTCGGCCCGATCGACCCGGAGGTCGCCGCCACCGTGCGGGACGCCGCCGAAGCGCTGCGGAGCGCGGGGGCCGAGGTCGACGCGGTGGACATCCCGGCCCTGGAGCGGGACAACCCGCTCGACCTCTTCTACCGACAGCACGTCATGGAGGTCAGACCGGCCTTCCGGGAGGCCACCGCAGGCCACGAGGACCGGATGGGCAGGGTCTCGAAGCACATGCTCGCCGGCCCCGACACGCCCCTGCACGACTACGTCCTGGCCGAACAGGGCGTCGAACGCCTCCGGGACGCGTTCGCCGCGTACTTCCAGCGGTACGACATCCTCCTGCTCCCGGTCCTGCCCGTTCCCGCACACGGACACGGCGCCGCCCGGCTCACCGTCGACGGCCGGACCGTGAACGCCGCGCACATCCAGACAGCGACCGTTCCGTTCAACCTGACCGGCCTCCCGGCGCTGTCCCTGCGGTTCGGCACGAGCGGCGAGGGCCTGCCGATCGGCGTGCAGCTGGCGGCGGGCTGGCACTGCGAGTCGACGGTGCTGCACACCGCCTCCCTGTTGGAGTCGCTCAGCCCGGTCCGCGACCAGCACCCCGCGATGTGACCCCGGGTTCCGTGAACGGCGGCCCGTCCGGCAGCTCGTCCGGCCGCGCCCCGGCTTCCGTCACGCCGCGGGCGGCTCGTCCGGCGGGCGGGGCCGGGCGAGTTGGTCGCGGACGTCGCGCGGCACGCTCATGCCGTGGTCGCGCAGGTCGGCGATGAAACGGGCGGCCAGCGGGTCCGGCCGCGTGGACGTCACCGCCACCAGTTGCCGGACCCACCGCGGGGAGAAGGAGCGCACCGCTCCCGGAAAGCCGTGGCTGACCGCGCTCACGGGACACACCGCGACCCCCAGCCCGGCGGCCGCGAGCTGCGGCGCCGTCGCCGTCACCGAGGTGCGCATCACCGTCTCCGGGTGGACCCCCTCGCGGGCGAAGGCCTGGTCGAGCCAGCCGCTGAGGCCGTTGTCCGGGGCGAAGTGGACGAGCGGCACCCCGTCGAGATCCGCGAGGCGTACGGCCGGCCGCCCGGCCAGCGGATGGTCGGCGGGCGCCGCCCACACGATCTCCTCCTCCGCGACGGCGGTGATCGTGAAGCGGCCCGCCGAGGGCGCGGTCAGCACGGCCACGTCGACCTCGTCGGACTCGACGAGACCGAGCGCCTCGTCCATCGCCGTGGACTCGCGCAGCGTGATCGCCACCTCCGGGTGGCGGCGGCGCCACTGGCGGATGACGGCCGCCAGCAGCGGCACCGTCAGGCTCTGCGCGCAGACCAGGCGCAGGACGCCGCCGGCCGCCTGACCGGCCGCGCGCGCCGACCGCACCGCGGCCGCGGCCGCCTCGATCGCGCGCCTGGCGTCCGCGACGGCGGCCCGCCCCGCGGAAGTGAGCTTGACCCCGCGGGCCTCGCGGCGCAGCAGGACCGTCCGCGTCTCCCGTTCCAGCGAAGCGAGCTGATGGGAGACGGCGGGCTGCGACGAGTGCAGCAGCAGCGCGGCCTGCGTGATCGACCCGGAGTCCGCGACGGCGACGAGGCACTCCAGTGCCCGCAGAGAAGCCATCCATGGATCTTATCGCAAGCCTTCGAAGTATGAAGATTGTGGAGGGAAGTCCGCGGGCCGCCCGGTTGCTCTCACCCATGGGACCGCTCGCCACGTCCGGTGAGGGGCTCACACGAAGCGAAGGAGAGAGACATGGCGCAGGTGTTCGTCACCGGCGGTTCCGGGTTCATCGGCCAGGTACTCGTACGCCGGCTCCTCGGCGCGGGGCACGCGGTACGGGTCCTGGTGCGAAGCGAGGCATCGGCCGCGAAGGTCTCGGCGCTGGGCGCGGAGCCCGTGCGGGGCGAGTTGACCGAGCCGCTGACGTGGCGGGAGGACGTGGCGGGCAGCGACGTGGTGTTCCACCTCGCCGCCGAGACCGATGTCACCGCCGACCGAGACCGCCACGAACTGGTGACGGTGCGCGGCACCCGGGCGGCCGTCGACGCCGCTCGCCACGCGGGGGTGCCGCGTTTCGTCCACTGCGGCAGCGAAGCCGCGCTGCTGGCCGGCGACCCGCTCGTGGACGTGGACGAGACCGCGCCGCTGCGGCCCGACTCGGCAGCCGCCTACAGCGCCACGAAGGCCGTGGCCGAGCGGATCGTGCTCGACGCGAACGCCCCGGGCCTCGCCACCGTGTCGATCCGCCCGCGGTTCGTCTGGGGACCCGGCAGCTTCCTCGTCGAGGGCCTGGCCGCGGCGGCGAAGGCGGGCCGGTTCGCCTGGATCGACGGCGGCCGGCACACGAGCGACGTCACGTACGTCGACAACGCCGTCGAGGGGCTCGTGCTCGGATGGCAGCGCGGCCGGCCGGGTCAGGCCTACTTCGTCACCGACCGGCACCGCGTCACCCTCCGCGCGTTCCTGGAGGAGCAGTTCGCGATCCTCGGCGTGGATGTCGCGGTCCCCGACCTGGACGCCGAGACCGCGGCCGGTCAAGTCCCCGTCCCCGCCCGCTGGTTCCTCGGGCAGCAGTGCACCCTGCGCACGGACAAGGCGGTGGCCGACCTCGGATACGAGCCGATCGTCCAGCATGCCGCCGGCCTCGACGCGCTGCGCGACTCCGTGGCCGCCGGCGGGAACACGCCGTCCGTGCTCCCGCCCATCGTGTGACGGTCCCCGTCGAACGACATCCCGTCGAAACGGAACACCGGCGGCGCGCAACCGCCGCCCGCCGTACATCACGGAACGGACCGCCAGGGAGCGGTCCGACGTTGGGAGAAACCCATGTCCGAGACGTTCGAGGCGATCAACTGGCCGCAGGCCATGACGCCCAGTCGATCCCCCATCCACTTCACCAACGAGCTGGAGGTCGAGGCATCTCCGGAAACGGTATGGTCCCTGCTCGTCGATCCCCGCACGTGGCCCTCCTTCTACCCGGGCGTGGGGGAGGTGCGGCTGCTCGACGGCCATGACGCGCTGCGCCTGGGCACGCGGTTCGAGACCAACCTGGCCGGCCAGGACGTCTCCGCCTCCGTACAGGAGTTCCGGCCCCGGACGCGGATCGCGTGGGGCGGCCACCCCAAGGCGTCCGAGGAGTCCAGGGCCTACCACGCCTGGATCATCACCCCCACGCCGACGGGGACCCACCTGTGGACCGAGGAGACGATGCAAGGTCCGCTCTGGGTCGAACTGGCGAAGCAGGACCCCGAGGTCTTCTGGCGCACGCACGAGAACCTGCTCGCGGCGCTCGCCAAGGTGGCGGCCGAGCGGGAGGAGCAGGCCGGTTGACGCGCCTTCGGCGCTCGCGCCGCTGCCAACGGACGGAACACCCGGAACGCCCAGAACACCCCGAACGGAAGGACGGACGATGTACGACAAGGTGATGTGGCCGGAACCGTACGACCCGAAGACGTCGGCGCTCTACGCCCTCAATGACATCGACGTGAAGGCGCCGCCCGAAGTGGTGTGGAAGCTGCTCGTCGACGCCGAGAACTGGTCGCGCTACTTCCCTCCCGAGGACCGGGTCGAGATCCTGGGCGGCGGTGCGGAACTGGCGCCGGGGACCAGGTTCACCCGGGTGACGGTCGGATTCCCCATGACGCTCCACGTGACGGAGTACGAGCCGTTCACCAGGCTCGCGTGGGAGACCACCGTCGACGGCGACCCGACGGGTTCCAGCGCCTACCACGGCTGGGTCATCACCCCCACGGACGACGGCTGCCACGTCCTGACCGAGGAGACCCAGCAGGGCCCCTTCTTCGTGGAGGAACTCGGGCGCAAGCACCCCGGCGCGCTGTACCACTACCACCAGGACTGGGTGGAGCGCCTCGCCCGCGCCGCCGAGGCGGCAGTCGCGCGGCCCGCGGCCTGACCCGAGCGACCGCCCCACCCCCACCCCTTGCGCCGCCGTCCCCACCGGCGCCGCAAGGGCGTCCACCACCGCACCGGCCCGCCGCGGCGTTGACCCGGTTCGTGCCGCGGCCCGGCCTGGGGCGCCGGCCGGGACATACGGAATGTGACAGCGCGGGGAGGGGTGCGGCGGCAGAATGAGGGGGTGGCGGAATTCGGGGAACTGCGGCTTTCGGACGGCTCGTTGGTGCGGGTGGAGCTCGCGCCGGCGGGGGTGGTGACCGTGGGGGAGGGCGAGGACCTGCCGGAGGGGTTCAGGGCGCCGGTGCCGGTGGGGCGCGGCGTGGCGGCGGGGGTGCTGCGTACGGTGCTGCGGCCGTTGGGCCTGGTGCTCCAGGAGGTGCACGACAGTGTCGGCGCTCTGGCCGACCCGCCGCAGGAGGTGACCGTGGAGTTGGGGTTGCAGTTCGGGCAGGACCTGAAGCTGGGCATCGTCGGGGCGAACGGCCAGGCGAGCATGAAGGTGAGCGCCACCTGGCGGCGCGGCGCCGCGGGCGCGGACCCGGTGTAGCCGATGGGGTGGTTCGAGGGGGCCGCGCAGGGGCCGAACGGTCCGGGGCGGAAAGCCGTGATCACGGTCTTCGCGTCGGGCGGCGGGCGGACCGCGGGGGCCGCGGTGCAGTTGTCGGGCCGGTGGCTGCTGACGTGTGCGCACGTGGTGAACGAAGCGCTGGGCGTGCCGATGGAGTCGGTGGCGGACCCGGCGGACGCGCTGGTGGAGGTGGCGTTCTCGGGGCTGCGCGACGAGGTGCGGCGGCAGGCGCGGGTGCGGCACTGGATGCCGAGGAGGGCCGTGCCGGACGGCGCCTTCGGGTGGCTCGCGGACCTGGCGGTGCTGGAGCTGTGCGGTGAGCCGCCCGGCGCGGCCCGGCCGGTGGTGTGGCGGGACATGGCCGTGGGGCAGCGGGCGGCGGCCTGGTACGGCACGGGCCAGGAGTACAGCTACGCGGACGTGGTGGTCGGGTCCTGCGACGGCCCGCTGGGGTATGTGGACGGGGCCCTGGCCGGCGCGGCCATCGGCCCCGGCTACAGCGGCGGCCCGCTGTGCCTGCCCGACGGCACCGCGGTCGGTCTGGTGGTGGCGCACGTCCCGGCGGCCGGGGGGCAGTTCTCATCGGGGGAGGTGATCCGCCGGGCGATCGTGGCGCCGTGGCAGGCGGTACGCGCCGAACTCGCGGCGGCCGGGGTGAGCGCGGACCTGACGACGCCGGCCGAACCGGCCGAACCGGCGCCGTACACCCACCTGTTGGCGCACATCGAGCAGCAACTGGCCGTCCTGCTCGGCGACCCCGCCATCCGCGCCGACCGCGCCGGCCAGCTCGCCGAACGCCATGGACTGGCCCGCCCGCGGGACGGATCGGCGCCCACCTACCGGGAGTTCGCCGACTTCCTGCTCAACCGCCCGCGCACCACCGCCGACTTCGCCGAGCTGCACGCCCCCGCGCTCGGCACCGACGCCGAACGGGCCGCCCTGGGCGCCTTGGTGCACCTCGCCCACAGCGAAGGGGCCGCGGCACTGCTGTCCACCGCCGAGCACCGTGAACTGCTGGCCCGCCTCGGCGACTTGTGCGCCGCGGACGGCACGCTGCTGCCCCGCGCCGCGCAGGGCGCCCTGCCGTACACGCCCCTGCCCCCGGTCCTGCGGCCGCACCGGCTGCCGGCCGGCGGCCTGGAGGCGGCCGTGCGGTCCCTGGAGGCGTTCGGCGGGGACAGCGCCCGCGTCCCGCACGGCGCCCGCCGGGTCCCGGCGCTGCTGCGCGTGGCGGAGTACGCCGCCGCGCTCGGCGCCGCGCGCGGTACCGGCGGGACCGCGCAGCTGCACGCCTGGAGCGACCGGGTCGCCCGGCGGCTGGGCGTGCCGCACGCGGCGCTGGCCGAACGGCGGCAGGACGCCGCGGAGTGGGCGGACCGGCAGCGCGAGGGGCACCAGCGGATCGTCGTGGTGGACCTGGACCGGCGGGAGGGCGACCCTCCCCGCCATTTCCGCTGCGTGCTGTGGCGCAGCCGCCCCGACGGCACCCCGGCACGGGTGGCGACCGGCCCGGACCGCCCGCTGCCGCCCGCGGCGATCGCCCGCCTCATCCGCGAGGCGGCTGACGGCGCCGACGGCGACCCGGCCCTGGTCGAGGTGTGGGTGGACAACGACCACCTCCAACTGCCGGTGGACGAGTGGGACGACACGGAACCGTACGACGGCGGGTACGACGACGGGCCCGCGGACGCGTACGCTCAGCCGGCCGCGGACCCGGACGACGGGGGCCCGGGCGCCGACGACGGCCTGTCCGCGCCGCTCGGCGAGGAGTTCCACGTGGTGCTCCGCTGCCGCACCCCGCACCGCAACGCCTCAGCCGTCGCCCGCCGTTGGGCCGCCCGCGCGCTCGCCGAACCGCTCGTCGTCGACGGCCGCGCCACCGACCCGAAGGCGGCGATCGTCCGGCTGAAGAAGGACCGCGGCTGCGGCCGGGTGGTGATCCACGGCCCGAGCGGCCACCGCGACAAGGTCCTGCGGGCGTGCCTGCTGCTCGGCGTACCGGTGGTGCTGTGGGACCGCACCGCGGAGACGTACGACCACGCGCCGCGGCTCGACCCGGTCGGGCCCGCCGGACCGCTGGACGGGCTGCACGAACGGGTGCGGCGGTTCCGGGTCGACGCCTACGCCGAACCGGCGAAGTACCCGGCCCGGCCCGCACTGGTCTGGGACGACCCGGACCGGCCGCTGCCCGACGGACTGTGGCTCGCCGACCCCGAGAGCAGCGAGGTGTGAGGACCCGATGACGACCGACGACCGCAGCGACCTGGAGACCGGCGGTGCCCGCGAACCCGGCGGTGCCCGGGAACCGGGCGGTGCCCGCGAACCCGGCGGTGCCCGCGAGCCCGGCAGCGCCCGCGAACCCGGCGGTGCCCGCGAACCCGCCTACGCCTGGCACCTGTTCAAGGGCGACGGCCGGGCCCGCGAACCCGACCTGCCGCCGGCCCCGCCCTGGCGCCGCCCCACCGGCGGCGACCGGGAAGCGCCCGCCCGCCCCTACCTGATCGGCGCCCGCGAGACGCACATCGTCAACGCGGCACTCCACCTGCGCCGCCCGCTGCTGGTCACCGGCCACCCCGGCACCGGCAAGTCCTCGCTGGCGCACGCCGTCGCCCACGAACTGGGACTCGGCCGGGTGCTGCACTGGCCGGTCAACAGCCGCTCCACGCTCCACGACGCGCTCTACCGGTACGACGCGATCGGCCGGCTGCGGGAGACCACCCTGCACCGCGACCGGGGCGAGCCGGAGCCCGGCATCGGCACGTACGTGCGGCTCGGGCCGCTCGGCACCGCGCTCGCCCAGCGCGGCCGCCCGCGCGTCCTGCTCGTCGACGAACTCGACAAGGGCGACGTCGACCTCCCGAACGACCTGCTCGCCGCCTTCGAGGACGGCCGGTTCGAGATCCCCGAACTCGCCCGGCTGCCCGAGGAGCAGCCCGTGGTGGAGGTGCTGACCGAGGACCCGGGGGAGCGGGTGGCCGTGGAGCGCGGTGTGGTGCACTGCCGGGAGTTCCCGGTGGTGGTCATCACCAGCAACGGCGAACGGGACTTCCCGCCCGCCTTCCTGCGCCGCTGCGTCCGGCTGGACCTGCCCGAGCCGGACCGCGACCGGCTCCGGGACATCGTCGCCGCGCACCTCGGCCCGGAGGGGCTGGCCCGCGCCGAGGACCTGCTCGACGTCTTCGAGAACCGCCGCGCGCCGGGCGAACTCGCCACCGACCAGCTGCTGAACGCGGTCTTCCTGCGGGTCGGCGGCGTGGACACCGACGCCGAAGGACTCCTGGACGCGGTGCTGCACAGCCTGGGCCGGACGGTGTGACCGCCCGGTGGACCAGCTGCTGAACCTCCTCGACGCCTGCGGAATCCCCCTGGACCCGCAGGAGTTCCTGGACGTCCTCTGGCTGGCCGAGCGGATGCCGCGCGGCGCGGCCGCACCGCTGGCCGAGGCCGCGGGCCCGCTGCCGGAAGCGGCGGGCGAGGAGGAGCCGGCGGCAGCGGGCGCCGCACCGGACGACGCCCTGGCGCCGCCGCCGGAACCGGGGACGGTACCGGCGCACGCCGCCGGGCGCGGGTGGGACGAGCCGGCGGCCGCCGCCGCGGCACCCGCCCTGCCGGTCAAGCTGCCCGAACACGGCGCGCTCGGCGGCGCCGCCCTGCCGCTGGGCCGGGCCCTGCGCGCGCTGCGGGTCGACCGCCCGGCCGCGCACCGCACCGAGCTGGACGAACCGGCGACGGCCGCCGCCTACGCGGAGACCGGGTTGCCCGACGTGGTGCTGCGACCCGCGCGGGAACGCGGACTGGACCTCGTCCTGGTCCTGGACGACGGCCTGTCGATGCTCCTGTGGCGGCGGCTCGGCACCGAACTGCGCACGCTGATGGAGCGGTTGGGGGCCTTCCGTACCGTACGCGTGCACGGCCTGGGCAGCCGCGGGCCCGACGCCCCGTACCTCTCCGCCCGCCCCTTCGCCGCCGCCGCCAAGCTCCCGCCCGCGGTCGCCGCCGACCCCTCGGGCCGCAGCCTCGTCCTCGTCGTCAGCGACGGGGTCGGCGAGGCGTGGCGTGACGGCCGGATGCACGGCGCGCTCGACCGCTGGGCGGCCACCGGCCCCACGGCCGTGATGCAGGTGCTCCCGCCCCGGTTGTGGCAGGGCTCCGGCATCCACGCCGAACGGTGGCGGGTGACGTCCCGTCAGGCCGCGGCGGCCAACAGCACCTGGCAGGTCGACGACCCGCTCCTGCCGCCCGGCGCAGTCGACTTCGACGGCATGCCCGTACCGGTGCTCCAGCCCACCCCGGAGTCGGTCGCCACCTGGGCGCGGCTGGTCGGCTCCGCGGGCAGCAGCGCCGTCCTCCCGCTGATGGCACCGCAGTACGTCCGGCCCCGCCGCAACCCGGCGCCCACCCGCGGCCCCGACCCGGCCGAGGCCGTCCTCCGCTTCCGCGACGCGGCGTCCGCCGAGGCGTACCGGCTGGCCGCGCACCTCGCCGCCGTAGACACCGTGTCCGTGCCGGTCATGCGGCTGATCCAGCGGGCGGTGCCGTGGCCCTGTGAGACCGCCCACCTGGCCGAGGTCTTCCTCGGCGGCCTCATGCACCCGGTCGCGGACGGGCGGCCCGCGCACGAGCAGAGCTTCCGCTTCTCCGCCGCCGCCCGGCAGATCCTCGTCGACACCGTGCCGGCGGCCGAACTGGCCGGCACCCGCCGCGCGGTGGCCGCGCTGCTGGCCGAACTGCCGTCGGCGGCGGGCCGGTTCGCCGCGTGGCTGCCGCACCCGGAAGGCGCCGGCCAACTGTCCTCCGCTGCCCGCCCGTTCGCGGACCTCGGCCCGGGTGTGCTGCGGGCGGCGGGGGTGGGCGGGCTGGAGGGTGCGACGGCCGTGGACGGGGGAGTGGATACGGGGGTGGCGGCGCGCCGGGCAACGGGAGGGGCCGGCATCGGCGTCGGTACGGTCCTGGGCGGCCGCTACCGCCTGGACGCGTTGCTCGGCCAAGGCGCCATCGGGCACGTGTACGCGGCCACCGACCGGATTCTGGGCGGCGCCGTTGCCGTGAAGGTGCTGGCGGGGTACGACGCGTGGGCGGGCGGCCGCGGTGCCGAACACAAGCGCCGGTTCCGCGAGGAGGCGCTGAAGGCCGTGTCCTTGCGGCACCCCAACATCGCGCGCCTGCGCGACCTGGGCGAGCACGAGGGCAGGCCGTTCCTCGTCTCGGAAATGCTCCGCGGCACCGACTTCCGGCAAGTCCTGCGGGACCGCAGGGTCTCGCTCGCGGACGTGCTCGCGTACGGCGCCCAGATCGGCGACGGGCTGCGGCACGCCCACGCGCGCGGCCTGGTCCACCGGAACCTCGCGCCCGGCAACCTGATGCTGCTGCCGGACGGCACCGTCAAGATCTGCGACTTCGGCTCGGCGCCCAGGTACGTGGTCGGCGCGGCGACCGTCGGGCCGCTGGTGTTCACCTCGCCCGAGCAGGCGCTGGGCCGCCCGGCCACCGAGCGGTCCGACCTGTACGCCCTGGGCTGCGTGCTCTACGCGCTGCTCGCCGGGGAGCGTCCGTCCGACGCGGACGTCGCGCTGCTGCTCACCGGCCGTCCGGTGCACCGGCCGCTGGAGCCGATCGAACAGCGCCACCCGGAAGTCCCGACCGAACTAGCGGCGCTGGTAGGGGAGTTGATGGCCATCGCCCCGCAGGATCGCCCCGCGGGCGCCGCCGAGGTGGTGGCCCGGCTGGACAGCATGCGGGCCGCGCTGAGCGGGCCACCGCGCACGATCTCCGCGCCGCTCGGCTACAACGCGGCCGTCGAGACGGGCCCGGAGCGGCTGCTGCGCAACCAGGCGGCGACGCAGCGGCCGCAGCAGGAGCGGACGAGGCCGCCGACGGCGCGGTTCGCGATGGCCGGGAGGAACGAAGAGGCCGAGCGGCGGCGGAAGTCGGCGCTGATCCGCACCCCGGTGCTGTCCTGCCACCGGATCGCGGTGCTCAGCCTCAAGGGCGGCGTCGGCATGACGACCACCACGGCCGTTCTCGGCGCGACGCTCGCCGGCGAGCGGCAGGACAAGGTCCTGGCGATCGACGCGAACCCGGACGGCGGCACCCTCGGACGCCGGGTGCGGCGGGAGACGGGTGCGACCGTCCGCGATCTGGTGGACGCGCTGCCGCGGGTGCGCGGGTACCGGGACATCCGCCGGTTCACCTCGCTGGCGCCCTCGGGCCTGGAGGTCCTCGCCAATGACGTGGACCCCGAGGCCAGGACCGCGTTGACCGACGAGGACTACCGGCGGGTCGTCGACGTGCTGGGCCGCCACTACCCGCTGATCCTCACCGACGCCGGCGCCGGTCTGCTCTACAGCGCGATGCGCGGCGTGCTGGACCTGGCCGACCAGCTGATCGTCGTCACGACGCCGTCCGTGGACGGCGCCTCCAGCGCGAGCACCACCCTCGACTGGCTGTCCGCGCACGGCTACGCGGAGCTGGTCTCCCGCAGCCTGACCGTCATCTCCGGGGTGCGCGAGACCGGCCGGACGGTCAAGGTGGACGACCTCGTGGCGCACTTCCGGACCCGCTGCCGCGGTGTCCAAGTGGTGCCGCTCGACCGGCACTTGGCGGACGACGGCGAGATCGACCCGGACATGCTGCGGCCGGGGACCCGCGAGGCGTACTACGACCTCGCCGCGATGGTCGCCGAGGGCTTCGTACCGCCGGAACCCGACGGCGGCGCGCTCCCGCCGCCGTAGCGGCACACACCTGGGTCCGGGCCGCGGCGGGAGAGCGCTGCGACCCGGACCCGGGTGTTCGGACGGTCAGGCAGTCAGGGGCGGCCGGATCGTCAGGGGGTGACGACGATCTTCTTGCCCGGGGAGGACGCCTGGGCCTCCCACGCCTTGGTCGCGTCGTCCAACGCGTAGGTGGCGGTGGGCAGGACGAAGGAGCCGGCCGCGGCGAGGGCAGCGACGCGGTTGTACGCGGCGAAGGCGTCCGCCGGCTTCGCGGTGGTGCCGCTGAAACCGATCAGGGACAGCTGCGCGCCGCGGAGCATCTCGACCCGGAACGCGCTCTCGTCGCCCGCCGCCGCACCGATGTTGAGGTAGCGGCCGCCCGGCACCAGGCAGCCCAGCGCGGGCACCGCCCAGGGGCCCCACAGCGGGTCGACGACCAGGTCGACCGGGCCGCCGAGCTCGGCCAGCTGCTCGGCCAGCGGCTGGTCGCCGAGGACCACGGTGCCGTCCGCGTCGGCGACCTGCGCGAGGCGCTCGGGGTTGCGGCCGGCCGCGATGACGCGCTTGGCACCGGCCAGCTTGGCCAGTTGGACGGCGGCGGTGCCGAGCGGGCCGGTCGCGCCGAGCACGAGGACGCTCTCGCCCTCCTGGAGCCCGGCCTTGCGCAGCGACAGGTCGGCGCCCGCGCCGACGGCGCCGATCGCCGCGGCGACCACGCTGTCCAGCCCGTCCGGGACGGGGATGCAGGCCCCGCGGTCGGTGAGGAGCAGCTCGGCCAGCCCGCCGTTGACCCCCGGCACCAGACCGGCCGGCACCGTGGCGTGCACGCGAAGACCCTGGTCGGGCCCGGTGGTTATGGTGCCGACGACCTCGAAGCCGGGCACGTACGGGACCTTCGGCGGACCGGCGCGGTGGTGGCCGTCCGCCACGTGCAGGTCGATCGAGTTCAGTGCGGTCGCCTCGACCTTGACGACCACCTGCTTCTCGGTGGCCGGGGTCGGGTCGGCGAGGTCGGTCGCATGCGGTGCGGCGCCGACTTCTTCGATCACTGCCGCTTTCATCGCTGCTGCTCCTTCTCGGCGGTGGCACCGCCGGGGACGTCACTGGGTCGGCTGCCGTTGCCGTATGCGTGCGGTTGAGTGGGTCTCGGAACCGTGGGCATGGGCCGGAGCGTAGCACGTGACCGACTGGTCGGTCACCGCTCCGGAAAGTCGCCTCAGGCCGCTGACCGGCGGGCGGGCATATACTCCGAAGTTATGGCAGCAGGAGTGCAGATGCCCGGAGCGTTGCAGACACGTGAGGCGTTGCTCGACGCCGGCGTGGCGCTGGCGGAGCAGCACGGCCTGGGCGGTCTGAGCGTGAACATGGTGGTCGCGCGGGCGGGGGTGGCCAAAGGCACCTTCTATGTCCACTTCAAGGACCGGGCGACGTTCGTCGACGCCATGCACAAGCGCTTCCACGCCCGGGTGCAGGAGGCCGTGGACGAGGCGATCGCCGGCCTGGCGCCCGGTGCCGAGCGGATCTTCCGCAGCACCGAGGCGTATCTCGATGTGTCGCTGGCGAACCGCGGCGTCAAGGCGCTGGCCCTGGAGGCCCGTTCCGACCCGACGGTGCAGGGCTCCATGGCGGCCCGCCGGGAGCGGCTGGCGGCGGCGGGAGTGGTCGACCTGGAGGTGATGGGCTGGGAGGACGCCGAGGCGGCCGCGCAGCTGATCGCCGCGATGACCCGGGAGATCTCGGTGCTGGAGTTCGACGCCGGGCGTCCGCTGCCCGCCTCGCGCCGGGTGCTCCGGCGGTTCCTCGGCATCTGAGCGCCGCGCGGGGCCTGAGCGCCGCATCGGTCCTGTGCCCCGCGCCGGGGCCGTACGGCCGGTCCGTGGGGTAGCGACGGGCATTGCGGCTTCCCCCTTCGCTGCGCCATGCTCTCCCTCGCCCGCACGCACCGCGCTCTTTGCCGAACACTCCCGCAAACGGGGAAACGGAAAGCGAACTTCCGGAATGGCTACGGTAGAACGTTGGAAAGTAAATAGTCAACCAAAAGAAGTCATGGGTGCTCGGCGATTTTCCCGTTGAACCTGCCGAAAATGGACAAAATCCGAAGAACCCGGGGTGGCCGTGGATGTATGCGCGGCGTGGCGAATGCTACGGACGGTAGTTTTCCCGCGGCTTGTTTGCGGGGCCCGCTGCGCGGCAAGCATGTCACCTGACCTGCGCTGGTGCCGGAGGGCGCCGGCTCATTTCTTAACGCCCCGGTTACATCGGCGGACGCCCGGCGTCCGCCGGTGGGACAAGCCGGAAAAACCCTAGACTTGCGCAGGTGGCCGTAAACCGGTTGCCGGTGAGGCTGGTTTTTGGGATTTCGGTATGGGAGTCTGGACCAATAAACGGCCGGAGTCTTGGCTGAGCATGCGGGGAGGCTAAATCGTGTCGGCGGGACAAGATGCGATCACTGAGACGAAAACCTGCTCACCTGAGCGGGCTGACGACGTGTACAGACTCTGGTCGCTGTTCGACAACTCGTCCGCGCGCATTGCGCATGTGGATCTTGATCTCCGCCTGATCGGGAGCAATGTCGGTTTCGCCGATGTTTTCGGACTTTCGGTCCAGGATCTCCCCGGTGTCCCCCTCGTCGACCTGGTGCATGTGCGGGCCAGGGACGCGCTGACCCGGCGGCTGCTGTCGCTGGCGCGCGGCGAGCGGAGCCGGTTCAGCGACCGGGTCGCCGCCCTGACCAGCGCCGGGCGGACCAGCACCGAGCTGACTGGGATCGCGGTGACGGACGACGCGGGGCACATCGACTCGCTCGTCGTCCTGCTGGAGTTGGAGCCCGGCCCCGAGGGCGAGGGCGTGCCCTCCGCGCCCGCGCCGGCCGCCGAGCGAAAGCCGCTGACCAGGATGGAAGCGCTCGTCCTGGAAGGCGTGGCGGCCGGGATGTCCACGGTTCAGCTCGCTTCAAAGCTTTTCCTGAGCCGAGGTGGAGTCGAATATCACGTCAGTGCGCTGATGAAAAACCTCGAAGCGGCCAATCGATCCGAGCTGGTCTCCCGAGCCTATTCGGCCGGACTGTTCCGGATGGGGAGTTGGCCGCCGCTGGTGGTCGAGGGATTTGTCGAGTAGCGCCTGACCGGGTCGGACTGGAAAGCTGTCAACGCGCGCTCCACGAAGGAGTGGCGGCCGGTCGGCCGCCTGCCTGTGGCACGTGGGGCGCCGCGGCCGGAGAGCGGCAGGTAAGTGCAGCGGGCACGGTGAAAGCGCCGGGGGAGGGCGAGTGCAGCGCGACTGGCGGTCGGCCGCAATGGGCCCTGCCCACCTCGCCGGGGTGTCCGCGGCTCCACCGGGGCATTGCCGCAGGACGATCATCCAGAAGGAATGCGTCTGATCCATGGCGATGTACGGGACCGGCGACTCGGCCGGCTGGGATGATCGCGTACGCCGACCGGTCGCCGATACCGGTATGGCGGATCGTATGAAACGCATAGAACGCTCGGCTGCCGTGCCCACGGAAAGAGCCGGGGCACGAGCGCGCCGCGAGCCGGGTCGCCGCGGCGGACGGCCCCCGCCGCCCCGCCCGGGCTGACTCCCGGCATGACTTGCGCCTCCGGGAGAACCAAGACCGATGTGTCGGTAGTCCTTCATAGGGAGACATGTCGGGCAAGCGCGATGTCATGGCCGGGGACGACGGGAACCCCCGGCCGGAGATGGCCTCGCTCCACCGCCGCACCGCGGGGTCGCGGTGGGTCATGAGACAGCGTCACGTCACGACGGTCTTCGCACCACCTTCGTTCACTGAGCGAGCAGGGGAGAAGGAAACAATGACAGAGGCACTGGTCTTTAACCTCAGCAGCAGGGGGAGTCAGCAGGAGATCCTCCGGTCGCTCTTCGAGCGGTCCGGCATGTGCATGGCCAAGTTAGACAGCGCGTTCCGGCTGGTCGAGGTGAACGCCGAGTTCTCCGGCCAGTTCGGCTGCCGGCCCGCGGAGTTGGGCGGGCGCCGCTTCGCCGACCTGCTGCACTCCGACGCCCGGGCCCAGGTCGGCCGGCAGTTCTCCCGGCTGGTCGCCGACCGCGGGAGCCGTTTCACCGAGCCCACCGTGGCGTTCCGGCAGAAGGACTCCACCGTGTTCAGCGGCGAGTTGACCGGCTTCACCGTGCGTGGCGAGAGCGAAGGCGACACCGACGGCCTGATGGCCCTGGTCTGCCCGGACAACGGCAGCCGCCCGGACCCGGCACCCGCACCGCACCGTCTGGTGCTGACCGATATCGAAGCGCGCATTCTCGAAGGTGTGGCGCTCGGTATGTCGACGGTGAACCTGGCCTCCATGCTCTATCTGAGCCGTGGCGGCATCGGCTATCACGTCGACACCCTGATGCGTAAGCTCAAGGTCAAGAACCGTCCTGCGGTCGTTTCCAAGGCGTACTCCATAGGTCTGATCCGCCCAGGGTGGCCACCACGCGTCTATCCGTACTGAGTACCTCCTGTCAGGCGTGCGCGTCCGTTTCCGCAGAAGTCACCGGCCCGGTTCCCGGCGGGCGGCACCGGATTTCCGCCCGGTGCCGCCCGCCGTTCTTCTCACGTCAACTGCTGGGCCGGAACCGGGTCCTTCAGGCCGCTCGTTTCCTTGTTGGGGCGCAGCGTCGTGTAGGTGAAGACGATGCCGATCACGACCAGGGCCGTCGCCACCCACAGACCGGCGTGGTAGCCGTGCAGGAACGCCTGCGACGGGTTCGCCCCGGAGTGCAGCTTGGCGGTCTGCTGGGAGCGCAGCACCGCGCCGATGATGGTGATGCCGAGCAGGCCGGCCACCTCGCGGGCGTCGTTGAGCAGCGCCGAGGCGACCCCGGCCTGGGCCTCCGGGGTGTTCTGCATGACGGCGTTGGTCATCGGCACGTTCATGATGCCCATGCCGCCGCCGAGCACGATCAGGCAGGGCAGCAGCGAGGCGAACGTCGAGTGCTCGTCGTGCATGTTGAGCATGATGAGGCCGACCGTCATCATCACCATGCCGAGCGAGACCGTGCGGTGCCCGCCGATCCAGCCCTCCATCAGCGTGGAGAACCCGGCGAACGCGGCGAGCGCGAACGCCATCGGCACGAAGAGCAGGCCCGACTTCAGCGGGGAGAAGCCGAGGACGTCCTGCAGGTACATCGAGGTGAAGAAGTAGATGGCGAGGGCGCCGAAGGCCCAGATCATCTGGGTGGTGATGCCGCCGGTGAACTGGCGGATACGGAACAGCCGCAGGTTGACCATGGGGGCGACCGAGCGGGTCTCGAAGACCAAGAAGGCCACCGCGAAGATCCCGGCGACGACGAACGCCGCCACGATCTCCGGCGCGCCCCAGCCGGCGTCGTTGCCCTCGATCAGCGCGTAGGTGACCGCGAACAGCGCGACCGCGGAGGTGACCAGGCCGCCGACGTCCAGGACGTGGCCGGCGGCGGCCGACCGGGACTCGCGGACCGTGCGGACGCTCAGCGCGAGGGTCACCACGCCGACCGGCACGTTGATCAGGAAGATCCAGCCCCAGCGGATGTTCTCGGTGATCAGGCCGCCGGTCACCGGCCCGAGGGCCAGGCCGAAGGCCGCGCTCACCGTCCACAGGCCGATCGCGCTGGTGCGCTCCTTCACGTCGGTGAAGGTGTTGGTGATGATCGCCAGCGTGGCGGGCGTGAGCAGGGCCGCGCCGATGCCCTGGACGGCCCGGCTGCTGATCAGCATCCCGCCGTTGCCGGCGAGGCCCGCCGACAGCGAGGAGAGGGTGAAGATGATCAGGCCGATCATGTACAGCCGGCGGCGGCCGTAGGCGTCGGCGAGGCGGCCGCCGGCCAGCAGCAGGCCGGCCAGGGTGAGCAGGTAGCTGCTGACGATCCACTCCAGCCCGGCCTCCGAAAGGTGCAGGCTGCGCTGGATGGTGGGGATCGCCACGTTGATGATGTTCAGGTCCAGATAGGTCATGAACGTGGCCAGGCTGACCGCGAGGAGGGACCACCACCGCAGCGGGTCCGGGGCTTCTCGGCGCGCGTCCTGGTCTTGTGCCTGGTCGCTGGCCGACTCCATGCTGGATGTCACAGGGCCTGTTCCCTTCCGCGTCGGGTCGCTCCTGCGCGGCCCGTGCGTCGATTGCGGGTACGTCGGGGGGTGTTCCTGGTCGCCTGGCCCACCGAGTCTACCATGTGACCGACCGGTCGGTCACGCTGGGTGGGCGGAGAACACCAGGGGGATTCCAGAGGGGGGTCCACAGGCGGTTCCAGAGGGCGGCCGGAGAGGTCTCCGGAGGGGTACGGGCGGGGGGAGAGCGAAGAACCCCACGGGCGTGTCGATGCCCGTGGGGTTCTTCTCGCGCACACTGCTGAGGGTCGGTCAGATGGGCAGGAAGCGGCCGGTGCGGGAGATGTACTCGCGGTACTCGCCGCCGAACTCCGAGGCGGACAGCCGCTTCTCCTCCCGCATCGCGGTCGTGGTCAGCCGGACGATCGCGTAGAGCAGCGGCAGCAGCGTCCCCAGGTGCGGGAACATCGCGAAGGCACCGAGGAACCCGAGCAGGAACGACGAGTAGAAGGGGTGCCGGATCTTCGAGTACGCGCCGTACGTCACGATCGACACCGGCGCGTCGTCCTCCTGGTGCCACAGGGCCAGCGGCACCCGGTGCGTGCCGAGGGTGAAGAACATCAGCGCGATCGAGCCGCCGGCGAGCACGGCGCCGATCGCGGTGAGCGTCGTCACCGCCTTGCCCATGCTGATCCACGAGTGCCAGTGCGCCAGCCGCGCGGCGATCAGGAACGGGGGGACGACGAAGAAGGGCGCTCCGGTCAGCCACCAGCCGAGGTTGAAGCTGCCGCCTTTGAAGAACACCCGGGGCAGCACGCCGATCACCACGAAGTCGGCGAGCACCAGCACCATGACAGGGACGTTCACTTGCTATCAGCCTCCGAAGTCGGACGGGCACCGGCCACGGTGGCCGGCAGAAGGGGACGGGGTCTCACGCGGCCGATTCCTGGAGCAGCGTGACGAGTTCGCCGAGGCTGTCGATCTCGCGGAGGCGGGCCTGGGTGAACACGGCGTCGAACTCCTCCTGCAGGTCGACGATCATCTCGACCAACATGAAGCTGTCGGCGGCCAGGTCCTTCATCAGGGTGTCCGGCGTGAGGTCGCTCGCGGGTACGCGCAGTACCCCGGCGACCCGTTCGGCCACGGTCTCGAAGCTGATCGTGTTGGCGGGCATGGGCTCCCTCGCAAGACGGGCGGCGACTGTGAGCCAGCCGCCGAGGTGTCGGGCTGAAACGTGCTGGTACGCCGGGTCGTTCGCCCGGTAGTCGCGGAGCAACCGCGTCGCGTTGGCCGGGTCGGCCTTGAACAGCGCCTCCTTGACCGTCCACAGCCGCAGGAGGTCGTCGTGGGGCTCGTCGTCGCGCAGGTAGAACCGGGCCGCCGCCGGGCGCACCGGCCGGTCGTGCTCGAGGTCGACGCCGACACCGTCGGCGGCGCCGCCGAGGAGCACCGCCGCCACGCCCGCGCGTTCGGTGTGGGTCACCGAGGCGCGCGGGTGCGGGAAGCGGTAGCCGGCCGGGTCGCCGGGCAGACCGGCCGCCGCCGCGGCGATCCGCAGGGCGTCCCGGCCGGCCCGGGGCCGGTTGACCGTGGCGACGAGT